>DATGNS010000124.1:0-2486 GCA_035306625.1 Pseudomonas sp. | reverse complement strand
GAGCAGATCGAAGAGCGCACCGAAGGACGCTACACCATGCAAGTCCATCCGGCTTCATCGCTGGGCAAAGAGGAAGACATCAACGAGGGCCTGGAGCTCGGCACCGTCGACGTCATCTATACCGGGACTCAGTTCGCCGGCCGCTCCTACGGACCTATCGGCATCGCTGGTGCCGCCTACATGTTCCGCGACTTCGACCACTGGCAGGCCTATGCCGACAGCGACCTGTTTCGGGAGATCGCCGACGGCTACCAGAATGCCACCGGCAACGTGCCCCTGGCGCTCAACTACTACGGCGAGCGCCACGTGACCTCCAACAAGGCAATCAACACGCCGGCGGACATGGAAAACCTGCGCATCCGCGTGCCCAACGCCCCTCTCTACATGATGTTTCCGCGCGCGGCGGGCGCCAACCCGACCCCGATTGCCTTCGATGAGGTCTACCTAGCCCTACAGCAGGGCGTGGTGGATGCTCAGGAGAACCCGCTGCCGACCATTCGTGCCAAAGCCTTTCATGAGGTTCAGGACTACATCAACCTCACCGGGCACATCACTGATTCCCTGATCACCATCATCGGCGGGCCACGCTGGAACCAGCTATCCGAGGAGGATCGCGAGATCTTCCGCGACGTGTTCGAGGAGGCGGCGCGCAATAACACCGCCGAGATTGTCCAGGCCGAACAGGACCTGATCGCCTGGTTCGAGGAGCAAGGCAACACTGTCAATCAGCCCGATCGTACTCCCTTCCGTGACGTGGTGCAGCCGCTCCACCTGGGCGATGCAGCCACCTGGGACGAAGAAACCTATGACCAGCTGCAGGCGCTCGGTCAGTAACCTCCTCCCTTCCATCCTGCCCCCTGCACCGCCCGGTACGGCTGGCGGTGCAGGCAAGGAGGCTTGCCATGTCCGAACAACCCGAAGGTCAGGGGCCCGTCATCGATTTCAAGGCGGCCTTCGAGGACGATGACGACTTCCGTTTCGCCGATCACGCCGTTGAGGACTATGTCACCCTGGTAGTGTTCTGGGCGCTGATCTTCGTCGTCTTCCTGCAGTTCTTTACCCGCTATGTGATGGGCGACTCCACGACTTGGACAGAGGAAATCGCTCGTTATCTGCTGATTCTGGTGGGTTTCATCGGCAGCGTGATGGCCGTGCGCAAGGGCAGCCATATCATGGTGGAGTTCTTCTATCACTACATGCCGCCGTGGCTGGTCAGAATCCTCAATATCCTGGTCGACCTGGCCTGCGTGCTCTTCTACAGCATGTTGGCCTGGATCACCTACCAACTGGCCGGCCGCACCGGGGGCATGATGGTCTCGGTGGATGTTCCCAAGAGCGTGCTCTATTACGCTGTCTGTGCCGCCTTCGTGATGATGGCCCTACGCGGCGTTCAGCGCATGGTCAAGCACTACTTTTCGGAGCCAGGTCGACCTTAGCCGGGCAATATCACCCTCAATAACGACAAAACACTGTAAGAGGCCCTGCATGTCCCGACTCTCCGTGATGCGTTGGCAAAAGCCCCTCGTCACACCGCTGCTATCGGTGCTGGCCGTGCTCGGCTGTGTGATTCTGGCTGTGATGGGCTACCATCTCGCGTTTCTTTTCTTCTCGCTATTCACCATGCTGGTGCTAGGTGTACCCATTGCAATCAGCCTGGCCGGCTCATGCCTGGCCTTCGTGCTGATCACCGGGCAGGTCCCCAGCGTGGTCATCGCTCACCGCATGATCAACGGCATTGACAGTTTTCCCTTGCTTGCGATTCCCTTCTTCATCTTTGCCGGCAGCCTTATGAATAACGCCGGCATAACCGAACGTATCTTCAACTTCGCCAAGGCCCTGATGGGCTGGATGCGGGGTGGCCTGGGGCACGTCAACGTGGGGGCGAGCATCGTCTTCTCAGGAATGTCTGGCGCTGCGGTGGCTGACGCCGGAGGCCTCGGCATGATCGAGGTGAAAGCGATGAAAGATGCCGGCTATGATGAAGAGTTTGCCGTGGGCATCACTGCTGCCTCTTCGACCATCGGGCCGATCATTCCCCCCAGCTTGCCAATGGTCATCTATGGCGTGATGGCCTCGGCCTCGGTTGGGCAACTGTTCGCGGCCGGTCTGATTCCGGGGCTGCTCATGGGTGTCATGCTGATGGGTATGATCTTTCTGATCTCCCGTCGTCGAGGCTACCAGCGTGATGCCGTCTTCTCGTTCCGGGTGCTGGGGACCACGTTCTCCCGGGCATTTCTCTCGCTGCTAACGCCGGTGATCATCATCGGGGGCATTATCACCGGGGTCTTCACACCCACCGAGGCCGCAGTGGCAGCTGTCTTCTATGCGTTAATCCTTGGCGTGGTGGTTTATCGCACCCTGACCTGGCGCAAGCTGCTTCGCGTCAGCATGGAGACGATCGAGACCACGGCGGTGATCCTGTTCATCGTCTCGGCAGCGTCAATCTTCGCCTGGATCCTTACCAGCAATCAGATCACCCAAAGTGT
>DATGNS010000123.1:0-18597 GCA_035306625.1 Pseudomonas sp. | reverse complement strand
CGGAAATGCTCACCGGCGGCATCGGCCTGGGCTTCTGGGTCTGGGATGAATGGAACAACCTCAACGTGGCGCACATTCTCATCGCCATCGTCATCGTCGGCCTGGTCGGCCTGGCCCTGGAACAGGGCCTGCTGTGGCTGGCCCGGCGCTTCGACTACCACAGCTGAACCCGGAGGCCTTCATGGACAAGTTCGTCGAGCTGACCCGCGTCGGCAAGTGCTTCGATACCCGCAAGGGGCGCTTCGTGGCCCTGCGCGACGTCAACCTGGACATCGCCCGCGGCGAGTTCGTCTCGCTGATCGGCCACTCCGGCTGCGGCAAATCCACGGTGCTCAACCTGATCGCCGGGTTGCTGGAACCCAGCGAGGGCGGGCTGATCTGCAACGGCCGGGAAATCGCCGGGCCGGGACCGGAACGCGCGGTGGTGTTCCAGAACCACAGCCTGCTGCCCTGGATGACCTGCCTGGGCAACGTGCAGCTGGCGGTCGACAAGGTGTTCGCCGGGCAGAGCAAGGCCGAGCGCCGCGAACGCAGCGAGGCGGCCCTGCGCATGGTTGGCCTGGACCACGCGATGCACAAGTATCCCAGCGAGATCTCCGGGGGCATGAAGCAGCGCGTCGGTATCGCCCGCGCGCTGGTCATGGAGCCCAAGGTGCTGCTGATGGATGAGCCCTTCGGCGCCCTGGACGCCCTGACGCGCGCGCACCTGCAGGACGAGCTGATCCGCATTGTCGGCGAGACCAGAAGCACCGTGGTGATGGTCACCCACGACGTGGACGAGGCCGTGCTGCTCTCGGACCGCATCGTGATGATGAGCAACGGCCCGGCCGCCACCGTGGGCGACATCCTCAAGGTGGAGCTGCCCCGCCCGCGCGACCGCCTGGCCCTGGCCAACGATCCGCTCTATCACCAGTACCGGGGCGCGGTGCTGGAGTTCCTCTACCAGCGCCAGCGCCGACCGGCCGCCTGAGCGCAAGGTGGCCCCGTTTCGGGGCCACCTTGCTCCCGTTCAAGTATTTTTTCCTCCTGCCGACAATCCTCAGACAACAAGCGGAGTGCCTGAAAGGCCAATCCGCAGTCGCCAATGCATGCATCCGGGGAGTGCGGCATGTCGGTATTCAGGAAGAAGAACACTCTGGCGCCCGCTTACAACTGGCGCGGCACGGCCTCCGAGCCGGGCATCCTGACCCATTACCAGTCCGACCATCACCAGCGCTCGGACACCCTGTTCTGGTGTCTGGCCTGGCTGGCGCTGCTGGTCCATCTGCTGCAGATCATCCCGGATGCCCATAACCTTCCCCAGCACGCCTACAGATGGGCGCTGCTGACCAGCTACGCGCTGATGCTCATGGCGCCCGCCTGGCTGCTGACCCGTCCCCTTGCCTGGCTGGTGCGTTCCGTGCAGCTGGGCGGGCAGGTGCTGCTGATGGCCCTGATGCACCTGATCATCCAGGTCGATCATCAGCTGTGGACCAGCCAGCACCAGCACCTGGACGATCTGTCCTGGAGCCTGGCCCTGAATCTGCTGCGTTCAGTGGAGCTGGCCCTGATTGCCCTGGGCTTTCTGGTCATCCACATCCTGCTGCGCAGCCTGGCCAGTCTGGTGATCCTGTTCGCGCCGCGCCTGCCCCTGCCCGGCATGCGTCTGATGCTGATGACCTTCCTGGCCTTCACCTGCGCCGAGCGCCTGGGCTACGCACTGGCGCATCACGAACACAACAGCGCCGTGCTGCGCATGGCCCAGGCGACTCCCTTCCATCAGCCGCTGATCATCGACGACTATCTGAAGGCATTGCGGGAGCGCTGACTCACGGACGCGCATGGTGCCGGCCCGATGCACCCGTAACGGGCACGCGCCACCTTCTTCCGTCACCCCAAGCCCGCGGATCATGCGGCGTGCATCAACCTGGCACGCCGCCTGCTTGGCTTCTCTCACACACTCGGCATGCCCCCTTCAACGGCGAAGGCCCGCATGCCGGCACGGACAAAGGCGTCCTTGTCGCACGGCGACAGGACGCCTTTTTGTTTTTGGCAACGGTGACGGAGAAGCCCCATGAGCAAACCCAGACTGGTCGTGGTGGGAAACGGCATGGCCGGCGTGCGCACGCTGGAAGAGTTGCTGCGGCTGGCGCCGGACCTCTATGACATCGAGGTGTTCGGCGCCGAGCCACACCCCAACTACAACCGCATCCTGCTGACGCCTGTGCTGGCGGGAGAGCAGCGCTTCGAGGACATCATCCTCAACGATCTGGACTGGTATGCGCGCCACGGCATTCGCCTGCACCTGGGCAACCCGATCGTGCGCATCGACCGCGCCAGGCGCCGGGTGATTGCCGCGGACGGCAGCGAGGCCGCCTACGATCGCCTGCTGCTGGCCACCGGCTCGTGCCCCCTCATCCTCGACCTGCCGGGCTGCGAACTGCCCGGCGTGCTGGGTTACCGCGACATTGCCGACACCCGCGCCATGCTGGAGGCGGCCGAACGCTACCGGCACGCGGTGGTGATCGGCGGCGGGCTGCTCGGCCTGGAGGCCGCCAACGGCCTCACCTCGCGTGGCATGCAGGTCACCGTGGTGCACCGGGGTGAATGGCTGCTGGACCGCCAGCTGGACCGCGAGGCGGGTCAGCTGCTGCAGCGCAATCTGGAAGCGCGCGGCATTCGCTTTCGCCTGTGTGGCAACACCCAGGCCCTGGAAGCCGGTCCCGATGGAAGGGTGCGGCAGGTGCTCTTGCGCGACGGCTCGCACCTGCCCGCCGAGCTGGTGGTGATGGCCACCGGCATCCGCCCCAACAGCGAACTGGCCGCGGCGGCCGGCCTGCCCTGTCGCCAGGGCATTCTGGTCGACGACACCCTGCAGACCTTCGACCCGCGCATCTATGCCGTGGGCGAATGCGTCACCCACCGCGGCACCAGCTACGGCCTGGTGGCCCCCCTGTTCGAACAGGCGCAGGTATGCGCCACGCACCTGGCGCGTCTGGGCATCGGCCGCTATCAGGGTTCGCTGGTGGCCACGCGCCTGAAGGTGACCGGCATCGAGCTGTTCTCCGCCGGCGATTTCAGCGGAGGTGCCGGCACGGAGTCCATCACGCTGCGCGATCCGAGCAGCGGCCTGTACCGCAAGCTGGTGCTGCGCGACGACCGGCTGGTGGGCGCCTGCCTGTACGGCGACAGTTCCGACAGCGCCTGGTATCAGCGGTTGATACGCGAGTCCAGCGACCTGTCCGCCTGCCGCAATCAGATCATCTTCGGCGAACACTGCAGCCGGTCGGAGGATTCGCGCCATGCATGAGCCACTGCAGATCACCGCGGCCACCTGCTGCTACTGCGGCGTGGGCTGCGGCGTGCTGATCGAGCACGACGGCCAGCGCATCCTCGGTGTGCGCGGCGATCCCGCGCATCCCGCCAACCTCGGCCGGCTGTGCAGCAAGGGGGCGACCCTGCACCTCACCGGCGACCCGGGCTCCCGCGTCCTGCACCCGCAGTTGCGCCTGGCCAGGGAGCTGGGGCGCGCCACCACGGACTGGGACACGGCGCTGGAGCACGCCGCCGAGCGCTTCGCCGCGACGATCCGCGAGCACGGCCCGGAGAGCGTGGCCTTCTATGTGTCCGGTCAGCTGCTGACCGAGGACTACTACGCCTTCAACAAGCTGGCCCGTGCCCTGATCGGCACCCCGCACATCGACAGCAACTCCCGGCTGTGCATGTCCAGCGCCGTGGTGGGGTACAAGCGCAGTCTGGGCGCCGATGCCCCACCCTGCTCCTACGAGGACCTGGAGCTGGCCGATTGCGTGCTGATCATCGGCAGCAACCCTGCGTTCGCCCATCCTGTGCTGTTCCGTCGACTGGAAGCCGCCAGGGCGCGGCGTCCGGAGATGCGCGTCATCGTGGTCGACCCTCGACACACCGACAGCTGCGAACTCGCCGATCTGCACCTGGCCCTGCGGCCGGGCACCGATGTGGCGCTGTTGCACGGCCTGCTGCATATCCTGCTGCGTGATGGGCATATCGATCAGCACTTCATCGCCGAGCACACCGAAGGCTTCGAGGCGCTGCAGGCGCTGGTGCAGGACTACCCGCCGCAGCGGGTCAGCGAGCTGTGCGGCCTGACGGTGGACGCACTCGAACAGGTAGCGCGGTGGATCGGCACCGCACCGCGCTGGCTGTCGCTCTGGTGCATGGGCATGAACCAGTCCAGCAGCGGCAGCGCCAAGAACAGCGCCCTGATCAACCTGCACCTGGCCACCGGTCAGGTCGGCAAGCCCGGCGCAGGCCCGTTCTCCCTCACCGGCCAGCCCAACGCCATGGGCGGCCGGGAAACCGGCACCCTGGCCAATCTGCTGCCCGGTCACCGCGAGGCCGGCGACCCGACGCACCGGGCCGAGGTCGCCCGCTACTGGGGCGTGGACGCGATTCCCGGGGCGGGGCTGAGCGCCGTGGAGCTGTTCGAGGCGGTGGCCGCCGGGCGCATCAAGGCACTGTGGATCGCCTGTACCAACCCGGCCCAGTCGATGCCCGACCAGCAGCGCATCCACCAGGCGCTGGCGGCCTGCCCGTTCGTGGTGGTCCAGGAAGCGTTCGCCACCACCGAAACCTGCCAGTACGCCGACCTGCTGCTGCCGGCCGCCAGCTGGGGTGAGAAGGAAGGCACCGTGACCAATTCGGAGCGGCGCATCAGCCATGTGCGCCGGGCCGTGCCTCCCCCGGGCTCGGCGCGCGCCGACTGGGCGATCGTCTGCGACTTCGCCCGCCGCCTGGAGCAGCGACTGCGTCCCGGCTCGCCCAGCCTGTTCGACTTCACCTCCCCGGCCGCCCTGTTCGACGAGTTCAAGCAGCTCACCGCGGGGCGGGATCTGGACTACTCGGGACTCAGCCACGCCCTGCTCGACCGGCTGGGGCCGCAACAGTGGCCATTTCCGCCCGGCGCGAGCGCCGGAACCGCCCGCCTGTACGAGGATGGGCTCTTCCCCACGCCAAACGGCCGCGCACGCTTTCTGGCCGAGCCCTTCCGGGAGCCTCTGGAGAGGCCCCAGGACGACAGGCCGCTGCTGCTCAACACCGGCCGTCTGCGCGACCAGTGGCATGGCATGAGCCGCACCGGTGGCGTGGCCCAGCTGTTCGGCCACGCACCCGAACCCGTTCTGGGCCTGCATGTCAGCGACCTGGCGGCTCGCGGGCTTCGCTGCGGCGACCTGGTCAGGGTGACCAGCGGGCGCGGCTCGCTGGTGCTGACCGTGCAGCAGGACGCCAGCGTGCAGCCCGGCCAGGCCTGGCTGCCGATGCACTGGGGCGATCGCTTCCTCAAGGGGCTGGGAACCAACGTGCTGACCCAGTCGGGCTACGACCCCCTGTCCCGGCAGCCGGAGCTGAAGATCAGCGCCGTGCGCATCGAAGCCGTGCACCTGCCCTGGCGGCTGTATGTGCTGGCAGAAGGCCGAGGGCCAGCGGACGTGGCGGTCCTGCGTCCGCTGCTGGAGCCCCTGCCCTTCGCCAGCCTCGGGCTGACGGGCCGCACGCGCTCCGCCCTGGTGCTTCGCGCCGCGGCGGAACAGGCGCCGGATGCGGACTGGCTGGAGCGCCTGGACGCACAGCTCGGTCTGCAGGGCGCGCTGCTGGGCTATGAGGATCCCGCCGCCGGGATCAGCAAGCGGATACGTATCGAACAGGGTCGCATCACCGGCCTGCGCCTGGCCGGTGAAGCCCGCGCCCGCGACTGGCTGACCGCACTCTGGAACGCCGGCGAGCCACTGACCATCCCGCCCCGACTGCTGCTGGCACCGCTCGACAACCCGCCCGGCCAGCAGCTGCAGACCGATCGGGTGGTGTGCAACTGCCTCAACGTGGGCGCCGGTCGTATTCGCGCGGCCCTGGAAAGCGGCCTCGACATCCCGGCCCTGCAGGCCTCCCTGCGCTGCGGTACCCAATGCGGCTCCTGCCTGCCGGAGATCCGCCGCATGGCGCGGGAGCAGCCCGCCCGGCAGACATAAAAAACCGGGGCCCCATCAGGCCCCGGTCCTGGTCACACAGATCGGGCAAGCACTCACTCGATCTGCGCTTCCACCTCGGCTTCCACGCGGCGATTGATGGCGCGCCCTTCCTCGGTGGAGTTGTCCGCCACCGGCCGGGTTTCACCATAGCCAATCGAATCCACGCGGTTGCCCGAAATGCCGTACTGCTCCACCAGTACGTTACGTACGGAACGGGCCCGGCGGTTGGACAGGTCCAGGTTGTAGGCCTCGGTGCCGATCGAGTCGGTGTGGCCCTCCACCACCGTGGTGGTCTGCGGGAACTGCTGCATGAATTCCGCCAGGTTGCGGATGTCGTCGTAGCTGTCCTCCCGCACCACGTCCTTGTCGAAGTCGAACTTCACGTCCAGCTCGACCCGCACCGTCTCCGGGATGGGCTCCTCGGCCTGCACCACCGGCTCGTAGACCGGCTCCGGTTCGGCCTGGGCCACTTCCTGGCGTCCGCCACCGAAGTTCAGGCCCACCCCAACACCGGCCATCCACTCGCTGTCGCCCTGGTCGATGTTGTAGATGCCATCCACCCCGGCCCGGGCGAAGAGGTTCTCGGTGAAGTACATCTTGACCCCGGCCCCCACGTTGGCAAACGTGCTGCGGTCACGTCCACCGCGGTCGGCCTGGCCGATGCTCTGGTGAGCCATCCCCGCCGAGACATAAGGACGCAGACCCGGTCCGGGCTCGCCGAAGTGGTAGGCCGCATCCAGCGAGGTCAGACTGCCCTTGATGTTCTTGTGGCGCCCGCCGGCCGACGCGACAGGATCTTCCGAGGTGAGATCGTGGTATTCGCCATGCGAGATGCCCAGGGAGACATCATCCGTGAGGAAGTAGCTGGCCCCGGCCCCGTACAACTCGCCTTCGCTCTCGATGTCGCGACGGCTGTCAGGGTAGTACTGCTTGGCGAACACTTCCACCTCGACGGCGCCCTGGCCCTGAGCCAACGCGTGCGCGGAGGTCGCGGCTACTACAGCGCCAATGACCGCGCCTAAGGTGTTTTTGAGCCTCATCCGTAAATCCCCATCTGAATGGTATGGACGGCTCCCCTCGGATAAAGAGGAGTCAACATTCAGAGAGGCGGACCGGTTACAAAGTTTCCGCAGCGCCGGCGAATTTTTCGCGCATGCGGTCGAGGGCGCGCTTGTAGCGCATCTTGGTGGCGCTCAGGCCCATATGCATGATGTCGGCGATTTCCTGGAATTCCAGTTCGGCGACGAAACGCAGGATGAGGATTTCCCGGTCGATGGGGTTGACGTGCTCCAGCCAGCGATCCAGTCCGCCCTTGTCTTCGACCTTGGGGCTCTTCTCGTCGGATGCCTCCTCCTGAGGCTCCAGGCTAAGGGCATCGATGAGGCGGCGCTTGCGGCGCTCCTTGCGGTACTGGGTGATGCACTCGTTGTAGGTGATGCTGTACAGCCAGGTCTTGAACTTGGACTTGCCCTCGAAGTTCTTCAGGCCGTAGAGCACCTTGAGCATCACTTCCTGGCAGACGTCGTCGGCGTCTCGCTCGTTCCCCAGGTAGCGCGCACAGACGTTGAACAGCGTGCGCTGATAGCGACGCATGAGCTCCTCGTAGGCGCGGGTGACGTGGAAGAGTTCCTGGTGCGCACGTGCCACCAGCTCTTCGTCGGAGAGCTCGCGGGGATCATAGCGCTGGCCGGAATGCTGGACTTTGTTCAAAACGGATCGTCGACGTGAAGGCGAAAGCGCGGCACCGGCGGGCAGCCGGCGCGGCGCAATACGATAACAGGATTTGCCGCCTCAGCGGCTGTCGACGCGATGTTCGAGCAGTGTCTTATTGGCTATTGACACCAGTTGGTCGTCTTGGGTGAGCAGGACGGTCTTCACGGTGCCGATTTCCTCGATCTGCCCGCGAATATCACCCACCTGGATGTCCTGTCCCACCTCGTACAGCTCGCGCACGTAGATGCCGGCGAGGATCTGCCCGGCGATCTCGCGGCTGCCCAGGCCCAGCGCCAGGGCCGCGGCCAGCCCGATGGAGATGAGCACGATGGCAATCACGGTGTTGAGCAGGTCGGTCTTCACCTCCAGCTGACCAATGGCTACCGAAATGCTGATGATGATGACCATTGCCTGGGCGATGCGACCCAGGCTGCCGGCATAGTCCAGCCCCACGCTTTCCGCGGCGCCACGCACCAGGCCGTTGACCAGTTGGGCCAGCAGCACGCCAGCGAGCAGCACCAGGGCCGCACCGAAGACCTTGGGCAGGTACAGGGCGAACACGTCCAGCGTCGCGGAGACCCGCTGCAGCCCCAGCGAGTCGGCGGCCGAGACCAGGAACACCAGCAGGATGAACCAGTAGACGATCTTGCCGATCAGTGTGGAGACCGGCACCTGGATGCCGATGCGGGCCAGCATCTTGGTCAGGCCGGTGCCCGCCATCAGGCGATCCAGCCCCAGCTTGGCCAGCAGCTTGGACAGCAGCGTGTCCAGCAGCTTGGCCACCACAAACCCCAGCAGCAGCACCACCAGGGCGCCGAACAGGCGCGGAATGAAGGCGGCCACAGAGCCCCACATGGTGCTCATGGCATTGACCAGGCTATGGGTCCAGGGATCGAATTCCATATTCATTCAGCCTTTTCAGCACAGCGATCAACAGAAACAGGGCCGGAAGCCTTCAGGCCGCGGGATCCCGCGTTGAGAGCAATCATCAGCGCCTCGAACCAGTATCCCATCAGCGTAAACAGCGCACCGACGCCCACCTGGCGGTTGGCGGTCTTGAGCACACGGTGCAGCACCTCGTCATCGTCATGGGCAGACGGCGGGGCCTTCCGGAGCAGGTCTCGCAGGGATTCTTCGAAGGGATCGTGCATGCGCACCTCCGCGGAGTACAAACGGGTAGACGCGGCGGGACAACCGAGGGTCACAGAGCAGCGGCGCCCGTGCCAGACACGGAACGCCGCCGTCCGGTTACTCGGGCATGCTCAGCGGTTCGGGGGAAACGATGATGCCGTTGTTGTCGGCATACACGTACTGGCCGGGGCGGAAGGTCACCCCACCGAAGGTGACAGGCACGTTGAGGTCGCCGATCCCACGCTTCTCGGTCTTCATCGGGTGGCTGGCCAGGGCCTGGATGCCCAGTTCGGTCTGCGCCAGCACGTCGACGTCACGCACGCAGCCGTAGACGATGATGCCCGCCCAGCCATTCTTCGCGGCCTTCTCGGCCAGCATGTCGCCCAACAGGGCGCGGCGCAGGGAACCACCACCATCCACTACCAGCACCTTGCCTTCACCCGGCAGATCGACCTGCTCCTTGACCAGGGAATTGTCTTCGAAGCACTTGATGGTGACGATCTGACCGCCGAAGGAGTCGTGCCCACCGAAGTTGGCGAACATCGGCTCGACGACCTGGACCAGATCCGGATAGGCGTCGCACAGATCGGGGGTGACGTATTGCATGCTGATACTCCTTGTTGGGCTGCGAGGGCGCACATCTTAGCCGCAGCAAGGCCTTTAGCACAGGGCTTCGCGCGTGCTCCGTCCCTGCGGCTCCGCTGCTTCGGAGACCTGACGATGCAGCCAGTCCACCAGCAGCGGCCAGACCTCGCGCTGCGCGGCCTTGCTGATGAGCATCTCCACATGGCCGAACGGGCTGGAAAAGCCGTTGCGCGGCCCCAGGCACAGATGCTCGCGGGTTGCCGAGCCGAACTGGCGCAGCAGACGGTCGCAGGCCGCGGGCGGATCCTGGCGATCCCCCTCGGCGGAAACGGCCAGCACCGGCACGCGCACCGTGGCCAGTCCCTGCCACCAGTCCTCGCCACCGGAACGGAAGCGCCCGAACAGGCCATGCCAGCGCAGGGCCTCCCGGGCCACGCCGATGGGCTCGTCCTCCGGCCCCTGGCGCAGGCGCTCTCCGGACAGGTGCGGCAGGCAGCTGAGCAGCAGGTGCCCGCCCCACTCCACGAAGGGGATCTTCAGCGCCAGGTGCATACGGCTGACCTGGCTGCCCAGCATGGCCAGGGATGCGGCGCGGCGCTGATCCAGGTGCCCGCCGCCCACGGCGGCGGCCAAGGTGACACCACCCAGAGAGTGGCCCATCCAGTGCGGTACCTGGCCGGTCTGCTCGATGACGAAGTCGGCAATGGCCGGCAGGTCGTAGCGCGCGTAATCGGCCACCCGGTTGCGCCGGTAGTCGCTATTGCGGGGCGACAGTCCATGGCCGCGCATTTCCGGGATCCAGACATCGAAACCGGCCCGCGCCAGGTGCGCACCGAACCCGATGCCCTTGGGCGAGAACCAGAAGCGGCGGTTGGTGAAGCTGCCGTGCAGCAGGATGACCGGCACGCCGCGCGCGCCAGGCGCATCGGCACGCCCCAGACGTGTGACCGCCAGCTCGACACTGGCATCGGGGCTGTTGCGGGGCTTGAGAAGATAGATGTCCTCGCTCAGGTCGCCGCACAGTTCGGCGCCGAGCAGAGCGACGGGAAAGAGTCGGCTGCTGCTTCGCATTACGGGTTCAATCGCGTGGATATGAAAAGGGGCGGACCCGCGGGCCCGCCCCCTTCAGTATGGTCGAAGCGCTCAGATTTGCCCTTCGGCGAGGAAGAACCAGGTATCAAGAACGGAGTCCGGGTTCAGGGAGACGCTTTCGATGCCCTGCTCCATCAGCCAGCGCGCCAGATCCGGGTGGTCGGACGGACCCTGGCCGCAGATGCCGATGTACTTGCCGGCCTTGCGGCAGGCCTGGATGGCGCTGGACAGCAGTTTCTTGACCGCCGGGTTACGCTCGTCGAACAAGTGGGCGATGATACCGGAGTCGCGGTCCAGACCCAGGGTCAGCTGGGTCATGTCGTTGGAGCCGATGGAGAAGCCATCGAAGTACTCCAGGAACTCGTCCGCCAGCAGGGCATTGGACGGCAGCTCGCACATCATGATGACGCGCAGGCCGTTCTCGCCGCGCTTGAGGCCGTAGCGGGCGAGCAGGTCCACAACCTGGGAGGCCTCGCCGAGGGTGCGCACGAAGGGCACCATCAGCTCGACGTTGGTCAGGCCCATCTCGTCGCGCACCTTCTTCATGGCGCGGCATTCGAGCTCGAAGCAGTCGCGGAAGGACTCGCTGATGTAGCGGGACGCGCCACGGAAGCCGAGCATCGGGTTCTCTTCTTCCGGCTCGTAGAGCTTGCCGCCGATCAGGTTGGCATACTCGTTGGACTTGAAGTCCGACAGGCGCACGATGACCTTCTTCGGCCAGAAGGCGGCGGCCAGGGTGCTGACGCCCTCCACCAGCTTCTCGACGTAGAAGCTCACCGGATCGGCATAGCCGGCGGTGCGCTTCTGCACACTTTCCTTGATGTCGGCGGGCAGGCTGTTGAAGTTCAGCAGCGCCTTGGGGTGCACGCCGATCATGCGGTTGATGATGAACTCCAGACGGGCCAGGCCGACACCAGCGTTGGGCAGCTGGGCGAAGTCGAAGGCGCGGTCCGGATTGCCGACGTTCATCATGATCTTGAACGGCAGCTCGGGCATGGCGTCGACGGAGTTCTTGCGAATGTCGAAGCCCAGCTGGCCTTCGAAGATGAAACCGGTGTCACCCTCGGCGCAGGACACCGTCACGCCCTGGCCATCCTTCAGCACGTGGGTGGCGTTGCCGCAGCCGACCACCGCCGGGATGCCCAGCTCGCGGGCGATGATGGCGGCGTGGCAGGTACGGCCGCCACGGTTGGTGACGATGGCGCTGGCGCGCTTCATGACCGGCTCCCAGTCCGGGTCGGTCATGTCGGAGACCAGCACGTCGCCCGGCTGTACCTTGTCCATCTCGGACACGTCGTTGATGACGCGCACGGGGCCGGCGCCGATGCGCTGGCCGATGGCGCGGCCTTCCACCAGGACCTTGCCCTTCTCCTTCAGCAGGTAGCGCTCCATCACGGTGGCGCTGGCCCGGCTCTTCACGGTTTCCGGACGGGCCTGGACGATGTACAGCTTGCCGTCGTCACCATCCTTCGCCCACTCGATGTCCATCGGACGACCGTAGTGTTTCTCGATGATCAGCGCCTGGCGGGCGAGATCGGCGACCTCCTCGTCGGTGATGGCGAAACGGGCCCGCTCCTCGCGTTCGACCTCAACGGTCTTCACCGAGCGGCCGGCCTTGCCTTCGTCGCCGTAGACCATCTTGATGGCCTTGCTGCCCAGGTTGCGACGCAGGATTGCCGGACGGCCGGCCTCCAGGGTCTGCTTGTGGACATAGAATTCGTCGGGGTTCACCGCGCCCTGCACCACGGTCTCGCCCAGGCCGTAGGCGGCGGTGATGAACACCACGTCACGGAAGCCGGACTCGGTGTCCAGGGTGAACATCACGCCGGCGGCGCCGGTTTCCGAACGCACCATGCGCTGCACGCCGGCGGACAGGGCCACCTGCTTGTGGTCGAACCCCTGGTGGACGCGGTAGGCGATGGCGCGGTCGTTGAACAGGGAGGCGAACACCTCCTTGGCGGCGCGGATGACGTTGTCCACGCCACGGATGTTCAGAAAGGTCTCCTGCTGGCCGGCAAAGGAGGCGTCCGGCAGGTCTTCGGCGGTGGCCGAGGAGCGCACGGCGACCGCCATGTTCTCGTTGCCGGCGGACATTTCGGCGAAGGCGGCGCGGATGTCGGCATCCAGCTGGGCAGGGAACTCGGCTTCCATGATCCACTGGCGGATCTGCGCGCCGGTTCTGGCCAGGGCATTGACGTCATCGACATCCAGGGCGTCCAGCGCCGCGTGGATGCGGTCGTTCAGCCCGCTCTGCTCGAGAAAGTCACGATAGGCCTGAGCCGTGGTGGCAAAACCGCCCGGGACGGAAACACCGGCGCCCGCCAGGTTGCTGATCATTTCGCCCAGGGAGGCGTTCTTGCCCCCTACCCGCTCGACGTCGTGGTTGCCGAGCTTATCGAGGGATACTACGTACTCAACCAAGGTGATTTCTCCACACTTGTAGGGGGAACGCTGCCGAAGCGGATACTGTCCGCGCCGGTGTGGCCTGCCCCGGGGAAATAGGTAAGAATGCCAGCCGGCTAGCTTGGGGATAGCCCGGCTATGATAGCCAAGAATCGCTTACACCTTAAGGCTTTCGGCGCATGAAACGAACCGCTTTCTTCATCTCTGACGGTACAGGCATTACCGCCGAAACCCTCGGACAGAGTCTCCTTGCGCAGTTCGAGAACATCCAGTTCCAGAAACTGACGCGACCCTACATCGATACGCTGGAAAAGGCGCGCAACATGGTCCAGCAGATCGACCAGGCCACCGAGCGCGATGGCGTGCGTCCGATCATCTTCGATACCATCGTGAACCAGGAGATCCGCGACATCCTGGCGCAGTCCAGCGGTTTCATGATCGACATCTTCTCCTGCTTCCTGTCGCCCCTCGAGCAGGAGCTGAACGCCAGCTCGTCCTATTCGGTGGGCAAGTCCCACGCCATCGGCCACTCCGCCAACTACATGGAGCGCATCGAGGCAGTGAACTTCGCCCTCGATAATGACGACGGCGCCCGCACCCATTACTACGACAAGGCCGATCTGATCCTGGTCGGCGTGTCGCGCTGCGGCAAGACGCCCACCTGTCTCTACATGGCCATGCAGTACGGCATCCGCGCCGCCAACTATCCGCTGACCGAAGAGGACATGGAGCGCCTGCAACTACCCAGCGCCCTGAAAACCCACAAGCACAAGCTGTTCGGCCTGACCATCGACCCGGATCGGCTGACCGCCATCCGCCACGAGCGCAAGCCCAACAGCCGCTACGCCAGCTTCGCCCAATGCGAGTTCGAGGTGCGCGAGGTGGAGAAGCTGTTCCAGCGCGAGAACATCCCCTTCCTCAACACCACGCATTTCTCGGTGGAAGAGATCTCCGCCAAGATCCTGGTGGAAATGGGCGTCGAGCGCCGCCTCAAGTAATCTTCCGCGCAGAGGCCGGCGGCACGAGCCCCGGCCTCCGCCTTTCAGGCCGTCCAGGCCGCCACGAAATCCTGTACCGGCATATCCTCCAGCCCCTGCCTGTCCCGGCACAGGGCCAGCAGCTGTTCACAGCGCGTCGGGGCGAAGCGCGTTTCCAGTGCCTGCCGGAACTTCGCCTCCAGCAGCGGCAGGCTTTCCGCGCGCCGCCGGCGATGCCCCAGCGGATATTCCACCTCGACGCGTTCGCTGCAGCTGCCGTCGCTGAAGAACAGCTGTACCGCATTGGCAATGGAGCGCTTGTCCGGATGCAGATAGTCCCGGCTGTAGCGAGGGTCCTCCTGCACTTCGGTCAGCTCGCGCAGCACATCGACGAACGGGTGGGCCGCGTGATAGGCATCCCCGTAATGCTCGGCGCGCACATCGCCCTCCAGCAGCGCCACGGCCACCATGTACTGCAGGCAATGGTCGCGATCCGCGGGGTTGGCCAGTGGTCCGGCCTTGGCAATGATGCGCAGCGCCGATTCCTGGGTAGTGATGAGGATGCGGCTGATGTCGTGCATCCGCTGACGCGCCAGCGGATGCAGGCGGATGGCCGCTTCACAGGCGGTCTGCCCGTGGAACTCTGCCGGGAAGCGCACCTTGAACAGGATGTTCTCCATCACGTAGCTGCCGAACGCCCTGGGCACCCGGATGCCGGCCGGAAAGGACACCGCCCGGAAGCCCCAGCGGGGCGCCTCGATGACGCCCGGAATGCCCATTTCTCCGCGCAGGGCCAGATGAGCCAGGAAAACGCCGCGACTGGCCGCATCCCCCGCCGCCCAGGACTTGCGACTGCCGGTGGTGGGGGCATGCCGGTAGGTGCGCAGCGCCTGACCGTCGGCAAACACCTGGGACAGGGCAGCCAGCATCTGCGCCCGGTTGGCGCCCAGCAGCCGGGCGGTGACGGCGCAGGAGGCCAGCTTGACCAGCAGCACATGATCCAGCCCGACCCGGTTGAAGGCGTTTTCCAGCGCCAGGACACCCTGGATCTCATAGGCCACCACCATGGCATCGAACACCGCGCGCATGGTCAGCGCCGGCTCCCCCCGCATCGCCCGGCGCTGGGCCAGGTGGTCGGCCACCGCCAGGATCGCGCCCAGGTTGTCGGATGGGTGGCCCCATTCGGCCGCCAGCCAGGTGTCGTTGAAATCCAGCCAGCGGATCAGGCAACCCAGATCCCAGGCCGCCTGCACCGGATCCATGCAATAGCCGGTTCCCGGCACCCGCGAGCCGAAGGGTACCTGGGAACCCTCCACCAGCGGCCCCAGCAGGCGGGTGCATTCCGGCACCTGCAGTGCCAGCAGCGCGCACCCGAGCGAATCCCGCAGGCACAGGTGCGCGGTATCCAGCGCCTCCGTGGACTCGACCCGGTAATCGAGGGCGTAATCCGCCAGTTGCTGGAGCAGCGGCTCATAGTCGGGCCGCTGATTGGCGTCAGGGGTGAACATGGCGCAACCTCTCGCAGCTTTTCAGCCAAGCATGGGAGAGATTTGCGCCGCCATCCGCCGGCCTGGACCAGCGGATGGGGCCGGCCGGCATTGCACCGGCCTTCGCTGGATCAGAAGGAGTCGCCGGGGACCCGGACCCAGCCTTCCATGAGGATGCGGGCGCTGCGGCTCATGATCGCCTTGGTCACCGTCCATTCGCCGTTGACCTGCCTGGCCTCGGCGCCGACCCGCAGGGTGCCGGAGGGATGGCCGAAGCGCACCGACTGGCGCTCACCGCCGCCGGCGGCCAGGTTGACCAGGGTGCCGGGAATCGCTGCCGCGGTACCGATGGCCACCGCGCAGGTGCCCATCATGGCGTGGTGAAGCTTGCCCATGGACAGGGCACGCACCAGCAGGTCCACCTCGCCTGCCTCGATCTGCTTGCCGCTGGAGGCCCTGTAGGCCTTGGGCCGGGACACGAAGGCGATCTTCGGCGTGTGCTGGCGGGTCAGCGCCTCCTCTTCCGTCTTGATCAGCCCCATGCGCAAAGCGCCGGCCACGCGGATCTTCTCGAAGCGTGCCAGCTGGGCGGGATCGCCGTTGATGTCCTCGCGCAGCTCGGTGCCCTGGTAGCCGATGTCCTCGGCGTTGACGAACACCGTGGGGATGCCGGCGCTGATCATGGTGGCCTTGAAGGTGCCGACACCGGGCACTTCCAGGTCGTCGACCAGGTTGCCGGTGGGGAACATGGCACCGCCCTCCTCGCCGTCGTCGGACGGATCGAGGAACTCCAGCACGATCTCCGCCGCCGGGAAGGTCACCCCGTCCAGCTCGAAGTCGCCGGTTTCCTGCACCTGACCGTTGCTGACCGGCACGTGGGCGATGATGGTCTTCTGGATATTGGCCTGCCAGATGCGCACCTCGCAGGTGCCGTTCTCGGGAATGCGCGCCGGATCCACCAGCCCGGCCTGGATGGCGAAGGCGCCGGCGGCGGTGGACAGGTTGCCGCAGTTGCCGCTCCAGTCGACGAACGCCTTGTCGATGGACACCTGGCCGTAGAGATAGTCCACGTCGTGACCGGGCTGGCTGCTTTTGGACAGGATCACGCACTTGCTGGTGCTGGAGGTGGCGCCGCCCATGCCGTCGATGTGCGCGGCATAGGGATCGGGGCTGCCGATCACGCGCATGAACAGCCTGTCACGGGCTTCACCCGGCACCTGGCAGCGCTCGGGCAGGTCCTGCAGGCGGAAGAACACGCCCTTGCTGGTGCCGCCGCGCATGTAGGTGGCGGGGATTCTCACCTGGGGAACTTGAGACATCGCAATGCTCCTGCAAGAAGGAGGCGGCCTGTCGGCCGCCCCCGCTGTCTTACTTGTTGGCCTCGAGGAAGTCCTTGGCGAAGCGCTGCAGCACGCCGCCGGCCTGGTACACGCTGACATCGGCAGCGGTATCCAGACGACAGGTCACCGGCACCCGGACGACCTCACCATTGCGACGGTTGATCACCAGGGTCAGGTCGCAGCGCGGTGCCAGTTCGCCTTCGATGTCGTAGGTCTCGGTGCCATCCAGGCCCAGGGTCAGGCGCGTGGTGCCCGGCTTGAACTCCACCGGCAGCACGCCCATGCCCACCAGGTTGGTCCGGTGGATGCGTTCGAAGCCTTCGGCCACGATCACCTCGACGCCCGCCAGACGCACGCCCTTGGCCGCCCAGTCGCGGGACGAGCCCTGGCCGTAGTCGGCGCCGGCGATGATGATCAGGTTCTGCTTGCGGTTCATGTAGGTCTCGATGGCTTCCCACATGCGCATCACCTTGCCGTCCGGCTCGACCCGCGCCAGCGAACCCTTCTTCACCTGGCCATCCACCACGGCCATCTCGTTGACCAGCTGCGGGTTGGCGAAGGTGGCGCGCTGGGCGGTCAGGTGGTCGCCGCGGTGGGTGGCGTAGGAGTTGAAGTCCTCCTCCGGCAGGCCCATCTTCGCCAGGTACTCGCCGGCCGCCGAGTCCGGCAGGATGGCGTTGGACGGCGAGATGTGGTCGGTGGTGATGTTGTCCGGCAGGATCGCCAGCGGGCGCATGCCCTTGAGGGTGCGCTCACCGGCCAGCGCGCCTTCCCAGTACGGCGGACGGCGGATGTAGGTGGACATCGGACGCCAGTCGTACAGCGGGCTCTTGGCCTCCTCCACGGAGCCCAGGTCGAACATCGGGATGTACACCTGCTTGAACTGCTCGGGCTTCACGCAGGAGGCGACGATGCCGTCGATTTCCTCGTCGCTCGGCCACAGGTCCTTCAGCGTGATGGGCTTGCCCTGGGCGTCGAAGCCCATCGGGTCCTGCTCGATGTCGAAGCGCACGGTGCCGGCGATGGCGTAGGCCACCACCAGCGGCGGCGAGGCCAGGAAGGCCTGCTTGGCGTAGGGATGGATGCGGCCGTCGAAGTTGCGGTTACCGGAGAGCACGGCGGTGGCGTACAGGTCGCGATCGATGATTTCCTGCTGGATCTTCGGATCCAGCGCGCCGGACATGCCGTTGCAGGTGGTGCAGGCATAGGCAACGATGCCGAAGCCGAGCTTCTCCAGCTCCGGCAGCAGGCCGGCCTCTTCCAGGTACAGCCTGGCCACCTTGGAGCCCGGCGCGAAGGAGGTCTTCACCCAGGGCTTGCGCACCAGGCCCAGCTCATTGGCCTTCTTGGCCAGCAGGCCGGCGGCCACCACGTTGCGCGGGTTGGAGGTGTTGGTGCAGCTGGTGATGGCGGCGATGATCACCGCGCCATCGGGCAACAGGCCCTGCTCTTCCTCGGTGCGGGCGGCGGCCAGCTTGGCTTCGTCGGCAATGCCACGCTCCTTCAGCGCCGTGGTCGGCAGGCGGCGGTGCGGGTTGGACGGACCGGCCATGTTGCGCACGACGGTGGACAGGTCGAAGGTCAGCACCCGCTCGTATTCGGCAGTCTTCAGGGCATCGGCCCACAGGCCGGTGGTCCTGGCATAGTTCTCCACCAGGGCGACCTGTTCCGGTTCGCGGCCGGTGAGCCTGAGGTAATCGATGGTCTGCTGGTCGATGTAGAACATCGCCGCGGTGGCGCCGTATTCCGGGCACATGTTGGAGATGGTGGCACGGTCGCCGATGGACAGGCTGTCGGCACCCTCGCCGAAGAATTCGACATAGGCACCCACCACGCGCTCCTGGCGCAGGAACTCGGTCAGGGCCAGCACGATGTCGGTGGCGGT
>DATGNS010000122.1:0-3136 GCA_035306625.1 Pseudomonas sp. | reverse complement strand
GTAACCGTGGTAGTGCGGCACGTAGCGACGCTGATGGGCGTTCAGCCGTTTGCCCCAGCCCGGTGGCAGCGGCTTGCCGCGCACGATGTGCACATGCGGCGGCAGCGCCGGACCGATACCGATGTGGTGGCGATTGGCGTGGATTTGCAGCCGTACCGGTTGGAAGTTGGCGGGTGGCGGCGGCGCCGGATGCCTGTGCGTGCGGTGGGCAGGGGGTGGCGCGGGCTGGTGCCGGGGTGCCGGGTGAGGCGCATGGCCGGGGAGCGGCACGTGCTGCCAACCCGGCATGGCGGCTCCGGGCGGTGGTGCATGGCGGCCGGGCTCCGGCCCGTAGCCCGGTGCGGCTTGCGCCAGCACGCTACCCAAAGACAGAAGCAGACCGAGAGGAACGGCGAGACGGAACGGTTGCATGGATGCCTCCTGAGACGGAAGCCGGCTGAAATGCCAGCGCTACGCCAGCATGCTAGCGTGCCACCACAGCCAATGACGCTTCGTCAGGCCATCTTTACCCGAACCTTTACCCAGCGAATCGTTGAACCTGTCACTGCCAGGCTCTGGCATGCGGCTTGCCATTTGAGACTGCCTGCAAATTTCTTTAGTCTGCTGCGCTTCGTTCCGAACGGATGCAAGAAGAATGTCTGGCCCGACTACCGCCCGTATCGCTCTGCTGATTGCCGCTGTTGTTGCCGAGACTGCCTGGGCCGCGCCCGCCGTCTCCGTCTGGACCCAGGCCCAGTACGGCGAAGCCGATCAGAGCCGCCGCGCCGCCTTGCAGGAATACGAGGTGCGATTCCAGGGTGCAGCCCTGGGTGTTGCGGTGCAGCCCTCCGAAGCCTGGCGCCTGGGGCTGAGTTATCGCGGCCTGCAGGCGGAGCTGGAGCAGGAGGGGCAGGAGCTGCTGCAGCTGGACGGCGAGTTTGTCCGGGGCACGGCCCGGTTCACCAGCGGGCGCTTCGCCTTCGATCTCGGACTGAGCCACGGGCGGGTCGAGCATGACCAGCCCACTGCGGCCGATTACACGTCGACTTCCCTGGGTGCCGATGCCCTGTTCGGCTATCGCTATCCCCTGCAGGGCACGGTGGTGGTCGAACCGCTGCTGCAGCTGCGCTATGCCCGCAGCGATGCGGAGCGGTCACGGCCCCTGCACGAGATCGGCGAGGTGGGCATCGGCCTGCGCTGGACCGGCCACTTCCAGGCTGGGCCGGGACGTCTGGAGCAGCAGATCCGGATGATGGCCCTGCGGGACTACATTGCCGATGCCCAGGGCACGACCACCCTGATGCTGCTCGGCGAGCAGGCGGTGGTGAGCCATCCGGCGCGTCCGCGACGGCACAGCTACCAGGCCGGGCTGGGCATGAACTACTACGTAGGTGACTTTACCCTCGGTGCCCGCTACGACTACCTGGAGCGTTCCGACTACTACGCCCACCATCTGGCAGCGGAGATCCGCTACGCGTTCTGAAGTGCCGCAAAGCAGGAAGCCGCTGCGCCCTTACGGACGCAGCGGCTTTTTTCATGGTGCGGGGAGGATCAGATGCGCGCCCCGTGCACTCCATCCGCCAGTTCGCGGCACAGCCCCAGTACATCGCTGACGGCCTGCTGCGGCGTGGCGGCCTTGGCGATGCGGTCCACCAGGGCCGAGCCGACCACCACGCCCTCGGCGCGGCGGGCCACTTCGGCGGCGTGTTCGGGGGTGCGGATGCCGAAGCCGATGCACAGCGGCAGGTCGGTATGGCGGCGCAGGCGGGCCACGGCCTCGTCGACCTGGTCCATGCTGGCCGAACCGGCGCCGGTGACGCCGGCCACCGACACGTAGTAGACGAAGCCGGAGCTGCCCTCGAGCACCACCGGCAGGCGCGCATCGTCGGTGGTCGGGGTGGTCAGGCGGATGAAGTCGATGCCGGCGGCCTGGGCCGGGTCGCACAGGTCGGCGTTGTGCTCCGGCGGCAGGTCCACCACGATCAGGCCGTCCACGCCGGCGCTCCTGGCATCGTCGATGAAGCGGGCCACGCCGTAGTGGTGGATGGGGTTGAAGTAGCCCATCAGCACGATCGGCGTGTCCTGGTTGCCGGCGCGGAATTCGCGGACCATCTGCAGCGTCCTGGCCAGGTTCTGGCCATTGGTCAGGGCGCGGATGTTGGCCAGCTGGATGGCCGGGCCGTCGGCCATCGGGTCGGTGAAGGGCATGCCCAGCTCGATCACGTCGGCGCCGGCGGCCGGCAGGCCCTTGAGAATTTCCAGACTGGTGTCGTAGTTGGGGTCGCCGGCGGTCAGGAAGGTCACCAGCGCGGCGCGGTTCTGTTGCGTCAGCTCGGCAAAACGGGACTGCAGGCGGCTCATGCGCGGCTCTCCTCGGCGGGGGTTTCATCCAGGGTCAGGTGGTGCATGACGGTCTGCATGTCCTTGTCGCCGCGGCCGGACAGGTTGACCACCATGATGTGGTCCCTGGGCAGCCTGGGTGCGCGCTTGAACATCTCGGCCAGGGCGTGGGACGACTCCAGCGCCGGGATGATGCCCTCCAGGCGGCAGCACTGGTGGAACGCCTCCAGGGCCTCCTTGTCGGTGACCGGAACGTACTCGACGCGGCCGATGTCGTGCAGCCAGGCGTGTTCGGGGCCGACGCCCGGGTAGTCGAGGCCGGTGGACACCGAGTGGGCGTCGATGATCTGGCCGTCCTCGTCCTGCAGCAGGAAGGTGCGGTTGCCGTGCAGCACGCCCGGTGCGCCCCCAGCCATGCTGGCGGCGTGCTTGCCGGTGTCGAGGCCGTGGCCAGCCGCTTCGACGCCGATGATCTTCACGCTGGCGTCGTCGAGGAAGGGGTGGAACAGGCCGATGGCGTTGGAGCCACCGCCAATGCAGGCCACCAGCGAGTCGGGCAGGCGGCCTTCCTTCTGCATGATCTGCTCGCGCACTTCGTTGCCGATCACCGACTGGAAGTCGCGGACCATGGCCGGGTAAGGGTGCGGGCCGGCAGCGGTGCCGATCAGGTAGAAGGTGCTGTCGACGTTGGTTACCCAGTCGCGCAGCGCTTCGTTCATGGCATCCTTCAGCGTGCCGGTGCCGGCGGTTACCGGAATCACCTCGGCGCCCAGCAGCTTCATGCGGAAAACGTTGGCCTGCTGGCGCTCGATGTCGG
>DATGNS010000121.1:0-30300 GCA_035306625.1 Pseudomonas sp. | reverse complement strand
GCGGTGATCACCTCGATCTGGTTGGCGTAGGTGTCCAGGCCGAAGCCTTCGGCCAGGCGACCGATCTCCCGGTCATAGGCCTCGATCAGCTCGAAGGTCCATTCCGAGCCGGTGGAGAGGGGCTGGCGCTTGCGAGTCATCAGGCCATCCTCCGCTGGAACAGGTCGCGGAACACCGGGTAGATGTCCGCCGGCGAGACCAGCTGCTGCTGGGCGAAGCTCTCCGGGAAGGCCTCGCGCACCAGCTCGTATTCGTACCACAGCGCCTGGTGCTCGCGGGGGGTGATCTCCACGTAGGTGAAGTACTGGACGAACGGCATGATCTTCTCCTCCAGCAGCTCCCGGCACAGGGGCGAGTCATCGTTCCAGTTGTCGCCGTCGGAGGCCTGTGCCCCGTAGATGTTCCACTCGTTCACCGGGTAGCGGGCGGCCATGATCTCCTGCATCAGCTTGAGGGCGCTGGAGACGATGGTGCCGCCGGTTTCCCGGGAGTAGAAGAACTCTTCCTCGTCCACTTCCTTGGCGCTGGTGTGGTGGCGGATGAACACCACGTCGATCTTGTCGTAGCTGCGCTTGAGAAACAGGTACAGCAGGATGAAGAAGCGCTTGGCGATGTCCTTGGTGGCCTGGGTCATCGAGCCGGACACGTCCATCAGGCAGAACATCACCGCCTGGGACGTGGGGTTGGGATGCTTGACCAGCAGGTTGTACTTGAGGTCGAAGGTGTCCAGGAAGGGGATGCGATCAATGCGCGCGCGCAGCTTGTCGATCAGCGCCTCGGTTTCCTGGATGTCGGTGAAGTTGTCCGGTTCTTCGCGCAGCAGGCGCTCCAGCTCGGCGCGGGCGGCGCGCAGCTTGAGGCGGCTGCTGCCGGACAGGGCGATGCGCCGGGCATGGGCCGAGCGCAGGGTGCGGATGATGTTGATGCGCGACGGGTTGCCTTCGTTGCTGATGCCGGCGCGCACCGTCTTGAAGCTGTCGGCCCCGGTGATGTGGCGCTTGACCAGGTTGGGCAGCTCCAGGTCTTCGAACATGAAGTCCAGGAACTCCTCCTGGGTGATCTGGAACACGAAGTCGTCCAGGCCCTCCCCGCTGTTGCTGGCCTGGCCCTGGCCGCCACCGCCACCTTCCTCGCCGTGGGGGCGCGGGATGCGGTCGCCGCGCACGAACTCCCGGTTGCCCGGATGCACGCTGATCTGCCGGCCGCCCTTGCCGTGATGCAGGACGGGCTCGTCGATGTCGCGACCGGGGATGGTGATCTGTTCGCCGTGCTCCATGTCGGTTATCGAGCGACGGCCCACGGCCTCCTCGACAGCCTTCTTGATATGGCCACGGTACCGGCTCAGGAAGCGTTGCCGGTTCACCGTGCTCTTGTTCTTGCCGTTCAGGCGGCGATCAATCACATAGCTCATAGAGTGCCCCTTGGGGGGCAGTCGCAGGCTTCAGGCAGCCGAGCGCGGAGCGGGGTCGGCATCGACCCCGCGGGTGCCGCAGGTTGCCTGTCGCTTGCGGCCGCTTTACTGGGACTTGCGTACGCGCAGATACCATTCCGAAAGCAGGCGCACCTGCTTTTCGGTATAGCCGCGCTCCACCATGCGCACCACGAAATCGTTGTGCTTCTTCTGGTCTTCCTTGCTGGCCTTGGCGTTGAAGCTGATGACCGGCAGCAGGTCCTCGGTGTTGGAGAACATCTTCTTCTCGATCACCACGCGCAGCTTCTCGTAGCTGAGCCAGGACGGGTTCTTGCCGTTGTTGTTGGCGCGGGCGCGCAGCACGAAGTTGACGATCTCGTTGCGGAAGTCCTTCGGGTTGCTGATGCCGGCCGGCTTCTCGATCTTCTCCAGCTCCTCGTTGAGCGCCATGCGGTTGAGGATCTCGCCGGTTTCCGGATCGCGGTACTCCTGGTCCTGGATCCAGAAGTCGGCGTACAGCACGTAGCGGTCGAAGATGTTCTGGCCGTACTCGCTGTAGGACTCCAGGTAGGCGGTCTGGATCTCCTTGCCGATGAACTCGATGTAGCGCGGCGCCAGGTATTCCTTGAGGAAGCGCAGGTAGCGCTCGCGCACCTCCGGCGGAAACTGCTCCTGCTCGATCTGCTGTTCCAGCACATAGAGCAGGTGCACTGGGTTGGCGGCCACCTCGTGGGGGTCGAAGTTGAACACCTTGGAGAGGATCTTGAAGGCGAAGCGGGTGGAAAGCCCGGTCATGCCCTCGTCCACGCCGGCGGCGTCGCGGTATTCCTGGATCGACTTGGCCTTGGGATCGGTGTCCTTGAGGTTCTCGCCGTCATAGACGCGCATCTTGGAATAGATGTTGGAGTTCTCCGGCTCCTTCAGGCGCGACAGCACCGAGAACTGGGCAAGCATCTTCAGGGTGTCCGGCGCGCAGTGGGCGCGGGACAGCGAGCTGCTGGCCAGCAGCTTGTCGTAGATGCGGATTTCGTCGGTGACCCGCAGGCAGTAGGGCACCTTGACGATGTAGATACGGTCGATGAAGGCCTCGTTGTTCTTGTTGTTGCGGAAGTTGTGCCACTCGGACTCGTTGGAGTGGGCGAGGATGATGCCGTTGAACGGAATCGCGCCGAGCCCCTCGGTACTGTTGTAGTTGCCCTCCTGGGTGGCGGTCAGCAGCGGGTGCAGCACCTTGATCGGCGCCTTGAACATCTCGACGAACTCCATCAGCCCCTGGTTGGCGCGGCACAGGGCACCGGAGTAGCTGTAGGCGTCGGCGTCGTTCTGCGGGAAGTCCTCCAGCTTGCGAATGTCCACCTTGCCCACCAGCGAGGAGATGTCCTGGTTGTTCTCGTCGCCCGGTTCGGTCTTGGCGATGGCGATCTGGTTGAGAATCGAGGGATACAGCTTGACCACGCGGAACTGGCTGATGTCGCCGCCGAACTCCTGCAGGCGCTTGGTGGCCCAGGGCGACATGATGTTGCTCAGATAGCGCCGCGGGATGCCGTATTCCTCCTGGAGGATGGCGCCGTCCTCGCTGGCGTTGAACAGGCTCAGGGGCGACTCGAACACCGGCGAGTCCTTGATGGCGTAGAAGGGCACCTTCTCCATCAGCTGCTTGAGCTTTTCGGCCAGGGAGGACTTGCCGCCGCCGACCGGACCGAGCAGGTAGAGGATCTGCTTCTTCTCCTCCAGGCCCTGGGCGGCATGGCGGAAGAAGGAGACGATCTGTTCGATGCTGTCCTCCATGCCGTGGAAGTCGGCGAAAGCCGGGTAGCGACGGATGACCTTGTTGGAAAAGATCCGCGACAGGCGTGGATCGGTGGCGGTGTCGATCAGCTCCGGTTCACCGATGGCCATCAGCATGCGCTCGGCGGCGCTGGCGTAGGCGCTCGGGTCCTTCTTGCACAGATCCAGGTATTCCTGCAGGGAGAGTTCTTCCTCGCGTTTCGTTTCGAAGCGCTGCTGGAAGTGGCTGAAGATGCTCATGTGTCACCTCGCTCGAGTCATGGAGCCGGCGCGGCTCGTTCTTGCGGGTGCTGGACGCCTGCCGAGGCTTCGGTCAGGTCAAATCCCCCAGAACCTAAGGTCGCTTACGCCGGGAGCCGGTGGTCCGGCTCTTCCTTTTTTCGATGATCTTGGAGCAAGGATAGTTCGTAATCGGGGCGGTCAACGGTGGGCCGGCGCGAGTGGTCGGCCGCGGGGATCAGACGGTTTCCTGCTGGACTTCCCGGGGGAAGGCGGCGCGCCAGCCCTCGAAGCCGCCGTTGAGGCTGTAGACCTGGCTGAAGCCCTGGTGGGCCAGGTAGGCCGCGGCGCCCTGACTGGAAATGCCGTGGTAGCAGGTGACGATCAGTGGCTGGTCCAAATCCGCCTGGGCGATGAAGTCGGGCAGGTTGTGGTTGTCCAGGCGCCGGGCGCCGGGTATGTGCCCGAGGGCGAAGCTCTGGGCATCGCGGATGTCGACCAGTTGCGCGCCCTGCTCCAGGAGCTGGCGGGCCTGGTCCGGGTTGATGTACTGGAAGGTATCGGTCATGACTGGCTCCTGAACAGGCGACACAGGTGCTGGATGCCCGAGGCCAGCAGGGAAGTGGGCGATTGCGGGGTGGCAGGCGCAGCGTCCTGGCTGGGGGCGTTCGGCTGCTCCTTGCTGCGCTTCTGGCAGGTGCAGCGGTGCAGCTCGCCGGTATCCACGTTGAGCAGCGTCAGGGCACCGCCCCAGACGCAGCCGGTGTCCAGCGCATGGACGCCGGGTTCGTCGCAGCGCCCCTCCAGGGCCGCCCAGTGCCCGAAGATCAGCTTCTGGCCACGGGTCTTGCGCTTGGGATGGCTGAACCAGGGGGCGAAGCCGGACGGGGCACTGCCCATGCCTTCCTTGCTTTTCAGGTCCAGGGTGCCGTCGGGCGTGCAGAAGCGCATGCGGGTGAAGTAGTTGGTAATCACCCGCAGCCGCTCGATGCCGTGCAGGTTCTTGTTCCACCTGGCCGGCTCGTTGCCGTACATGCCATCCAGAAACTCGCGGATGCGGGTGTCGTCCCTGAGCACTTCCTCGACTTCCGCAGCACGCGCCAGGGCCTTCTTCAGGGACCACTGCGGGGGAATGCCGGCGTGCACCAGGGCGATGTCCCGCTCGGCGTCGTAGTGCAGCAGCTTCTGCTGGCGCAGCCAGTCGATCAGGTCGTTGCGGTCGGGCGCCTCGAGAATCTCGCGCAGGGTGTCGTGCTTCTTCAGGCGTTCGGCGTTGTACGCCGCGGCCAGCAGATGCAGGTCATGGTTGCCCAGCACGGTGGTGACCGAGTCGCGCATGGCATACAGGAAGCGCAGGGTGCCCAGCGAATCCGGCCCGCGGTTGACCAGGTCGCCGACCAGCCAGAGGTGATCCTTGCCCGGCTGGAAGTTCACCTGTTTGAGCAGGCATTGCAGGGGTTCCAGGCAGCCCTGGATGTCACCCACGGCATACAGGGCCATCAGTGCAGTGCTCCCGGTACGGCCAGGCGAAAGGGCGGGACAGGCGCCTCGAAACGGGTGCCGTCATCGGCGAGCATCTGATAGCTGCCGTGCATGCTGCCCACCTCGGTGCCCAGCACGGTGCCGCTGGTGTAGGTGTGGCTGGCACCGGGATCCAGATGGGGCTGCTGGCCGACCACGCCTTCGCCGCGTACTTCCTGCACCTGTCCGTCCCCGTCGGTGATGATCCAGTGGCGGGTCAGCAGCCGGGCCCCGACCTGCCCCGCATTGCGCAGGGTCACCGTGTAGGCGAAGGCGTAGCGACCCGATTCCGGCTGGGAGCGCTCGGCAAGGTAGTGGGTGACGACCTGGATATCGATGCGGTACGGATGCTCTGACATGCGGTATCGGTGCCTGGTCTCGGTCTAGGAATTGTCGTCGGCGGGGGGCTGCATGGCCAGCCGATCGGCCAATCGCACGAAGGCGGCCAGATCCAGCTGTTCGGGGCGCAGCGCGCCGTCCACGCCGGCGGCCTCGATCTCCTCCGCGCTCAGCAGTTGCTTGAGGGTGTTGCGCAGGGTCTTGCGGCGCATGTTGAAGGCCGCGCGCACCACACGATCCAGCTGGCGCACGTCCTGGGCCGGGTGCGGCGGGGTTTCGTGCGGCACCAGCCGGACAATGGCCGAATCCACCTTGGGGGCCGGCCGGAAGGCGCCCGGGCCGACATTGAACAGATGTTCCACCTGGCAGTGGTACTGCACCATGATCGACAGGCGGCCCCAGTCGCCGCCGCCGGGTTCGGCGGCCAGCCGCTCCACCACTTCCTTCTGCAGCATGAAGTGCATGTCGCGGATCAGGCCGGCATGCTCGAGCAGATGGAAGATCAGCGGCGTGGAGATGTTGTATGGCAGGTTGCCGACCACTCGCAGGCTGTGCGGGCCTTCGGCCAGGGTGGAGAAATCGAACTTCAGCGCGTCGCCCTGGTTGAGGCGGAAGTTCGCCCGGTCGGCAAAGCGGCTGTTGAGGATGGGGATCAGGTCCAGGTCCAGTTCCACCACGTCCAGGTGGGCGCCGCTGTCCAGCAGTCCCTCGGTCAGTGCGCCCTGGCCGGGACCGATCTCCACCAGGCGTTCGCCGGCGCGGGGACGGATGGCGCGCAGGATGCGATCGATCACGCCCATGTCGTGCAGGAAGTTCTGACCGAAGCGTTTGCGGGCGCGGTGTTGATAGTCGGACATGGACAATTCCGGAGCTGCGTGAGCGAAGGTCGCGCAGTTTAACAGGTGAATCCGGCTGACGGAAAAGCGACGTCAGCCCGCCGTTGATCGGCTCTGCGCCATGGTGTAGGCCGTGTGCAGGGCCACATGCAGGCTGCCGGTATCGACGCGGCCGGTGCCGGCCAGGTCCAGCGCGGTGCCGTGGTCCACCGAGGTGCGGATGATCGGCAGCCCGAGGGTGACGTTCACCGCTGCGCCAAATCCCTTGTACTTGAGCACCGGCAGGCCCTGGTCGTGATACATGGCCAGCACCGCGTCGCAGCCGTCCAGGTGCCTGGGGGTGAACAGGGTATCGGCCGGCAAGGGGCCGATCAGTTCCAGACCTTCCCGGCGCAGCCGCTCCAGAGTCGGCTCGATGACCTCGATTTCCTCGCGACCCAGATGGCCGCCTTCGCCGGCATGGGGGTTGAGGCCGCAGACCAGGATGCGCGGGTGCGCGATGCCGAACTTGTCGCGCAGGTCGGCATGCAGGATGCGGGCAACCCGCTCGAGGCGCTCCGGGGTGATGGCGGCGGCCACGTCCTTGAGCGGCAGATGGGTGGTCACCAGGGCGACGCGCAGCCCCTCGGTGGCCAGCATCATCACCACCTGCTCGGTGTGGGTCAGCTCGGCAAGAAATTCGGTATGCCCGGAAAAGGGCACTCCGCCCTCGTTGATCACGCCCTTGTGCACCGGCGCGGTGATCATGCCGGCGAAGGTGTCCTGAACGCAGCCTTCGCCGGCGCGGCGCAGGGTTTCCAGCACATAGTCGGCGTTGGCAGGATCCAGGTGGCCGGGCCGGACCCGGGCGTGCAGCGGGGTGTCCCAGACGTACAGGCTGCCGGCGGGCGCCGGGTGCCTGGGCCAGTCGTCCGGGCCCACGTCCCGCAGGTTGATGTTCAGCCCCAGCTCGGCGGCCCGCTGGCGCAGCAGTTCGCGGCTGGCCACCGCCACCAGGGCATGGGGCTGCGCCTCGCGGGCCAGCAGCAGGGACAGGTCGGGGCCGATGCCGGCGGGTTCGCCGGGAGTGAGAGCAAAGAGGCGGCAGGTCATGGCGGATACCGGATGCAATCGTGGAGCGGCTTCAGCCGCGACAGGCGGGTTCGGCGCCGGCGGACCGGAGCGGCCGGCTTCAGCCGCTCCGCTCACGGATCAGATCTTGATTTCCACATAGGCCTCGTCGCGGATCTGCCGCAACCAGGTCTGCAGTTCCTCGTCGTACTTGCGCGCCCGCAGGGCGTTCATCGCCTGCTGTTCGCGGATCTGATCGCTGCTGTCCACGGCGCGACGGTCGAGCACTTCGAGGATGTGCCAGCCGAAGGGCGAGCGGAACGGGCGGGACAGCCGGCCGATCGGCGAGTTGGCCATCACGGTGCGGAATTCGGGCACCAGGGCCTCGGGATCCACCCAGTTGAGGTCGCCGCCGTTGAGCGCGGAGCCTGGATCTTCCGAGAACTGGCGCGCCAGGGTGGCGAAGTCCTCACCGTTCTGGATGCGCTGATGCAGTCGCTCGGCCAGGCGCTGGCTCTCCTCCAGGCTGCGGATCTCGCTGGGCTTGATGAGGATGTGGCGCACGCGGGTTTCCTGCCGCAGCATCTGCTCGCCTTCGCCGCCGCGGCGGTCGAGCAGCTTGATCAGCAGGAACCCGCCCGGGGTGCGCAGGGGCTCGCTGACCTCGCCCACCTTGAGGGCGGCGACCATCGAGTCCAGGGGCGGTGGCAGCTGGGCCGCCTTGCGCCAGCCCATCTCGCCACCTTCCAGGGCGTTCTCGTCGGCGGAGCGGCTCATGGCCAGCTGGGCGAAGTCGGCGCCCTGACGCAGCTGGTTGTAGATGTCGCGGGCCTGCCGTTCGGCGGTCTGGATGGCCTCGCTGGACGCGCCGTCCGGCAGCGGGATCAGGATACTGGCCAGGCGCAGATCCTCGGACAGCTGCAGCTTGCCGAGCTCGGAGGCCAGGAAGTTCTGCACTTCCTGGTCGCTGACCTGGATGCGTTCGGCCACCCGGCGCTGACGCACCCGGCTGATGATCATCTCGCGGCGCACCTGATCGCGGGCGTCCTCGTAGGACAGGCCATCGCGGGCCAGGGCGGCGCGGAACTGGTCCAGGGTCAGGCCGTTGCGCTGGGCGATGCTGGCCATGGTCTCGTTGAGTTCGGCATCGCCGATGCGGATGCCGGAGCGCTCGCCGATCTGCAGCTGGATGTTCTCGATGATCAGGCGCTCCAGGACCTGCTGGGTCAGCACGTGCTCGGGAGGCAGCGCCGCGCCGCGCCGACCGATGGTCTGCTGGACTTCACGCAGGCGGGCCTGGAGCTGGCTCTGCATGATCACGTCGCCATCGACGATGGCGGCCACCCGGTCCAGCGGGCGGACCTGGGCGTGGGCGGTAGCCGCGAGCAGCAGGGTGCCCAGCAGCAGCGGGCGCAGACAGTCAGCGAGCTTGATCTTCACGTCTTCGGTAACCTTGAATGCCTTGATCGAGGAAGGACTCTAACCTGTTGCCGGTCACGCCGCCGAGTCCCTTGAGGATGATCTGCACGAAGAAGCCGTGATCGGTTTCCTCGTTCAGTGCCGGATTCAGACTGGTTTCGTCACGATCGATCCATTGGCGATAGACCATGCGCAGCTTCCAGCAGCAGCTGTCGTACTCGAAGCCGCCTATGGCATCCAGCGTGCGTTCCTGGCTGTAGTCGTACTGCCAGCGGGCCAGCAGGCTCCACTGCGGGACGATGGGCCACACCACCGAGAAGTCATGCTGGCTGACCTTGTAGTAATCCTTGATGTAATTGTCCTGCCCCGGAACCCCATAGTCCGGGTTGTTGACATACAGGCCGCTGACCGGATCGTAGCGCAGGGTGTCGTTGCGGTAGCGGTAGCCGATGTTGAGGATCTTGTTCGGGTTGTCGGCGGGCTGGTAGTGGAACATGGCACTGCCTGAGCGGGTGCGGTGCACATCCGGATCCCAGTTGAAGTTGGCGGTCAGGCGCCAGTCGCGATTGAAACGGTACTGATATTCCAGCGCATAGGGCGATACCGAGGACTGCGCGTCGGCGCGGGTTTCGTAGCGGATGTCCGGCATCTGCACTTCGCGATCCTGGAAGTAGAAGATCTGCCCGATGGAGAAGCGCTGGCGCTCGAAGCCGTTGGGCTGGATCCAGCGGTTGGTCACGCCGAGGGAGAGCTGATTGGCATCGCCGATGCGATCCTTACCGGAGAAGCGGTTGTCCCGCCACAGGCTGCCATAGCTGAAGCTGGCCTCGCCGGTGTCGAAGATCGGAATCTCATCCTGTTCCTCGTAGGGAACATAGAGATAGAACAGGCGCGGCTCCAGGGTCTGGCGGAAGTCCCTGCCGAACAGGCGGGTGTCGCGATCGAAGTACAGACCGGCGTCCAGGCTGGCAATGGGCAGACCGCGCTCCGGTGCGTCGTCGAAGTCGGTGCCGCTAGGCAGCGTGGCGAAGCCGCGCTCATCCAGGTCCAGGTCGTAGTGCGTGTGGGCGTACTTCAGGGTTGGCCTGAGGAAGCCCCAGGTCCATTCCAGCGGCAGGCTGATGCTGGGTTCGAGGTGAACGCGAGTACCCTCGGCACGTTTCAGGCCGCGCAGGTTTTCGTCATACCAGCGCTGTGCGGCAGTGCCGGTGTTGCCATCGATATCCGTGAAATACCCGCTGCGCAAGCTGCGCTGGAACTGAACGTACTCGGTGCCATAAGAGAACACCAGCCCGCCCGGATTGAACGGCAGGCGGCCGTTCAGGGTGAACTGTGGCAGCCGATCGTAGGGTGTGACGCCTTCCACCGTGGTGCGCTCATAGGCATGGACCGCCAGGCGAGCCGTGTAACCATCGCCCCGCCAGCTCAGGCCGGCGCGCTGGTTCAGGTAGTCCGGCCGGTCGAAGCCCAGGTTGGTGTCCAGGTCCTGGAAATAATAGGGGTCGCTGATGGTGGTGTAGTCCACCTCGCCTCGCAGACGCGGGGTGAAGTTGCTGGTGTGCTGCCAGCTGTATAGCCAGCGGGTGGATTCGTATTCGGACTGGCGGCGACGCTCGTCGTTGTCGTCGTCCAGCCAGGCGGCGCCCATCTGCCCCCGGCTGTTGCGCGTCAGGTAGCGGAACTCGCCTTCCATCTGCAGGCCGCGCTCGGTCATGTAGCGCGGATAGAGGGTGGCGTCGAAGTTCGGCGCCAGGTTGAAGTAGTAGGGCGTCTGCAGGGCGATGCCGCTATCGTCGGTGCTGCTGATGCTCGGCGCCAGGAAGCCGGACTGGCGTCGATCATCCAGTGGGAAATAGATGTAGGGCGTGTAGAACACCGGAATGTCCTTCACGCGCAGCGTCACGTTGGTGGCGGTGCCGAAGCCGGTGGCCGGATTGAGGGTGACGTTGTTGCCCTTGAGCACCCAGGTGTTTTCCCCGGGCTCGCAACTGGTATAGGTGCCATCCTTCAGGCGGATCACCGCATTCTCGTCGCGGGTCGCATACAGGGCGGTGCCGCGCGCATGGGCGGGGTGCAGGACGTACTCGGCGTTGTCGACCCGCGCCGCACCGGAGTCGAGCTGCAGCTCGGCGCGCTCGCCCATCACCAGCATGCCCCGGTCACGCAGGCGCACCTGGCCTTCCAGTTCGCCCAGGTTGGTCTGCTGGTCGAGGGTGGCCACCTGTGCCTCGGCCTGCATGCCGGCCTGACGCAGTACCACGTCGCCCTCCAGGACCGTGCGCTCGCGGCGCTGGTCGTAGCTGGACGCGTCCGCCGAGGCGTAGGTGGGGGCCTCGGCGGCAGGCGTGCGATCGTCCATGCCGGGACGCTCGGGCTCCACGTAGCCGCCGCGACACCAGGGGCCGATCTCGGCCTGCTGCGCGGGAGTCAACTGCTCGCGCGGCACCCAGTCCATGTGCTGGTAGGGATTGCGGGCCTGTGACGGCGTTGCGGATTGCGTCGCTGTGGCAGCTGCCGGCGGAGTTGCGGAACTGGTATGCTCCGGGCGCGGTGGCGAGTCGGCCGGCGCGGGTTCGGCGCGACAGACCCAGGTGCCATCCTCGGCGCTTCGGCAATCGAACTGTTCCTCCGCCCCGAAGCTGCCGGTCAGTGGTTGCAGCGCCAGCAGGCCGCCGGCCAGCAAGGGAAATTTCCTGCGAAATGCGAAGATTCTCACGGCCATCTTTCGGGTCCGACTGCTTTGCGCGATGGGCCTGCGAAGAGCTGTCGCATGCTTCTCGATGGGCTGATAAAAGGCATCGGATGATAAAACATGACCTGCACAACGGCCAGCGCCGTCGGAGTTTCCCGAATGATTGATCACGATGTCCGCCTCCAGCGGCTGAGTGCCTGGTTCGACCGACTTTTGCCCGAGCTGTTCGAGTCGCTGAACTGGGGCAGCGTCACCCCGGGCGAGCTGACGCCGGCCAGCAGCGACGCCAGTTTTCGCCGCTATTTCCGCTGGCAGGCCGGGGAGCGCAGCCTGGTGCTCATGGATGCGCCGCCGCCCCGGGAAGATTGCCGCCCCTTCGTGAAGATAGCCGGCCTGCTGGCCGATGCCGGTGTGCATGTGCCGCGGGTGCTGGCCAGCGATCTGGAACAGGGTTTCCTGGTGCTGGATGACCTGGGCCGCCAGACCTATCTGGAGGTGATCGACACGGACAATGCCGATCGCCTGTTCGATGATGCCGTTAGCGCCCTGCTGGCCTTCCAGCGCCTGCCCCGGGACGCCGACCTGCCCGACTACGACGAGGCGCTGCTGCGCCGCGAGCTGCAGCTGTTCCCCGAGTGGTACCTGGCCCATGAGCTGCAGCTGGCGTGGAACGCCGAGCAGCAGGCCGCCTGGGAGCGCGTGTGCCGCTTGCTGATCGACAGTGCGCTGGCCCAGCCGCGAGTGCTGGTGCATCGCGACTACATGCCGCGTAACCTGATGCTCAGCGAGCCGAACCCCGGCGTGCTGGACTTCCAGGATGCGGTCTGGGGGCCGGCCAGCTACGACATCATCTGCCTGTTCAAGGACGCCTTTCTCAGCTGGCCGCTGGCCCGTGTGGATGCCTGGCTGGAGCGCTACTGGCAGCGGGCCTGCGAGGCGGGCATCGCGGTGCCGCAGCGTTTCGAGGACTTCCTGCGCGACTGCGACCTGATGGGGGTGCAGCGCCACTTGAAGGTGATCGGCATCTTCGCGCGCATCTGTCACCGGGATGGCAAGCCCAGGTACCTGACGGACGTGCCGCGCTTCTTCGCCTATATCGACGAGGTGGCGGCGCGTCGGCCCGAGCTGGCCGAACTGCGCGATCTGCTGGCTCAGCTGCCGGAGCGTGGTGCATGAAGGCAATGATCCTGGCCGCCGGCAAGGGCGAGCGCCTGCGTCCGCTGACCCTGCACACCCCCAAGCCGCTGGTGCGGGTAGGCGACAAGCCGCTGATCGAATACCACATCGAGGCCCTGGCCCGGGCCGGCATCCGCGAGCTGGTGATCAACCACGCCTGGCTCGGCGCGCAGATCGAGGCAGCCCTGGGAGACGGCGCGCGCTGGGGCGTGCGGATCGCCTATTCGCCGGAAGGCGAGCCGCTGGAGACCGGCGGTGGCATTCGCAAGGCCCTGCCGCTGCTGGGCGATCAGCCTTTCGTGGTGGTCAACGGCGACATCTTCACCGACTACGATTTTGCCCGTCTGTGCGACATCGAGGTCGCTTCAGCGCATCTGGTTCTGGTCGATAACCCCGAACATCATGCCGAGGGCGATTTCGCCTGGTGCGAGGGTCGCCTGGTGCCGGACCGGGGGGGTGTGCCACGACTGACCTACAGTGGTATCGCGGTGCTGCACCCCCGACTGTTCGCGGACAGTCCCGAGGGCGCCTTCCGGCTGGCTCCGTTGCTGCGTCGCGCACTGGACGCCGGAATGGTCAGCGGGGAGCACTTTACCGGGTGCTGGCTGGATGTCGGCACCCATGAGCGATTGGCGCAGGCGGAGCGCCTGCGAACGAGGGAATCCTGAATCATGCGTTGGCCTGTCACTCTGCTGGGCGCGATTGCCGGACTGGCGCTGGCGAGCATACCGGGTGCGCTGCTCGGCGGCGTGCTCGGCCACAGCCTGGACCGGCGGCTGCAGATTCGTTCCTGGAAGGGACTGCTCCAGCGTCTGGGCTGGAACTGGGGTGAGCTGGCGGACAACGACCTCTTGTTCATCCTGCTGGGTCGCCTGGCCAAGTGCGACGGGCGTGTGCTGGAAAGCCACATTGCCCAGACCCGCGCGGAAATGCGTCGGCTGAAGCTGGGTACCGACCAGCAGCGCAAGGCGATCCAGGCTTTCAACCGCGGCAAGAGCGGCGAGGACGGACTGCTCCTGCCGCTGCGCCGGCTGCGCAAGCGCCCGGAGCAGGTGCGTGACATGCTGGCCGCCTGCTGGCGACTGGCTGCCACCGAGAACCCGATCAGCGAGCGCAAGCGCAACCTGATCCTGCTCTGGGGCCGCTGGGCGGGCCGCACGCCGGGCGAGGTACTGGAACTGCAGCCCCGGAGCGGCGCCCAGGGCTCCGGGCAGCCGCGTGCCGCCATGGCGGTGCGCAGGAGCAGCCCCTACGAGGCGGCCCTGGAACTGCTGGGCGTGGGGGAAACCGCGGAGCCGGGCGAGATCAAGCGGGCCTATCGGCGCCTGCTCAGCCAGTATCACCCCGACAAGCTGGCCGGTGCCGGTGCCAGTGCCGAGGAAGTGCGCCTGGCGACCGACAAGACTCGCGAGCTGCACAGCGCCTACAACCTGATCCGCGAGCGCCACGGCTTCTAGTCGACAGTAGAAGCCACTTCATCGACCAGGTGGTGGCTCGGTGAAGGGCGTTCACCGCAGCACCCGGCTGGTCGCCTCGGGCCTGGCTCTTTCTGATGGTGGTATCAGCGCTGGGCGGCGCGGGGCTCCAGCTGCAGCCAGCCGCGCACTCTGCGTACCAGCTGCTCCTGTTCGGCCCGGGCGTCGCTCGGCAGGCTCGGCAGGCCGATCTGCAGATAGGCCGGATGCTCCTGGCGCTTGCTGGCGTTCAGGCGCTCCCGGGCGCCCTGACGCTGGGCGGGCCGGTCGCGGTAGTAGAAATCCCCGGTCGCCAGGCGCAGTTGCGGCAGCAGTTCGTCCAGGGGAGTAGCCACGGCCTCCGGCTCCCGTGCCGACACCATGACCAGCTGGGAGACGTCGGCGGGCTGTTCCTGGTGCAGGAAGCGGGCGGCCCAGTAGGCCCCCGTGCCATGGCCGAGCAGCACCAGCGTACGCGGGTTGTGCTGACGGGCATGCTCCAGTGCGGCGCGCACCCGCGCCAGCAGGCGGCGCTCATGATCGGGCTCGGCCGGCGCCAGTTCGTCCAGCAGCGCCTGGTGCGGTTCCGCTCCGGCGCCCCGCTCGGGCAGGGCGTCGGCGACAGGCTCGGCCAGCTGGGCTGGCGCCTGTTCGCCGTCCGGCGCCTCGCTCGCTTGCTCCGGCTCGCCTTTTTCCACCCCTTCCAGCACCACCGTGACCGGCCTGGTCTTGCGGGACTGCACACCGGAATGGGGCGCATCCGGCAGGCTCAGGCTCAGGGTGCTCCAGCCCAGGTCAGGCAACTGGCGGCGCAGCGGTCCGATGGCCGTGGGCCAGTCGGCCGTTTCGCCCTCGCCGTGCAGCAGGATGACCAGGCCGGCCGGCTGGGCCTGGTTGGCCGGCAGCCACAGGGACAGGAAGGGATCGGCGCCGCCGTCGAGCATCAGCTGCTGGCGCTGCGGCAGTTGGCGCTGCAGGGCCTGCTGGTGGGATTCGCTGCGGCTGTCCAGCATGGGGCGCGGCGGTGCCGGGCGTACCTCCGGCTCGCTGGCCGCGGGCGGCACTTCCACCTGCCCGTCCTCGGCCGTGGCCGGCAGACCGTGCAGCAGCAGGGCCAGGGTCAGCGGAGAGAGCAGGGCGGCGGGATGACGCAGCATGGCAACTGAACCGTTGAAAGGAGGACGCCTGGAGTCTAAAGGGCAATGGCCGGCTTGTCAGGCGGGCCACCCGAAAAGCCGGTGTGCGGGAGTACAATGCCCGTCCTTTCCGGAATTTGCCCTGCCGAGGTCCGTCTCCATGCAACCCTTCGCCATCGCTCCGTCGATCCTTTCCGCCGACTTCGCCCGCCTCGGCGAGGATGTGGACAAGGTGCTCGCCGCCGGCGCCGACATCGTGCACTTCGACGTGATGGACAACCACTATGTGCCCAACCTGACCATCGGCCCGATGGTGTGCAGCGCACTGCGCAAGTACGGGATCAGCGCGCCGATCGACGTGCACCTGATGGTCAAGCCGGTGGACCGCATCATCGGCGACTTCCTGGAGGCCGGCGCCAGCTACATCACCTTCCACCCGGAAGCCAGCGAGCACATCGACCGTTCCCTGCAGCTGATCAAGAGCGGTGGTGCCAAGGCCGGCCTGGTGTTCAACCCGGTCACCCCGCTGGATTGCCTGAAGTACGTGATGGACAAGGTGGACATGATCCTGCTGATGAGCGTCAACCCCGGCTTCGGCGGACAGAAGTTCATCCCCGGTACCCTCGCCAAGCTGCGCGAGGCCCGCGCGCTGATCGACGCCAGCGGCCTGGACATCCGCCTGGAGATCGACGGTGGGGTGAACGTACAGAACATCCGCGCCATTGCCGAAGCCGGCGCCGACACCTTCGTGGCCGGCTCGGCGATCTTCAGCCAGCCCGACTACAAGGCGGTCATCGATGCCATGCGCGCCGAGCTGGCCCAGGTTCGGCAATGACCCTCCTGCACGAGCTGTTCGGCGGTAGCCTGCCGCGGCTGGTGATGTTCGACCTGGACGGCACCCTGGTGGACTCGGTGCCGGACCTGGCGGCGGCGGTGGATCGCATGCTGCTCCAGCTGGACCGCCCGCCCGCGGGCATCGAGCGGGTGCGCCATTGGGTCGGTAATGGCGCCCGGGTGCTGGTGCGTCGCGCTCTGGCCGGCCAGCTGGATCACTCCGCCGTGTCGGACGCGGAGGCCGAGGCCGCGCTGGCGCTGTTTACCGAAGCCTATGCCGGCACCCATGAGCTGACCCGTGTCTATCCCGGCGTGGCAGAGTGCCTGGACTGGCTGGCCGCGCAGGGCATTCCGCTGGCGGTGATCACCAACAAGCCCGGCCAGTTCGTCGCGCCGTTGCTCGAGGAGAAGGGGTTGGCCCGCTACTTCCGCTGGACGGTGGGCGGCGACACCCTGCCCGTGCAGAAGCCTGATCCGGCGGCGCTGTTCTGGGTGATGGACAAGGCCGGGGTGGAACCGGCTGATGCCCTGTTCGTCGGCGACTCGCGCAATGACGTGCTGGCGGCCCAGGCGGCCGGGGTGCGCTGCGTGGCCCTGAGCTACGGCTACAACCACGGCCGGACCGTCGCCGAGGAAATGCCTGATCGGGTTCTCGATGATCTGCGTCAGCTGGTTGCCAGCGCCGCGGGCCTGCGCTAGTGTGGCCCGCACTGTGTCACCTCCGGCAAGAGAATCAGATCGTGGTGGTCACCCGCAAACAGTGGATGAAAGTCATCAAGGCCCTGGCCCGTTGGCGCTGGCGCGCCTGACCTTCATTGCCGCCGGCTGCGCCGGCCCGTTTGCCCGACCCTCTGTTAGTGCCCCTCCGACCACGAGGCTGACATGACCCGCGAAGACTTCCTGCGTTTGGCCGCCGAAGGCTACAACCGCATCCCGCTGGCGTTCGAGACGCTGGCCGATTTCGACACCCCGCTTTCCCTCTACCTCAAGCTGGCCGATCAGCCGCACACCTACCTGCTCGAATCCGTGCAGGGCGGCGAGAAGTGGGGGCGCTATTCCATCATCGGCCTGTACAGCCGCACCGTGTTGCGTGTGCACGGCCACCAGGTGCGGATCCATGACAACGGCGAGCTGGTCGAGGAGGCCGAAGTCGAGGACCCGCTGAGCTTCGTCGAACAGTTCAAGGCCCGTTACCGGGTGCCGACCCTGCCGGGCCTGCCGCGCTTCGATGGCGGCCTGGTGGGCTACTTCGGCTACGACAGCGTGCGCTATGTGGAGCGCAAGCTGGCACAGTGTCCGAATCCCGATCCGCTGGGTACGCCGGACATCCTGCTGATGGTCTCCGACTCGGTGGTGGTGTTCGACAACCTGGCCGGCAAGCTGCACTGCATCGTGCTGGTCGATCCGGCCGAGGCCGACGCCTACAAGGCCGGCATGGCGCGCCTGCAGGCGCTGCGCGAGCGGCTGCGCCAGCCCATTGCACCGCGCCTGGGCCTGGACTTCGACAAGGCCGGCGGGCCGGAGCCGGAATTCCGCTCCAGCTTCAGCCGGGAGTCCTTCGAGCAGGCGGTCCGGCAGATCAAGGAATACATCCTGGCCGGGGACTGCATGCAGGTGGTGATCTCCCAGCGCATGTCGATTCCCTTCCAGGCCGCTCCCATCGATCTCTACCGCGCGCTGCGCTGCTTCAACCCCACTCCCTACATGTACTTCTTCAACTTCGGCGACTTCCACGTGGTGGGTTCCTCGCCCGAGGTGCTGGTGCGCGTCGAGGATGGCGAGGTCACGGTGCGGCCGATCGCCGGCACCCGGCCGCGCGGGGCCAACGAGGAAGCCGACCTGGCGCTGGAGCGCGATCTGCTCTCCGACGCCAAGGAGCTGGCCGAGCACCTGATGCTGATCGACCTGGGCCGCAACGACGTGGGCCGGGTGTCCACCACCGGTTCGGTGAAGGTCACCGAGAAGATGGTGATCGAGCGCTATTCCAACGTGATGCACATCGTTTCCAACGTCACCGGCCAGCTGAAGCCCGGCCTGTCGGCCATGGTCGCCCTGCGCGCCATCCTGCCGGCCGGCACCCTGTCCGGGGCGCCCAAGGTGCGCGCCATGGAGATCATCGACGAGCTGGAGCCGGTCAAGCGCGGCGTGTATGGCGGCGCCGTGGGCTACCTGGCGTGGAACGGCAACATGGACACCGCCATCGCCATCCGCACCGCGGTGATCAAGGACGGCGAGCTGCACGTGCAGGCCGGTGCCGGCATCGTCGCCGACTCGGTGCCCGCGCTGGAGTGGGAAGAAACCCTGAACAAGCGCCGCGCCATGTTCCGTGCCGTGGCGCTGGCCTCATCCGATGTGGAAGGAGCGTAAGCCATGCTCTTGATGATCGATAACTACGACTCCTTCACCTACAACGTGGTGCAGTACCTGGGCGAGCTGGGTGCGGACGTCCACGTGATCCGCAACGACGAGATGACCGTCGCGCAGATCGAGGCGCTGAAGCCCGAGCGCATCGTGGTCTCGCCCGGGCCCTGCACGCCGACCGAGGCGGGCATTTCCATCGAGGCCATCCTGCATTTTGCCGGCAAGTTGCCGATCCTCGGCGTGTGCCTGGGCCACCAGAGCATCGGCCAGGCGTTCGGCGGCAAGGTGGTGCGCGCCCGGGTGGCCATGCACGGCAAGACCAGCCCGGTATTCCACCAGAACCAGGGCGTGTTCGCCGGCCTCAGCAATCCCCTTACCGTGACCCGCTATCACTCCCTGGTGGTCGAGCGCGACAGCCTGCCCGACTGCCTGGAGGTCACCGCCTGGACCCAGCGCGCCGACGGCAGCGTCGACGAGATCATGGGGCTGCGCCACAAGACCCTGAACATCGAGGGCGTGCAGTTCCATCCGGAGTCCATCCTCACCGAACAGGGTCACGAGCTCTTTGCCAATTTCCTGAAACAGACCGGAGGCGTGCGCGCATGAACATGAAGGAGGCCCTCAACCGGGTGGTCAATCACCTGGACCTGAGCACCGACGAGATGAAGGACGTGATGCGCCAGATCATGACCGGTCAGTGTACCGATGCGCAGATCGGCGCCTTCCTGATGGGCCTGCGCATGAAAAGCGAGAGCATCGACGAGATCGTCGGCGCCGTGGAGGTGATGCGCGAACTGGCCACCCCGGTGCGGGTGCCAGGCGCCAACCTGGTGGACAACTGCGGCACCGGTGGCGACGGCATGAATATCTTCAATGTTTCCAGCGCGGCTTCCTTCGTGGTGGCGGCCGGTGGCGGCAAGGTGGCCAAGCATGGCAACCGCGCGGTGTCCGGCAAGAGCGGCAGCGCCGACCTGCTGGAGGCCGCCGGCGTCTACCTGGACCTCGATCCCGGGCAGGTGGCGCGCTGCATCGACACCGTGGGCGTCGGCTTCATGTTCGCCCCGGCCCACCATGGCGCCATGCGCTACGCGGGCAATGCCCGCCGCGAGCTGGGCCTGCGCACCCTGTTCAACATCCTCGGCCCGATGGCCAACCCGGCGGGAGTGAAGCGCCAGGTGCTGGGTGTGTTCAGCAAGGAGCTATGCCGGCACATGGCCGAGGTGCTGCGTCGCCTGGGCAGCGAGCATGTGATGGTGGTGCATTCGAAGGACGGCATGGACGAGATCAGCCTGGCCGCGCCGACCCATGTGGCCGAGCTGAAGGACGGCCAGATCACCGAGTACGACATCCAGCCGGAGGATTTCGGCATCAAGAGCCAGAGCCTGATCGGCCTGACCGTCAACGATGCCCAGGAATCGCTGGCGCTGATCCGCGACGCCCTGGGGCGCCGCAAGACCGAGAGCGGCCAGAAGGCCGCCGACATGATCGTGCTCAACGCCGGCGCCGCCCTGTATGTCGCCGGCGAGGCCGGCACGCTCAAGGACGGTGTGCACATGGCCCATGACGCGCTGCACAGTGGTCTGGCCCTGGACAAGCTGCAGGAGCTGGTGTCCTTCACGGCGGTGTACCGCCAGGAGAATGCCCAATGAGCGTGCTGGAGAAGATCATCGCCCGCAAGGCGGAGGAAGTGGCCGAGCGCCGTGCGCGCATCGGCCTGGACGAGCTGGAGCGCCTGGCCCGGCAGGCTGATGCACCGCGCGGCTTTGCCCGCGCCCTGCAGGAGCGTGCCGCGCGCCGCGAGGCGGCGGTGATTGCCGAAGTGAAGAAGGCCTCCCCCAGCAAGGGCGTCATTCGTCCCGACTTCGTGCCGGCCGAGATTGCCCGCAGCTACGAGGCCGGCGGCGCCACTTGCCTGTCGGTGCTGACCGATATCGATTTCTTCCAGGGCAGCGACGTCTACCTCCAGGAAGCGCGCGCCGCCTGCTCGCTGCCGGTGATCCGCAAGGACTTCATGATCGATCCCTACCAGATCGTCGAGGCCCGCGCCCTGGGCGCCGACTGCGTGCTGCTGATCGTGGCCAACCTGGCGGACGGCCAGATGGCCGAGCTGGCCGCCGTGGCCCGGGAGCAGGGGCTGGACGTGCTGGTGGAGGTGCACAACGGCGAGGAGCTGGAGCGCGCGCTGCGCCTGGATACGCCGCTGGTGGGCATCAACAACCGCAACCTGCACACCTTCGAGGTGAGCCTGCAGACCACGCTGGAGCTGAAGACCCGGGTGCCGGCCGACCGCCTGGTGATCACCGAGAGCGGCATCCTCAGCCGCGCCGATGTGGAGCTGATGCAGGCCAACGAGGTCCACGGCTTCCTGGTCGGCGAGGCCTTCATGCGTGCTGAGGATCCGGGGGCCGAGCTCAGGCGGCTGTTCTTCCCCGCGCGCTGAGCGACAGGCAACAAAAAACCGGCCCCAGGGCCGGTTTTTTGTTGCGGGTGACCCCTAGCGGGTACCGAACACCACCATGGTCTTGCCCTTCACATGTACCAGGCCCTGTTCCTCCAGGGACTTGAGCACGCGACCGACCATTTCCCGCGAACAGCCGACGATGCGACCGATTTCCTGGCGGGTGATCTTGATCTGCATGCCGTCCGGGTGGGTCATGGCGTCTGGCTGCTTGCACAGGTCGAGCAGGGTACGGGCCACGCGGCCGGTGACGTCCAGGAAGGCCAGGTCGCCCACCTTGCGGGTGGTGTTGCGCAGGCGCTCGGCCATCTGGCTGCCCAGGGCGAACATGATCTCCGGGTCCTGCTGGATCAGCTCGCGGAACTTGGTGTAGCTCAGCTCGGCCACCTCGCACTCGGTCTTGGCGCGAACCCAGGCGCTGCGCGGCTTTTCCGAGCCCTCCTTCTCGAACAGGCCCATCTCGCCGAAGAAGTCTCCGGCATTGAGGTAGGCGATGATCATTTCGCGACCGTCGTCGTCCTCGATGAGGATGGTGACCGACCCCTTGATGATGAAGAACAGGGTTTCGCAGCGATCACCGGCGTAGATGATGGTGCTCTTGGCGGTGTAGCGGCGGCGGTGACAATGGACGAGAAGCTTGTCCAGATGCTTGTTCTTGGAAGCGAGACTGATAGCGACCATGCCTTTTCCCCAATACGTGGTACGTCCTGTGGAACGTATTTGTTTTTAGTTTTGCCCGGCGAGTGTGCCACTTTAGTAGTGGCAACTTAACAGTCCTTTGCGCCTCATGCTAAATCTCGTGATGCCATTCTCAGGGTTTGCGGCGCTCCGGTCACATTGTCTCCTCCGGGGGCCGCACCTGCGCTGTGGTAAGCTGCGCGCTCTTTCCAGTGCAACGAGCGGGACGAATGAAAGCGCGTATCCAATGGGCCGGTGAGGCCATGTTTCTCGGCGAATCCGGCAGCGGGCATGTGGTGGTGATGGATGGCCCCCCGGAAAGCGGCGGTCGCAACCTGGGCGTGCGCCCCATGGAGATGCTGCTGCTGGGCCTGGGCGGCTGTTCCAGTTTCGACGTGGTGAGCATCCTCAGAAAATCCCGACAGGCGGTGGAAAGCTGCGAGGCCTTCCTCGAGGCCGAGCGTGCCGAGGAGGATCCCAAGGTGTTCACCCGCATTCATCTGCGCTTCGTGGTCAAGGGCCGCGGCCTCAAGGAGCCGCAGGTCAGGCGTGCCGTGGAGCTGTCCGCGGAAAAGTACTGCTCGGCCTCCATCATGCTGGGCCGCGCCGGCGTGGATATCAGCCACAGCTATGAGATCGTCGAGCTGGGCTGAGTTGCCCCGATCGAAAAAGGCGCCGTTCGGCGCCTTTTTCATGCCTGTGCCTCAGATGCGGTAGGTGCTCTTGGTCATCACCTTGGCCATCAGTGACATGCCGAACTTCACCGGCGCCGGGAAGCGATAGCCGCCGGCCGCCAGGGCGTTGCTGGAATGCTGCTGCTCGTCGACACGCATCTGCTTGAGGATTGCGCGGCTCCTGGCGTCCTCGCGCGGAATCTGCGCCAGATGCTCGTCCAGGTGCTTGACCACCTGATCCTCGGTGGCGGCCACGAAGCCCAGGCTCACCTTGTCGCTGATCAGGCCGGCCGCGGCGCCGATGCCGAACGACAGGCCATAGAACAGCGGATTCAGCAGGCTGGTATGGCTGCCCAGCTCGCGCACCCGTTGTTCGCACCAGGCCAGGTGGTCGATTTCCTCGTCGGCGGCCTGCTCCATGGCTTCGCGGATGTGCGGCAGCTTGGCGGTGAGCGCCTGGCCCTGGTAGAGCGCCTGGGCGCAGACCTCGCCGGTGTGGTTGATGCGCATCAGTCCGGCGATGTGGCGCTTGCTCTCCTCGTCCAGTTCGACCTCCGGCTCCAGCAGCGCCGGCGAGGGGCGCGTGGACGGGCCGCTGAAGGGCAGCAGGGTGCGCAGCGCGGCGTCCACCTGCAGAAGCAGGCGGTCGGCGGGGGAATAGTGACGTTCGCTGGCCATGAGTTTCTCCGGGTCATCGAGCGACGGAGTGTACTGCATCGAAGACTAGGGTATTTGATTCCTGTCAGTACGAGGTCGGCCGGGGGCACAGGTTCCCCGGCCTCGGCGGGTCAGAACGGCTTGATCACCGCCAGGATGACGATGCTGACCAGAAACAGCACCGGCACTTCATTGAACCAGCGGTAGAACACGTGGCTGCGCCGGTTCTCGCCCCTGGCGAAGCGCTTGAGCTGGGCCCCGCACATGTGGTGGTAGCCGATCAGCAGCAGGATCAGGGTGAGCTTGGCATGCAGCCAGCCGCCGGAGGCGAACAGGCCGGGGTTGAGAGCCAGCATGCCGATGCCGAAGATCAGCGTGGCAAGCATGGCGGGCAGCATGATGCCGCGGTACAGCTTGCGCTCCATGGTGCAGAAGCGGTCACGGCTGACCTGATCCTCGCTCATGGCGTGATAGACGAACAGCCGCGGCAGGTAGAACAGGCCGGCGAACCAGCTGACCATGGCGATCAGGTGCAGGGCTTTGAGCCAGAGATAGAGCATCGGACAGGCATCCTTAAGGTTTCCGTGATGGCTGCCGATAGTAGTGGCAATCCTGATGGGCGTCATCTCAGTGGTTGGCCGCGGAACCTGGCGGTTTTATCATCGACGGCCTTTGTGTGGCTCGACTGAGGGGCGTGAAATGATCAAGGTCGGAATCGTTGGAGGCACCGGCTACACCGGTGTCGAATTGCTGCGGCTGCTGGCCCAGCACCCCCAGGTCGAGGTTGCGGTCATCACCTCGCGCTCCGAAGCCGGCGTGCGGGTGGTGGACATGTACCCCAACCTGCGCGGGCACTATGACAGCCTGGCGTTCAGTGTGCCGGACAGCGCCACGCTGGGCGCCTGTGACGCAGTCTTCTTCGCCACGCCCCATGGCGTGGCCCATGCCCTGGCCGGCGAGTTGCTGGCGGCAGGCACCCGGGTGATCGATCTTTCCGCCGACTTCCGTCTGCAGGACGCCGACGAATGGGCCGCCTGGTATGGCCAGCCTCACGGCGCGCCGGAGCTGCTGGGCGAGGCCGTGTACGGCCTGCCGGAAGTCAATCGCGGGCAGATTCGCAACGCGCGGCTGATCGCGGTACCCGGTTGCTATCCGACCGCTTCGCAGCTGGGTCTGCTGCCGCTGCTGGAAGCCGGTCTGGCCGATCCGGAGACGCTGATCGCCGACTGCAAGTCCGGCGTCAGCGGCGCCGGGCGCGGCGCCAAGGTGGGTTCGCTGTTCTGCGAGGCGGGCGAGAGCATGATGGCGTACTCGGTGAAGGGGCACCGCCACCTGCCGGAGATTCGTCAGGGGCTGCAGCGGGCCGCGGGCCGGCCGGTGGGGCTGACCTTCGTGCCGCACCTGACGCCCATGATCCGCGGCATTCACGCGACCCTGTATGCTCGGGTGGCTGACCGCTCCGTGGACCTGCAGGCGCTTTATGAGAAGCGCTATGCGAACGAGCCGTTCGTGGACGTGATGCCGGCGGGCAGTCATCCGGAAACTCGCAGCGTGCGTGGCGCCAACGTGTGCCGGATCGCGGTCCACCGTCCGCAGCAGGGCGACCTGGTGGTGGTGCTGTCGGTAATCGATAACCTGGTGAAGGGCGCCTCCGGGCAGGCGGTTCAGAACCTGAACATCATGTTCGGCCTGGATGAGCGTCTGGGTCTTGGACAGGCGGGGATGTTGCCCTGATGACGATGTGGGAAGTCAAAAGCGTTGATCCGCGGGTGCAGCGTCGCCAGCGGATATTGATGGTCCTGGCAGTGCTTGCGCTGCCGATGCTGGTCTACGGAGCCTACTGGAAGGGCGGGGAGGACAGTCGCGAGCGCATTCGCCAGCTGGAAGTCCTCGAGCAGCACTACGAACAGCTGACGCGCGAACTCGAGCATGCGCAGCAGATGCAGGCCGTGCTCTCCAGCGGCGAGCGCCTGGGCCGGCAGGCCAACGAGCAGAGCCGGCAGACCATCAAGCTGCTGGAAGAACAGATCTACAAGCTGCAGCAGGATCTGGCCTTCTACAAGGGCGTGCTGGCGCCGGCCAGTCGACGCGAGGGTCTGCGCATCCGGTCCTTCGAGCTGCAGGGCACCGACGACCCGCTGCTGTATCGCTACAAGCTGCTGCTGAGCCGGGTCGGCACCGACGACAAGCCCCTGGAAGGCCAGGTGCGCATCAGCGTGGTCGGCAAGCGCGAGGGCAAGGAGGTGGAGCTGGATCTGGCCGAGCTCTCATCGGAGTGGAACAGTACCACCTCGTTCGGCTTCCGCCATCTGCAGGCCTTCCCGGAGGGTGCGCGCTATGCCGAACTGCGGCTGCCGGAGGACTTCGTTCCCGACCAGATCAAGGTTCGGGCAGATATCAAGGGTCAGCGTCAGCCGCTGGAACGTACCTACAACTGGAATGAAGAGAAGAAGTAAGATGGCCATGTGGAGTAGCAAGAACAAGCCGGCATCCGCCGATCTGCAGCGTTACAACGGCAAGACCAGCATCATTGCCGCCGGTGCCATGCTGGTAGGCGACCTGCGGGTGAAGGGGGCCGTACAGCTGGACGGCCGCCTGCAGGGCAACCTGATCGCCGAGGAAGGTCTGGTGCGGGTCAGCGCCGGTGGCCTGGTCGAAGGCGAGATTCATGCCCAGCACGTGATCCTCGATGGCGAAGTGACCGGCGATGTCCACGCCAGCGAGCACGTGGAGCTGGGCAGCGGCGCACGCCTGCGCGGCAACCTCTACTACGGGCTGATGGAGATGGCCATGGGCGCCCAGGTCGAAGGCCGTCTTTACGCCATCCGTGAAGGGGACGCGCCGCTCGAGCTGCCGGCACCCGCGGAAGTTGAAGCGAATAATTGACTGCTTTACTCGGGTAAGCGGATAATGCCGGCCACGTTGTTTGGCTTGATGCCGGGAGAATTCCAGCATGAGTGTTGAATCCTTCACCCCCACCCCGCTGATCTTCACGCAGGGGGCGGCGCAGAAGGTGAAGAGCCTGGTCGAGGAAGAAGGCAATCCGCGCCTGATGCTCCGGGTGTTCGTGACCGGTGGCGGCTGCTCCGGCTTTCAGTACGGCTTCACGTTCGATGAAGAAGTCGCCGACGACGATACCATCGTCGAACGCGAGGGCGTCAGCCTGGTGGTCGATCCGATGAGTTTCCAGTATCTCGCCGGCGCCGAAGTGGATTACCAGGAGGGTCTCGAGGGCTCGCGCTTCGTGATCAACAACCCGAACGCCAGCACCACCTGCGGGTGCGGCCAGTCCTTCTCCATCTAGGCTCCGGGAGAAGGACGGGCGCCGTGTCCGGCTTCGGCCGGGCGCGGCGTTGTCGTTTCTGCCTGTTTTAAGCCGGATAGATGGCGCCGAGCACCCTTGGACCGCGGGCGCCGGTCACGCTCGGCCGGTTGGCGGGTATGCCTTCCAGGCAGCAATGCGCGAGCCAGGCGAAGGCCATGGCTTCCATCCAGTCCGCCGGCACGCCGTGTTCGTCCGTGGTGCATACGCGCACCTGGGGCAGCAGCTCCGACAGCCGCGCCAGCAGTGCACCGTTATGGGCGCCACCCCCGCACACCAGCAGTTCTTCCATCTCGGGCATCTGCCGCTGCAGTGCATCGCTGATGGCGCGTGCGGTCAGTTCCAGCAGGGTGCGCTGGACGTCGGCGTCGGAGATTTCCGGAAAGGCTGTCAGCCTGGCTTGCAGCCATGGAAGGTTGAACAGTTCGCGGCCGGTGCTCTTGGGGCCCTGCTGATGAAAGTAGGGTTCATCCAGCAGGCTGTGCAGCAGCGGCCCATGCAGTCGGCCGGACGCGGCCCATTCGCCGTCGCGGTCATAGTCCCGGCCCTGGCGGAAGCCGATCCAGGCGTCCAGCAGCACATTGCCAGGGCCGCAATCGAAGCCGCGGGCCGGACTGCCGGGGCGCAGCAGGGTGAGGTTGCTGAAGCCGCCCACGTTCAGGATCGCCCGCGGCCTGCCATTGGCAAACAGGGCCTCGTGGAAGGCGGGCACCAGCGGCGCGCCCTGCCCGCCGGCAGCAACGTCCCGGCGGCGAAAATCGCTCACCACAGTGATGCCTGTCAGCTCTGCCAGCAGGGCCGGATTGCCGATCTGGATGGTGAAACCCCGGGTCGGTTCGTGGCGCACGGTCTGCCCATGGCTGCCGATCGCCCGGATTTCGGTGGATTGTATATTCGCCCGGGCGAGGAGCGCGCCGATGCCTTCCGCGGCCAGGGTCGCCCAGTGCTGCTCGGCCAGGGCGGCGCGAGCCAGTTCGTCGTCACCGGAACTGCACAACAGCAGCAGTGCCTGGCGCAGCTCACCAGGCATGGGCAGGTAATGGTGGGCCACCAGGCGGGTGGTGGCGGTCTGGTCGATGAGCGCGATGTCCAGACCATCCAGGCTGGTTCCGGACATCACGCCCACGTAGAGGGTCATGTCAGTCCTTGCGTGCCAGCAATACGGAGCGTTCCTGATCCAGCACGGCCATCAGCGGGGCGCTGTGCTGCAGGAAGCGCTGCTTTTCCTTGCCGCTGAGCGGGTCGGCGATCAGTTGCTTCTGGCTCAGGGGGTCGACGTGGGTGCCGTTGACCTGGAACTCGTAATGCAGGTGTGGCCCGGTGGAAAGACCGGTGGTGCCGATGTAGCCGATGATCTGGCCCTGCTTGACCGTAGCGCCGGCGCGAATGTTCTTGGCGAAGCCCTGCATGTGGGCATAGAGCGTCCGGTAGCGGGAGCCGTGCTGGATGACCACGGTGTTGCCGTAACCGCCCTTGGGACCGGCGAGGATCACCTTGCCGTCCCCTGCCGCCTTGATCGGCGTGCCGCGGGGCGCGGCGTAGTCCACTCCCTTGTGGGCGCGGATCTTGTTGAGGATGGGATGCTTGCGGCCCTTCGAGAAGCGTGAGCTGATGCGGGCGAAGTCGACCGGCGTGCGGATGAAGGCCTTGCGAACGTTGTTGCCTTCGGCGGTGTAGTAGCCGGTTTCGCCCTGGCTGGTGGTATAGCGAATGGCGGTATAGGTATTGCCGCGGTTGACGAACCGCGCTGCCAGGATGGCGCCGGTGCCGACGATTTCCCCGTCCAGGGTCTTCTGCTCGTAGAGCACGTCGAACTCGTCACCCTCGCGAATATCCATGGCGAAGTCGATGTCGTAGCCGAAGACGTTGGCCAGTTCCATGATCAGCCCGTGGCTCAGACCGGCCTGGTTGGCGGCGTCGAACAGCGAGCTGGTGATGGTTGCATGGGCATAGGACTGGCGCATTTCCGGGTCGGCGACGACGCGCTCGAACTTGAAGCCGCTGTCGGTGCGCTGGATCTGCACGGTCTCCAGCCGGGAGAGCGGCGAGCTGATCTTTTCCAGCTGGCCGTCGGGAGTGAAATGGAAATCCAGCGTCTGGCCTTCCCGCAGGCGGCCGAACTGGCGTGCCTCACGGCTGCTGTTGATCATCTCGTGCAGCAGTCCGGCGCTGAGGCCCACCTGATTGAAGATGGTCGAAAGCGTATCGCCCCGGCTCACGGTGACGCGCATCTGCCAGGGTACCTCCGGCTCGGCGTCCTCTTCGCTGACCGCCAGTGCGAAAGGGTCTTCCTGGGGCTCTTCAAGATCCAGGGCGGTGGGCGGTACGGGTTCCTGCAGCGGTGAGCCCGGAACCAGCTCCAGCTCCTGGCTCAGGTAGGTCTTCTTGGCTTCCACTTCGCGGGAGGGAAACACCAGCAGGGCCAGGCTGATCAGGGCGGCGATGCCGCTGGCAGCCAGCAAGTGACCTCTGGGATACAACGGGCGGCTTGATTTGAGTGGCTGCATGATGAAAGTGACGAAAATCGCAAAAAGGACCCCGAAAATATAAGCAAAGAAAAGCGGGGGCAACCTTGACGCAGAGCGTCGTGACGTGCGGTAGCCCGATCGGGGCGGTGGCAAATTCAATTTTTTGTACCGACCTTGTATCCTTGCCGGCTTTCGAACTCCAGGGTGCCGAGGCGGATATGAAGTCTGTGGAAGAGCAGTTGGCGCTGATCAAGCGCGGGGCGGATGAGATTCTGGTGGAAGCGGAGCTGGCAGACAAGCTGCGGCGGGGCAAGCCCCTGCGTGTCAAGGCCGGCTTCGACCCGACCGCGCCCGACCTGCATCTGGGCCATACCGTCCTGATCAACAAGCTGCGCCAGTTCCAGGAGCTGGGTCACCATGTGATCTTCCTGATCGGGGACTTCACCGGCATGATCGGCGACCCGTCGGGCAAGAGTGCCACGCGCCCGCCACTGACCCGCGAGCAGGTGCTCGAGAACGCCGAGACCTACAAGGCACAGGTGTTCAAGATCCTCGACCCCGAGCGTACCGAGGTGGCCTTCAACTCCACCTGGATGGACAAGCTGACCCCCGCTGACTTCATTCGCCTGGCATCCAACTACACGGTGGCGCGTATGCTGGAGCGAGACGACTTCGCCAAGCGCTACGCCGGCAATCAGCCGATCGCCATCCACGAGTTCCTCTACCCGCTGGTGCAGGGTTACGACTCGGTGGCGCTACAGGCGGATATCGAGCTGGGCGGCACCGACCAGAAGTTCAACCTGCTCATGGGGCGGGAGCTGCAGCGCTCCTATGGCCAGGAGCCCCAGTGCGTACTGACCATGCCGCTGCTGGAAGGCCTGGATGGCGTGAAGAAGATGTCCAAGTCCCTGGGCAACTACGTGGGCATCCAGGAAGCTCCCGGCGTCATGTACAACAAGCTGGTGTCGCTGCCGGACTCCATGATGTGGCGCTACTTCGAGCTGCTCAGCTTCCGCCCCATGGAGGAAATCGAAGGCTTCAAGCGCGACGTGGCCGCCGGGGCCAACCCGCGCGATATCAAGATCAAGCTGGCCGAGGAGATCGTGGCGCGTTTCCATGGTGAGGAAGCCGCCGCAACGGCGCATCGTTCGGCGGGCAACCGCATGAAGGATGGCGAACTGCCCGAGGATCTGCCCGAGGTCAGGCTGGTGGCGGAGCAGGACATGCCCATCGCTGCCATCCTCAACCAGGCCGGGCTGGTCAAGAACGCCGCCGGTGCCCGCGATCTGCTCAACGCGGGCAGCGTACGGGTCGATGGCGAGGTGGTAGGGCGTGAGTTCGTGTTCAAGGTGGGCGCCACCCACGTATGCCAGGCCGGCAAGAAGGCATTCGCCCGGGTGATCCTGAGTCGCGAATAATAGTTGACGGTGGGGCGCTTTTCCCTATAATGCGCCCCACTTCACAGCGCGACGCTGCTGAAAACTCCTTGAGAATCAACGAGTTGGATGAGCAGTTGGGTTGTGAGGGGTCCGCCAGAGGAGGCGGGCTGCTGGTCGAGGCGCGGTTGACAGTGTGGTTTAACGCTGTATGATTCGCCTCCCGCTGCGAGATCCGGCTGGTCCGGATTGCGGTGGTAAGCGACTGAGCTGAAACGAAAAAACGTTCGGCTAGTGCTTGACAAGCGGGATGGGCGGCGTAGAATGCGCGGCCTCGGTTGAGACCTTCGGTCCCATCGAAACGCTCTTTAACAACTGAATCAAGCAATTCGTGTGGGTGCTTGTGGATGCATTGGTTGATAGTCGCAAGA
>DATGNS010000120.1:0-6077 GCA_035306625.1 Pseudomonas sp. | reverse complement strand
GGGGCGACCGCGGCTTCCACAAGGCGCGCATCGCCGACGCCATTCTCGCCGAGGGCGCCGCATTGGGTCCCGGCCACACCTTCAGGGAGGCCCCATGAGCGAGGCTTATATCGTAGATGCCCTGCGCACGCCCACCGGGCGTCGCAAGGGAGGGCTGGCCGAGGTGCACGCCATCGATCTGGGCGCGGCGGCGCTGGAGGCGCTGGTGGCCCGCAACGGCGTGCCCGCCGCCGAGTATGACGACGTCATCTTCGGCTGCGTGGACACCATCGGCTCCCAGGCCGGGGATATTGCCCGCACTAGCTGGCTGGCGGCGGGGCTGCCGCTGAATGTGCCGGGCACCACCGTGGATCGCCAGTGCGGCTCCTCCCAGCAGGCGCTGCACTTCGCCGCCCAGGCGGTGATGAGCGGCACCCAGGACGTGGTGGCGGTGGGAGGCGTGCAGACCATGACGCAGATTCCCATCTCGTCGGCCATGCTGGCCGGCCAGCCGCTGGGCTTTCCGGACCCCTTCTCGGGCAGCCGCGGTTGGCAGGCACGCTTCGGCGATGCCCCGGTCAACCAGTTCTATGCCGCCCAGCGCATCGCCGACCACTGGGGCTTCTCCCGGGCCCAGATGGAGGCCTTCGCCCTGGAGAGCCATCGCCGCGCCCTGGCGGCCAGGGAGGCGGGGCTCTTCAAGGCCGAGATCGTCCCCGTCGCCGGCGTCGAGCACGACGAGACGCCCCGGGAGACCACCCTCGAGAAGATGGCCGAGCTCGAGCCGGTGGATCCGACCTACCCGTCGATCACCGCGGCGGTCTCCAGCCAGACCGCCGATGCGGCGGCCGCCCTGCTGGTGGTCTCCGAGCGGGCCCTGAAACGCTACGGCCTGACGCCCCGGGCGCGCATCCACCACCTGAGCGTGCTGGGCGACGACCCCATCTGGCACCTGCGGGCGCCGATTCCCGCCACCCAGGCGGCGCTCAAGAAGAGCGGTCTCTCCCTGGGCGAGATCGACCGGGTGGAGATCAACGAGGCCTTCGCCTCGGTGGTCATGGCCTGGCTGGCCGAGACCGGCTACGACCCCGAGCGCACCAACGTCAACGGCGGCGCCATCGCCCTCGGTCATCCCCTGGGCGCCACCGGCGCGCGGCTGATGACCAGCCTGCTTCACGAACTCGAGCGCAGCGGCGGCCGCTTCGGCCTGCAGACCATGTGCGAGGGCGGCGGCCAGGCCAACGTGACCATCATCGAACGACTCTGAGGAGAGAGCATGGGAATCTGCGATCAGCGTAGCGTCATCATCACCGGCGCTGGCGGCGGCCTCGGGCGGGCCTATGCCCTGGCCTTCGCCGCCGAGGGCGCCCGGGTCTGCGTCAACGACATCCAGCGGGAGGCGGCCGAGGCGGTGGCCGCTGAGATCCGCGAGCAGGGCGGCGAGGCGATCGCGGTGATTGATGATATCACCAGCCTCGCCGGGGCCGAGCGCATCGTCGCCGCCGCGGTGGAGGCCTTCGGCGACGTCCAGGTGCTGGTCAACAACGCTGGGGTGCTGCGCGACAAGATGTTCGTGGGCCTCGACGAGGCCGACTGGGATCTGGTGATGCATGTGCACCTCAAGGGGCACTTCTGCTTGGCCAACGTGCTGGCGCGGCGCTGGCGGGAGCAGGCCAAGGTGGGTCAGAAGGTCGAGGCGCGTATCATCAACACCAGCTCCGGCGCCGGCCTCCAGGGCTCCATCGGTCAGGCCAACTACTCGGCGGCCAAGGGGGGCGTGGCAGCGTTGACCCTGGTCCAGGCCGCTGAGTTGGCGCGCTATGGGGTAACCGCCAACGCCTTGGCGCCGGCGGCTCGCACCGCCATGACCGAGAGCGCCATGCCCGAGGTGGTCAAGGCGCCCGATGACGGAGGTTTCGACGCCTGGGCCCCGGAGAACGTCGCACCCCTGGTGGTGTGGCTGGGCAGCAGCGCTTCCGAGGGGGTGACCGGCCAGGTCTTCGAGAGCCAGGGCGGGCGCCTGTCGGTGTGCGACGGCTGGCGCACCGGACCCGAGGAGGACCAGGGCCGGCGGTTGACGCCTGAGGAGGCGGGGGAGACGATCCGCCGCCTGATGAACCGCGCCGAGCCGGCCCAAAAGGTATGGGGAAGCTGAGATGAGTGACGAGACCGGAACCCGTTTCGATCCACGGCGCCGTGACCTCCTCAAGGCAGGCGCCGGGCTGGGGCTACTGGCCCTGGGCGGCGGGGTGAGTCTGGCGAGCGCAGCCGGCGCCAGCTCGCGCCTGCCGCTGCCCGAATACGAGCAGTGGGATGCGCTGGAGATCGCCCGGCGCATTCGCATGGGCGATATCACCGCGAGCGAGGCGCTGGAGGCGTCGCTGGCACGGGCCGATGCGCGCAGGGCCATCAACGCCTTTGCCCTGACCCATCATGAGATGGCGCGGGAAGAGGCGCGCCGGCTGTCGGGACTCGGGCAGGGCGAGCGAGAGCGCCTGGCCGAGCAGGCCCCGCTTGCCGGCGTGCCCTTTGCCCTGAAGGATCTCGGCGTTGCGCTCGAGGGGACCCGGACCACCAGTGGCTGCGCTTTCTTCCAGGATGCTGACCCCGCCAAGCGGGACTCCACCTTAGTGGCGCGCTACCGGGCCGCCGGGCTCAATATCTTCGCCAAGACGACGACGCCGGAGTTCGGCCAGACCGCCACCACCGAGTCGCGCCTCTATGGCGATACGCGAAATCCCTGGGACCTGTCGCTGAGCAGCGGCGGCTCCTCGGGGGGCGCCTCGGCGGCGGTGGCGGCGGGTATCCTGCCGGTAGCCCACGCCAGCGACGGGGGCGGCTCGATTCGCATTCCCGCATCCGCCTGCGGCCTGTTCGGGCTAAAGCCCAGCCGGGGCCGGGTGCCTATGGGGCCCGAGCACCTGGAGGGGTGGATGGGGCTGTCGGCTCACCACGTCATCAGCCGCACCGTGCGCGACAGCGCCTGGCTACTGGGGCTGACCCAGGGGGCCGAGCCTGGTAGCCGCAGCGTGCCGCCCACGGACGACCCGCTGGCAGCGCTGGAGCGCGAGCCGAGCAGGATGCGTATCGCACTCCTGGAGCAAAACCCCTTCGGCCAGCCGGTGCACCCGGACTGCCTGGCCGCGGCCCGCCGCGCGGCCGAGCTGTGCGAATCGCTGGGGCACCGGGTAGAGCCGGCGGCGCTTGAACTGCCCGTCGAGCGAATATTCGCCGGGATGGGGGTGGCCACCGGTACCGGCCTGCTCTACAGCGTGCGGCAGCGCGAGAAGGCGCTGGGGCGCCAGGCCCGGGAGGCAGAATTCGAGCCGATTAACTGGCGCACCCTGCAGCATGCGGCTGACTTCAGCGCCGCTCAGGTCTTCGAGGCGCGGGCCGCCTTCGACGAGGCTGGTCGGCAGGTGGATCTGCTCCTGGAAGAGTATGACCTGCTCTTGTCGCCGGTGACCGCCGCCCCGGCGCCGCCTCTCGGGGCGCTCTCCCTGGACCAGCCCTACGACGACTATGTCGCCGCGGCGATGCAGGCGTCGCCGTTCACCTCGATCTTCAACATGAGCGGTCATCCTGCCATGTCGGTGCCGCTTTACTGGCGCCAGAACGGTCAGCCGATAGGAGCCCAGTTCGTCGGTCGCTATGCCGAGGAATCACGACTGATCGGCCTGGCCGCGCGGCTGGAAGAGGCGGCTCCGTGGCGCCAGCGCTGGCCGGATCTGGTCAAGAACGCCTGACCGACGTCCGGCGCATCACCCCAAGGCCCCCGTCCGGTATCACCGGCGGGGGCCTTGCGCTTGGGGCGAGACGTCCATTTTGACGATGCCGCCTCCCGGGCCGGCCCCTATAAGAGGAGGGGTGAATCCGACCGAGGTAGCCAACGTGACCCAAGTACCCGCCTATGTGCCCGGCCATCAGCTGCTGTCCGGGAAGTCCGTGCTCATCACCGCCGCCGCCGGCGCCGGCATCGGCTTTGCCGCCGCGCGCCGCTGCATCGAGGAGGGATGCCGCGCGCTGATGATCTCCGATATCCACCCCCGTCGCCTCGAGGAGGCCGTGGAGCGCCTCAAGGCCGAGACCGGCCTCGAGCGTGTCTACGGCCAGCTCTGCAATGTCACCGTGGAGGCCGAGGTGCAGGCCCTGGTGGCCGCGGCCGAGGAAAGCCTGGAGGGCGTCGACGTGCTGATCAACAACGCTGGGCTCGGTGGCCAGCGCCGCCTGGTGGAGATGAGCGACGAGGAGTGGCAGTCGGTGCTCGACGTCACCCTCACCGGCACCTTCCGCATGACTCGGGCGATGCTGCCCACCATGCAGGTACGCGGGCGCGGGGTGATCGTCAACAACGCCTCGGTGCTTGGCTGGCGGGCCCAGAAGGAGCAGGCCCACTACGCCGCCGCCAAGGCCGGGGTGATGGCGCTGACCCGCTGCAGCGCCCTGGAGGCGGCCGAGCACGGGGTGCGCATCAACGCCGTCTCGCCCTCCATCGCCCTGCACGAACACCTCAAGAAGAGCGCCAGCCCCGACCTGCTCGAGTCGCTTGCGTCTCGCGAGGCCTTCGGGCGCGCCGCCGAGGTGTGGGAGGTGGCCAACGTGATGATCTTCCTGGCCAGCGACTACGCCTCTTACATGGCCGGCGAGGTGGTGTCGGTGAGTTCCCAGCGAGCCTGAGGAGGCCCCATGAGCATGACCTTCACGACCCCCGAGGCGCTGCTGGCTGCCGAGGGTCTCGAACTCGGCATGACCGACTGGATGACCATCGACCAGCCGCGCATCGACCGCTTCGCCGACGCCACCGACGATCACCAGTGGATCCACGTGGACCCGGAGCAGGCCGCCGAGGGCCCCTTCGGGCGCTGCATCGCCCACGGCTATCTGACCCTCTCCCTGGCCAACCGCTTCCTGCCCCAGCTGATTACCATCGACAACCTGGCCATGGGCGTCAACGTAGGCTGCGACCGGGTGCGTTTCCCGGCGCCGGTGCCGGTCGGTGCCCGTATCCGCGGGCGCGGCGAGGTCCTGCGCGTGGAGGCCAAGGGTGAGGCCGTGCAGTCCACGGTGCGCATCACCATCGAGATCGAGGGCAGCGACCGCCCCGGCTGCGTGGTGGACACAATCAGCCGCTACACCTTTGCCAACCCGACCCCCGAGGAGTCGTCATGAACCCCCAGGATGCCGTTATCGTTTCCACCGCCCGCACGCCGCTGACCAAGGCGTTTCGCGGCGCCTTCAACGACACCGAAGCCCCGGTGCTCGGTGGCCATGTGGTGCGCTCCGTGCTGCAGCGCGCCGGCGTCGAGCCCGAGGCCGTCCAGGACGTGGTCATGGGTGCCGCCGTTCAGCAGGGCACCCAGGCCTACAACATCGGGCGTCTCTGCGCCTATACCGCCGGCCTGCCGGCAAGCGTGCCGGGCATGGCCCTGGACCGCATGTGCGCCTCCGGGCTGATGAGCATCGCCACGGTGTCCAAGAGCATCATGGCCGGCGAGATCTCGGTGGCGGTGGCCGGTGGCGTGGAATCGATCTCGCTGACCCAGACCAAGCACAAGAACAGCTATCGCGCCCAGTCCGAGGCGGTCAAGGCGATGGTGCCGGCGGCCTATATCCCGATGATCGAGACCGCCGAACTGGTCGCCAGCCGCTATGGGGTCTCCCGTGAGGCCCAGGATGCCTATGCGCTGCTGAGCCAGCAGCGGACCGCCGCGGCCCAGCGCGAGGGGCGCTTCGACGAGGAGATCGTGCCCCTCGAGGCCGATCAGCTGCTCTTCGACAAGGAGCGCCAACCGGCGGGCCACCGGCGCGTGACCGCCGAACGCGACGACTGCAACCGGCCCGACACCACCGCCGAGAGCCTGGCCGCCCTGGAGCCCGTCTGGAAGGGAGGCAGCTGGGTCGAGCAGGGCAGCTGCGTGACCGCTGGCAACGCCTCCCAGCTCTCTGATGGCGCCTCGGCCTCGCTGCTGATGAGTCGCGCCGAGGCCGAGCGTCGAGGCCTGTCGCCCCTGGGCACTTACCGCGGCTCGGTAGTCACCGGCTGCGCTCCCGAGGAGATGGGCATCGGGCCGGTGCAGGCTATCCCCGCACTGCTCGAG
>DATGNS010000119.1:0-16690 GCA_035306625.1 Pseudomonas sp. | reverse complement strand
TGAGTCTGGGCCAGCAGCGCCTGGAGGACATCCAGGCGGCCCATGCCTGCATCGACGCCATCTCCGAGCAGGACCGCATCTTCGAGCAGGGCGAATGCCTGCGCGACCTGGCGCCGATGGCGCGGGATCTGCCGATTCCATGAGAAGCGCTTCCGCGGCGGCCGGACCACCGTCGACCGCCCCAAGGCGTGGCACGTTCGTAGGGCGGAGCATGGGACATTCGCCGGTCGGAACAGCGCCGTTCCGACTACGAAACGCAGCAACAGCTTCAGCCGCGATTTCCCGGGTCATACGCTCCCGGTGATCGAGGCTGAAGCCGCTCCTGCAGGTTTTGCGGAGTGCGCGTTACTCCGCCGTGATGGGGATATAGCGCGGATGACTGGCCACGCGCTGCAGCCAGGCGCGGATGGCCGGGTAGTCGGCCAGATCGAAGCCGGACTCCTCGGCCAGCGAGGTGAACGGATACAACGCCACATCGGCGATGGAGCAGGTGTCGCCCACCAGGTACGGCGTGCGCTGCAGCTGCTGCTCCATCACGTTCAGGGCATGGTAGCCGTCATAGCGCTTGGCTTCGTATTCCTCGCGGCGCTCCGGCGGGTCGCCCTCGAACACCTTGATCATGCGCGCGCCGGACAGGTAGGGCTCGTGGCTGTACTGCTCGAAGAACTGCCACTGCAGCACCTGGGTACGCAGGCGCGGATCGCGGGGCAGGAATTCGCTGCCCTCGGCCAGGTAGTTGAGGATGGCGTTGGACTCCCACAGGTGGGTGCCGTCCTCCAGCTCCAGCACGGGAATCTTGCCGTTGGGGTTGATGGCCCGGAAGGCCTCGGAACGGGTCTCGCCGCTGGTGAGATCGATGGGCACCCACTCGTAGGGGCGGCCCAGCAGATGCATCATCAGCTTGACCTTGTAGCAGTTGCCTGAGCGGTGGTCCCCGTAGATCCTGAGCATCGCTGTGCACTCCCTCTATGAGTTGGCGGCCTGGGCTTCGCGAACCACGCCGGCCAGCCGGCGCATGCCCTCGCCCAGGCGCTCCGGCGCCACATGGCTGAAGTTCAGCCGCATGTAGCCGGGATTCCGGTCCGGGTCGATGAAGAAAGCCTCGCCCGGCATGAAGGCCACGTCGACCGCCAACGCCCTGTGCATCAGCGTGCGGGTGTCGATGGGGTTCTTCAGCTTCAGCCAGAAGAACAGACCGCCCTGCGGCATGTTCCAGTCGGCCAGCTCCCCGAAATGCTCCTCCAGCGCCTGCTGCATGGCATCACGGCGCACCCGGTAGAAGCTGCGCAGCTCGGCCAGGTGCTGCTGGAACTTCTCGGTGCCCAGCCACTGGGCGGCCTGCCACTGACCGATGCGGTTGGTGTGCAGGTCAGCCGCCTGCTTCAGGCGCAGCAGGTGCGGAAACAGCTCCTTGCTGCAGATCAGATAACCCACGCGCAGGCCCGGCAGCAATGTCTTGGATACGGTCCCAGTGTAGATCCAGCCGGTCTTCTTCAGGCGGCTGGTGATGGGCGCGGCCTTGACCTCATCGAAGACCAGCTCGCGATACGGTTCGTCCTCCACCAGGGTGACGCCGAACTCATCCAGCAGCGCCGCCACCGCATCGCGCTTGGCGTCGCTGTAGCGCACCGCCGAGGGGTTCTGGAAGGTGGGGATCAGGTAGGCGAACGCCGGCTTGTGCTGCTCGAGGCGTGCACGCAGCGCGGCGATGTTCGGACCGTCGGCCTCCTGGGGCACTTCCAGGCACTGGGCGCCGAACAGCTGGAACGACTGCAGCGCGGCCAGGTAGGTGGGCGACTCCACAAGGATCTCGGTGCCCGGATCGACATACAGCTTGGTGACCAGGTCCAGCGCCTGCTGGGAACCGCAGGTGACCAGCACCTGGGAAGCTTCGCAGTCCAGGCCCAGCTTGCGGGCCTCGGCGGCGATCAGCTCGCGCAGCTCCGGCTCGCCCTCGCTCATGCCGTACTGGGACACCGAGGCCGGCATGGCACTCCAGTCGACCTTCGGCAGCATGGGTTCGGCCGGCAGGCCTCCGGCGAACGACATCACTTCCGGACGCTGGGCGGCGGCCAGGATTTCACGGATCAGGGAGCTCTTGAGGCGAGAGATGCGTTCGGAAAAAGCCATTGATGTCACCGGGGCGATGGGCAGAAAATTGGGTCAAACCCGTTGACTGAAAATTACGCCTCGGCTCGCGAAAACGTCAATATGCCTGACCTAAAAAAAAGCTCCAGCCAGCGCCAGATCATGGAGGCCTTCTTCGGGGCCTACCGAGCCTTTACCGCCAAGCCGGACGAGATGCTGGCGCGCCGCGGACTGTCGCGGGTGCATCATCGCATCCTGTTCTTCATCGCCCACCAGCCGGGACTCAGCGTCAGCGAACTGCTGGTGCACCTGGGCGTCACCAAGCAGGCGCTGAACATTCCCCTGCGCCAGCTGGTGGAGATGCAGCTGGTGGACAGCGCGCCGGCCGCCGACGACAAGCGCAAGCGCCTGCTGGCGCTGACGCCGGACGGTGCCAAGCTGGAGCAGAAGCTGCGCCGGGAGCAGATTCGCACCCTGGAGCAGGTGTTCGAGGAGGTGGGCGAGGATGCCGTGGCCGGCTGGCTGAAAGTCAACGAGGCGCTGGCCAAACGTTTGCCGGGATAGAATTCCTGCCTCTCCACCCCATCGAGACCTGCCATGGACGCGCACAACCCTTCGCCCGGCTTCCTGCGTGACAGCTCCCTTTCCGCCGTGGTCGCCGGCTTCATCGCCATGCTCACCGGCTACACCAGTTCCCTGGTGCTGATGTTCCAGGCCGGCCAGAACGCCGGGCTGAGCAGCGGGCAGATCTCCTCCTGGATCTGGGCGCTGTCCATCGGCATGGCGCTGTGCGGCATCCTCCTGTCGCTGCGCTACCGCGCGCCCATCATGATCGCCTGGTCCACGCCCGGCGCCGCATTGCTGGTCACCAGCCTGTCCGGCGTGCCCTATGGCGAAGCCATCGGCGCCTACATCCTGGCCTCCGGCCTGATCGTGCTGATCGGCCTGACCGGCAGCTTCGACCGCATCATGCGGCTGATTCCCCCCTCCCTGGCCGCCGCCCTGCTGGCCGGCGTGCTGTTTCGCATCGGTCTGGAGATCTGCGTGGCCGCCGAGCAGCAGCCGCTGCTGGTGCTGGCCATGCTGCTGGCCTATCTGGCGGGCAAGCGCTGGCTGCCCCGCTACGCGGTCCCGGCCGCCCTGCTGGTGGGCAGCGGCCTGGCCGGGGCGTTCGGCCTGCTGGATTTTTCCGGCTTCGAGCTGCGCCTGGCGGTGCCGGAATGGACCACCCCCAGCTTTTCGCTGAACGCGGCGATCAGCATCGGCCTGCCGCTGTTCATCGTTGCCATGGCCTCCCAGAACCTGCCCGGCATGGCCGTGCTGCGCGCCAATGGCTACGACGTCCCCGCTTCGCCCCTGCTGACCGCCAGCGGCCTGACCTCGGTGCTGATGGCGCCGTTCGGTTCCCACGGGGTACACCTGGCGGCCATCAGCGCGGCCATCTGCGCCGGCCCGGAAGCCCACGAGAATCCGGCCAGGCGCTACAGCGCCGCCGTGTGGTGCGGCATCTTCTATGCCCTGGCCGGCGTGTTCGGCGCCACCCTGGCGGCCCTGTTCGCCGCGCTGCCGGCGGCGCTGATCCTGTCGGTGGCCGCGCTGGCCCTGTTCGCTTCCATCAGTGGCGGCCTGACCCAGGCCATGGCCGAGCCCAGCGAACGTGAGGCGGCGCTGGTGACCTTCCTGGTCACCGCCTCCGGCATGACGCTGCTGGGCGTGGGCTCGGCGTTCTGGGGGATCGTCGCGGGGCTGCTGACCCTGGCCGTGCTCACAGCCGGGCGGCGCTGAGCTCCGTTTCCAGCGCGCCGCGCAGCTCGGGCCACTCGCGGTCGGTGATGCTGTAGAGGATGCTGTCGTCCAGCCGGCCGTCGGCCAGACGGCGATGGTTGCGCAGCCGGCCCTCGCGCTGCGCGCCCAGCTTCTCGATGGCGCGCTGGCTGCGCAGATTGCTGGCGGCGGTCTTCAATTGCACGCGCACCATCTCCCACTGCTCGAAGGCCTGGCGCAGCATCAGCCATTTGATGGCGGTGTTCAGGCCGGTGCCGTGGGTAGTCGCCGTCAGCCAGGTGGCGCCGATCTCCACCGCCGGCAGGGCGGGAAGGAAGTCGAGAAAGCGCGTGGTGCCCACCAGCTCGCCGTCGCGCCGTACGGCGTAGATCACCAGCTGGCCGTCGCGCTGGGCAGCCAGGGCCTGGCGATACCAGTCCGGACGCAGCGGCCCGCTCATGTGGACCAGGTGCTGGGCGTTGGTCTCGGCCAGCGCCAGCAGTTCAGGAAGATCCGCCTCGCTGAGAGGCTCCAGGCACAGGGCGCCACGTCGCAGGGTAACCGGCTGAGGCTTGAACATCGCTACTTCTCCATCTTGACGCCATGACGATAGTCGAGCGGCGCGATAACGCCGACCCATGGAGGCGTCTGACCACATCCGACAGCGAAATTATGCCGTTGGCTCCGCTTCGCTCCGCGGCCACCGGTCCCGTTTCGACCTTGGTCGCAGCCATCGGCCGAAGGGGCGCTTTCTGCGACAATTCCTGTCCCAGGCCACCCTGTTCCTTTCCTTGGCGCCCGTCTTCGGGAAGAATCCCTTTCCGGGCGGGACGGGCCCGCCCATTGCCGATCGGCGCTCACACGTCCGCTTCGCTCCTGGAGTACGCATGTCGCTTTCCCCCGGGCTGATCGCCTCCATCGCCTTCGCCTACCTGGCCCTGCTGTTTGCCATCGCCTTCTATGGCGACCGGCGCAAGGCGCCGCTGGCGCCGCGCATGCGCGGCTGGATCTACAGCATGTCTCTGGCGGTGTACTGCACCAGCTGGACCTTCTTCGGCGCGGTGGGCCAGTCCACCGACCAGTTGTGGGCCTTCCTGCCCATCTACCTGGGGCCGATCCTGCTGCTGATGTTCGCGCCCTGGGTGGTGCAGAAGATGGTGATGATCTCCAAACAGGAGAACATCACCTCGATCGCCGACTTCATCGCCGCCCGCTACGGCAAGTCGCAGGCGCTGGCCATCACCATCGCGCTGATCTGCATGGTGGGCGTGCTGCCCTACCTGGCCCTGCAGCTCAAGGCCATCGTGCTCGGCTTCGACCTGCTGATCGGCGCCAACCCGACCGAGTATGACCTGCGCACCCAGGACACCGCATTGCTGGTATCCCTGGTGCTGGCGCTGTTCTCCATCCTGTTCGGCACCCGCAACCTGGACGTCACCGAGCACCACCAGGGCCTGATGCTGGCCATCGCGTTCGAATCGGTGGTCAAGCTGCTGGCCTTCCTGGCGGTGGGCGTCTTCGTCATCTTCGGCCTGTTCGATGGCGTCACCGACCTGTTCGAGAAGGCCCTGGCGGCACCGCAACTGGAGGAATTCTGGCAGCGCGAGCTCAACTGGCCGGCCATGCTGATGCAGACCTACCTGGCCATGGTGGCGGTGGTCTGCCTGCCGCGGCAATTCCATGTCACGGTAGTGGAGAACAACGCCTCCCAGGACCTGTCCATGGCCCGCCGGGTGTTTCCGCTGTACCTGGTGCTGGTGGCGCTGTTCGTTCTGCCCATCGGCCTGGCCGGGCAGCTGCTGCTGCCGGGTACCCTGCCGGACGCCTACGTGATCAGCCTGCCCCTGGCGCAGAACCATCCGACGCTGGCGGTACTGGCCTTCCTGGGTGGCGCCTCGGCGGCCACCGGCATGGTGATCGTCGCCTGCGTGGCGCTGTCCACCATGATCTCCAACGACATGCTGCTGCCCTGGCTGTTGCGCCGCAAGGAAGAGGAGCGCCCCTTCGAGGCGTTCCGCAGCTGGATGCTCACCGCCCGCCGCGTCAGCATCGTGGTCATCCTGCTGCTGGGCTACGTGAGCTATCGGCTGCTGGACGCCAATACCAGCCTGGCCACCATCGGCATGGTGTCGTTCGCCGCCATCGGCCAGTTGGCCCCTGCCATGCTTGGCGCCCTGCTGTGGAAGCAGGCCAACCGCCGCGGCGTGTTCGCCGGCCTGATCGCCGGCTCGCTGATCTGGTTCTACACCCTGGTGCTGCCTCTGGTGGCCAGCGGTCTGGGCTGGTCGCTGGAACCCTTCCCCCTGCTGCAACCGCTGCTCTATCACCCGCTGTGGATCGAGATCGATCCGCTGACCCGGGGCATGGCCCTGTCGCTGATCGGCAACTTCCTGCTCTTCGCCCTGGTTTCGCTGACCTCGCGCACCCGGGTGCTGGAGTACTGGCAGGCCAGCCGCTTCGTCGGTCAGGAACTGTATCGACCGAGCAACCGCGCCCTGCTGGCGGTGCAGGTCAGCGACCTGCTGGCCCTGGCCGCCCGCTTCGTGGGCGTGGAGCGCGCCGAGCAGAGCTTCATGCGCTTCGCCATTCGCCAGGGCAAGGCCTTCAACCCCTCGGACGCCGCCGACGAGGCCTGGATGGCACACACCGAGCGGCTGCTGGCCGGGGTGCTGGGCGCCTCCTCCACTCGCGCCGTGGTCAAGGCGGCCATCGAGGGGCGCGACATGCAGGTCGAGGATGTGGTGCGCATCGTCGACGAAGCCTCGGAGGTGCTGCAGTTCAACCGCGCGCTGCTGCAGGGTGCCATCGAGAACATCACCCAGGGCATCAGCGTGGTCGACCAGTCGCTGCGCCTGGTGGCCTGGAACCGCCGCTACATCGAGCTGTTCGAGTATCCGGAGCACCTGATCCACGTGGGCCGGCCGATCGCCGACGTGATCCGCTACAACGCCGAGCGCGGCCTGTGCGGACCGGGCGATCCCGAGACCCACGTGATCAAGCGCCTGTACTGGATGCGCCAGGGCACGCCGCATACCTCCGAGCGACTGTTTCCCAACGGACGGGTGATCGAGCTGATCGGCAACCCGATGCCCGGCGGCGGCTTCGTCATGAGTTTTACCGACATCACCGAGTTCCGCATGGCCGAGGCGGCCCTCAAGGAAGCCAACGAGGGACTGGAACAGCGGGTCGCCGAGCGCACCCGGGAGCTGTCGGAACTGAACGAGGCGCTGATTGCCGCCAAGCGCAACGCCGAGCTGGCCAACCAGTCCAAGTCGCGCTTCCTGGCCACGGTCAGCCACGACCTGATGCAGCCACTGAACGCCGCCCGGCTGTTCTCCGCTTCCCTGGCCCACGCCGGACAGAGCCTGCCGCCGGAGGCCCGCGAGCTGGTGCAGCACCTGGACAGCTCGCTGCGCTCCGTGGAGGACCTGATCAGCGACCTGCTGGACATCTCGCGCCTGGAAAGCGGGCGCATCACCCCGGATCGCCAGACCTTCCCGATCAGCAGCCTGTTCGACACCCTGGGCGTGGAATTCCGTGCCCTGGCCCAGGAACAGGGTGTGGAGCTGCGCATGCGCTCCAGCCGGCTGCGCATCGACAGCGATCCCAAGCTGCTGCGCCGAGTACTGCAGAACTTCCTGACCAACGCCTTCCGCTATGCCAAGGGCCAGGTGCTGCTCGGTGTGCGCCGCCAGGGCGATCATGTGCGCCTGGAGGTGTGGGACCGCGGCCCGGGCATTCCCGAGGACAAGCGCCAGGAGATCTTCGAGGAGTTCAAGCGTCTGGACAGCCACCAGACCCGCGCGGAGAAGGGCCTGGGCCTGGGCCTGGCCATCGCCGACGGCCTGTGCAAGGTGCTCGACCACCCCATCGAGGTGCGCTCCTGGCTGGGTCGCGGCAGCGTGTTCAGCGTCACCGTGCCCCTGGCCCGCAAGGTCGAACCGGCCCCGCGCATCGGCTCCTTCAACCCGGAACCCGCCACCCTGACCGGTGCCCAGGTGCTGTGCGTGGACAACGAGGAGAGCATCCTGCTCGGCATGCGCAGCCTGCTGACCCGCTGGGGCTGTCAGGTGTGGACGGCGCGCAATCGCGAAGAGTGCGAACAGCTGCTCAAGGACGGCAGCCAACCGCAACTGGTGCTGGTCGACTATCACCTGGACAGCGGCGTCACCGGCCTGCAGCTGATGACCTGGCTGCGCAGCCGCCTGGGCAAGCCGGTGCCCGGGGTGGTGATCAGCGCCGACAGCCGTCCGGAGCTGGTGGCCCAGGTGCACGGCGTGGGCCTCGACTACCTGAACAAGCCGGTGAAGCCGGCCGCGCTGCGGGCACTGATCAGCCGTCACCTGCGCCTGCGCTGAGCGGCGGCCCCGGCTTGGCAGCCCCCGAGGTGCTGGTCACAATAGGCAGAACCGCTTTGCAGAGCGGTTCTGCCCTTTTCCACCGAGTTGCCGGACACGCCTATCCATGACCATGCCGCCGCTGCTGCTGGATCTTGTCACCGCCATGGCCATCGGCCTGCTGATCGGCATCGAGCGCGGCTGGAGCAGCCGCGGCGTGGCCGACGGGCGCCTGGCCGCCGGCATCCGCACCTACGGCCTGATCGGGCTGCTGGGCGGCCTGGCCGCCCTGCTCAGCCAGCCCTTCGGCGTCGGCGCCTGGATCGCCATCCTGCTGGCCTTCAGCGTGCTGGTGGCCATCAGCTACCTGGGCGACCTGCGCAACGGCGACATGGGCATGACCAGCGAGGTGGCCCTGCTGCTGACCTTCCTGCTCGGCAGCCTGGCGCTCAGCGACCAGCGCATGCTGGCCGCCGGCTGCGCGGTGATCGTCGCCCTGCTGCTGAGCCTCAAGGATCAACTGCACGCCGCCTTGCAGAAGCTCTCTGCCCTGGAACTGAGCGGCGCCCTGAAGCTGCTGTTCATCTCCCTGGTGCTGCTGCCGGCGCTGCCCAACCAGGGCTATGGCCCCTGGGAGGTGTTCAACCCCTACAGCATCTGGTGGATGGTGGTGCTGATCGCCGGCATCGGCTTTGCCGCCTACGTGGCGGTGCGCCTGGTCGGTACCCGCCACGGCCTGCTGATCACCGCCCTGCTGGGCAGCCTGGTGTCGTCCACGGCGATGACCATCACCCTGTCGCGCCTGAAGGAGTCGGCCAGCCTGCACAACCTGCTGGCCACCGGGCTGCTGGCCTGCTCGGCACTGATGTTCCCGCGGGTGCTGCTGGAGGTGGGGGTGGTCAATCCGAGTCTGCTGCCGCCACTGCTGGCACCGCTGCTGGTCGCCTGCGGCTTCTACCTGCTGGGGGCGGTCTGGTGGTACTTCCGTCCCCACGAGACCGCCGCCACGGAGACCGACCCTCCGCTGAGCAACCCCTTCGAGCTGGGGCCGGCGCTGCGTTTCGCCCTGCTGCTGGCGGCCATCCTGTTCCTGGTGGAAGCCGGCCGCCGCCTGCTGGGCGATGTGGGGGTCTATCTGGTGGCGCTGCTCTCCGGGCTGGCCGACGTGGATGCCATCACCCTGTCGCTGGCCCGCAACGCCCAGGGCGAGCTGAGCAACGAGATCGCCGTGCAGGGCATCTTCATCGCCGCGCTGAGCAACAGCCTGGTCAAGGCCGGGCTGATCCTGGTCATCGGCGGCAAGGCCCTGGCGGTCCGTACCCTGCCCTTCATCGTCGGCGGCCTGGCGGCCGGCGGTGCGGTGCTGCTGGCCTTGTAGCCGGAGCGAGTCACTGGGACAGGCCAAGACGGCGGCCGACAAAGGCGCCGCCCGCCTACCGACCCCGCAGGGTAAGTCAACGCGACGCGCTGGCCGCCGGAGGTGCCCTCAGAGTGCAACCATCCACAAGGCCTGTGCCGTGCTGCGCCTCAGCTTTCCTCCGGCGCATCCAGTGGCAGGCCGGCGGCCTGTTCCAGCAGCTCGGCCGGCAGGCTCTTGCTGACGCGGGCGCCGAGCAGCTTGAGGTTCTCCGCCCGGCCGACCAGGTTGCCGCGGCCGTCCACCAGCTTGTTGCGGGCGCTGGCGTAGGCCTTGTCCAGTTGCTGCAGCCGCGTGCCGATCTCGTCCAGGTCCTGCACGAAGGCCACGAACTTGTCGTACAGCGCCCCGGCACGCTCGGCGATTTCCCGGGCGTTCTGGCTCTGCCGCTCCTGGCGCCACAGGCTGTCGATGACCCGCAGGGTAGCCAGCAGCGTGGTCGGGCTGACGATGACGATGTTCTGCTCGAAGGCCTCCTGGAACAGCCCGGGGTCGGCCTGCAGCGCGGCGGCGAAGGCCGCCTCGATGGGCACGAACAGGAGCACGAAATCCAGGCTGTGCAGCCCCTCCAGGCGCTGGTAATCCTTGAGCGACAGCCCCTTCAGGTGCGCGCGCAGCGACTGCACGTGGCGCTTGAGGGCCAGTTCCCGCAGGTTGTCGTCCTCGGCAGTCAGCATGCTCTGGTAGGCGGTCAGGCTGACCTTGGCGTCCACCACCACCTGGCGGTCGCCCGGCAGGGCGATCAGCACATCGGGCTGGAAGCGCTGGCCGTCCGGTCCCTGCAGGCTGACCTGGGTGCGGTACTCGCGGCCCTTGGCCAGGCCGGCGTGCTCCAGCACCCGCTCCAGCACCAGCTCGCCCCAGCTGCCCTGGTTCTTCTGCCCCTGCAGGGCGCGGGTCAGGTTGGTGGCCTCGTCGCCAAGACGCTGGTTGAGCTGCTGCAGGCGCTGCAGCTCCCTGGCCAGGGAGAAGCGCTCGCGAGCCTCCTGCTGATAACTGTCCTCGACACGCTTCTCGAACGCCTGGATGCGTTCCTTGAGGGGCTCCAGCAACTGCCCCAGGCGCTGCTGGCTGCTCTGCTCCCGCTCGGCGAAGATGCTGCCGGCCAGCTCGGCGAACTGGGCCTTGAGCGTATCGCGGGCACCCTGCAGGTCGGCCAGGCGCTGCTGGTGGGCTTCGCGCTGCTCGCGCAGCTCGGCCTGCAGCGCGGCGCGTTCGGCCACCAGCTGGCGCAGTGTGGTTTCCTGACGCTCGCGTTCGGCGCGCCACGCCTGCTGCTCCTGCAACAGCATCTCGCGCTCGCGGCGCTGCGCGGCCAGCTCGGCCTGCTGGGCGGCATTGTGCAGCTGCAGCTCGCCCAGCTCCTCCCGACACTCGCGCAACTGGCCGTTGAGCAGATCCTGGCTGAGCAGCGCCGTCTGGGCGCGCTCTTCCAGCAGCAGCGCCTGGCTGCGAGCCTCGGCGAGGCGGCGCTGCAGGTGCCAGGTCAGGCCCAGCAGCGGCACGCCGGCCAGCAGCAGGCCGATCAGCAGGGACAGGGGATGCAGGGACATGGGGGAAACTCCCGGGCAGCTTGGCGACAAGGGCGCCAGTATATCGACCCGGGCTTCAGGACGCGTTCGTCAGCGCCTGCCGCGCCCGGGGATCACCGGAACGGGCGGCCTGGCGCAACAGCTCCTGGCCGATGCGCCGATCCCGCTGACCGCCACAGTGCAGACACAGCAGCAGTCCCAGGCGCCGCTGCGCCTCGACCAGACCGCGGCGCGCCGGGCGCTTGAGCAGACGGCCCGCCAGGCCCTGCACCGTCTGGCTTCGCCCCAGGCGGGAACTGTCCAGCAGCCAGCCGGCCAGGTGCAGGGACAGCCGATCACGCGAAAGGGAGGCAAGAGCAGGCAGAGGCTTCATGGAACGGCAGGCAAGGCTAGGCAGGCGGCGCACTCTACCGGTTTTTTTCAGCGGGTAAAGACTTGTCAGGAGAGCGCCGAGCTGATCCACGCAGGCGCCAGCGAGCCATCCACAGTTTCTGTGGATAACTTTGTGGGGAACTCGCTGAACAACGCCCGAAAGGGCCGGTTTCTGTGGGCTTCCAATAAATTGTCTATTTTTTAACCTAAAAAATTTTCTTTATTTTTCAAACACTTACGCCTGAGGCCGGTAAATGCCATGGCCCGCGGGCCCCTGCTGCCGAGATGACGGGCCGACAGGTCGCACTCGGCCCGAATGTGAACAACTTCGCGGACGTCAAGGCAGAACTCGGGCCAGCAGAGGCGCATTTCGTCGCCTCGCCACGGCGCTAGACCACACGCAGATGCGGCACGCAGCGCCGTGCCGGCATGCCCGCGCCCAGCCCGAGCTGACGCACATGCTCGCGCGGCAGGCGACGGGCGCCACACAGCACAATCTGTACCGCGGCATCATCGAGCACCGCCTCGGCCAACACCGGATCCATGCTGCCATCGACCCGACGTCGAGCCTTGAGCCAGTCAACCAGTGCGTTGATGGCCTGCCGCTCGGCTTCTTCCGGTGAATGACGCATTGCTTCCCTCCTTGTGGGTTGGTCGGTCCTGACGTGCCACGAGCGTAGACAGCCCGTGCGGCGGCGTGCCGCACAGATGCAAGGGAAGCGAGTGGCATCACAAAAAGCGGGGCGAAAGGCGGCCGGGACCCGACGGAAGGCGGGCTGGCGACTGGCCATGGAGCCGGAAAACACAAGGCCCCCGACACCGCAGGTGCCGGGGGCCTTGTGAACGGACCGCGAGGGGAATCAGGCCTTGACGCGGGCCTTGTATTCGCCGGTGCGGGTGTCGATCTCGATGAAGTCGCCGATTTCGCAGAAGGCGGAAACCTGCAGCTCGGCACCGTTGTTCAGGCGGGCGGTCTTCATCACCTTGCCGGAGGTGTCGCCACGTACGGCCGGCTCGGTGTAGGCGATCTGGCGAACGATGGTGGTGGGCAGCTCGACGGAGATGACGCGGTCGTTGTAGAACACGGCTTCGCAGACGTCGGTCATGCCGTCCTCGATGAAGGCCATGACGCCTTCCAGGTCGGACTTCTCGATCTCGTACTGGTTGAACTCGCTGTCCATGAACACGTACAGCGGATCGGCGAAGTAGGAGTAGGTCACTTCCTTGCGCTCAAGGATGATCGGCTCCAGCTTGTCGTCGGCCTTGAACACGGTCTCGGTGCCGGCACCGGTGAGCAGGTTCTTCAGCTTCATCTTGACGACCGCGGCGTTACGGCCGGACTTGTTGAACTCGGCTTTCTGGATCACCCAGGGCTGGCCGTTGATGTTGGCAACCTGGCCGGCGCGGAATTCTTGTGCGGTTTTCATTACTGATGTCCGTTGGCGTGTGACGAAAAGGGTGGCGTATGATAGCCAATTCGTGACCGCTCGTAACCTGCTGACGCGCGACCGGCGTCTTCAGGTCCGATTGGCGACAAATCCGCACAGCTGGCTGGCCAGATCCTCCTGGGCGGCCAGCTGGGCGCACCAGCGCGCGGCATGCTCGCGTAACGCCGGCAGGTGCCCCAGCAGGAGGGTCCAGGCGTGTCCCGGCGCCTCGCCCAGGCACCAGGCCCGCCACACACTGCGCAGTGCCTGCGCCAGCTCGAGATCCAGATCGACGCAATAGCGGGCCAGGAAGGCGTCCAGCTTGTCCAGGTGGGCCTGGTCCTCCTGGGGATAGATGTGCCAGAGCAGCGGCCGTGCGGCCCACTGGGCACGCACGAAGGAATCCTCACCCCGCACGCCGTTGAGGTCGCAGCACCAGAGCAGGCGATCGAAGTCCGGCTGGGACACGAACGGCAGGATGTGTACCCGCAGCTGGCCGCGCTCATGGTGGTCGCCGGCGCGCAACGCCCCTGCTCCCAGCCAGCGCGCCAGGTCCGGCAACAGGCGGCCTTCCGGGACCAGCAGCCGTACCGGCCGCGTGCCGTTGGCCAGCGGCTCGAGCCAGGCTTCCAGCGCCGGCTGTTCGTAGCTGAACAGGCTGATCAGCAGTTCCTCGGGCCGCGGTTCGATGCCCAGTCCGCGCAGGAAGGTTCGGCGCGCCTCGCCGTCGCCCTGGAAGGCGCGGCGCCGCTCCAGCAGGCCCCGTTCGCGCAGCAACCCGCCGGTGCCGGCGGTGAAGCCCGGAAAGAAGAAGTACTTGAACAGGCCGTTGGCCTGCGGCGAGGGCAGCCCGTGGCAATCGCTCACCCAGTCCTCGGCACTCAGGTATTCCAGGTTCAGCCACAGCGACGGGCGCGGCCGTTGCGCCATGGCCCGCTCATAGGCCTCCGGCAGCCGGCAGGCAAAGGCCTCGATGACCACATCGGCGGGGTCGGTGTCGGTCCACGGCTGCGCCCAGCGGCACACCTCCACCCCGTGCAGGGTCTGCCTGGCGAGCCCGGCGTCGGCTTCGGGGCACAGACGCGCGAAGGCCGACAGATCATCGATCCACAGGCGCACCCGCTGGCCCTGCTCCTCGACCAGCTGCCGAGCCAGGCGCCAGGTCACCCCGACATCGCCGAAATTGTCGACGACTGCACAAAAAACATCCCAACTTCGCGTCATGTGCCTTTTGTCCACTTCACAGCCACCCGCCCGGCATTACTATCGGGCGCGCAGGATACCGCAGCCCGACGGCCTTCCGCCCGCCCGAACAAAGCGAACCGGCCCGAGTCGAACAGGTCGCATCCTTGTCGATTGCAGCATGCGTATACTGGCCACCCTTTCCACTGGAGTCCCCCTCATGAACAAAGCCGAACTGATCGAGGCCATCGCGGCCTCCGCCGATCTGCCCAAGTCCACCGCCGCGCGTGCCCTGGATGCCCTCACCGAGACCATCACCAGCGCACTGCGCAACGGCGACAGCGTTTCGCTGGTCGGCTTCGGCACCTTCGCCGTGAAGGAGCGCGCCGCCCGCGAGGGTCGCAACCCGCAGACCGGCGCCACCCTGCAGATTGCCGCCGCCCGCCTGCCGGGCTTCAAGCCGGGCAAGGGCCTGCGCGACGCCGTCAACTGATTCCCCGCGCCCCGGACCCGAGCCGGGGCGAACATCGGCCTGCGCGTTCCATCCGCCCCCAAGCCGCCTTCCCGGCTCCACAGGTGAAGCGCCTCCATGCCAATGCTCGACCTGCGCCGTCTGATCCTCCTGTTGAGCATTTGCGCGACGCTTCTGGTCCAGGCGTTCCTGCTGTTTTCCGGGTACCAGCTGCAGCGCCGCCTGCTGATCGAGCAGACCCTGGAAACCAACCGCATCTATGCCCTCAAGCTGGCGGAGCTGACCGAAGGCTTCCTGTATTCCTCGCAGCGCCGCCTGGCCTTCAGCGCCAACCTGCTACGCGACCACCTGGATGATCCGGCGTTCATCGAGGCCGAACTGGAACGCCTGCGGGTCCAGCTGGCCACCTTCAACACCGTCTACCTGGTCAACGCCGAAGGGCACCTGCTGGGCTTCTCGCCGCCCAATCCCCAACTGGTGTTCGACCGGCAGAGCCGCGGCTCGGAGGAAATCCTCCTGCGCCGCGAGCCCCTGGTATCCCGCCCCTTCCTGACCACCACCGGACGCCTGGTGGTGGCCCTGGCCCAGCCGGTACTCGACGAGGCCGGCGAATTCCTCGGCTATCTGGGGGGCTCCATCTATCTGCGCGAGCCCAGCGTGCTCAACCAGCTGCTGAGCGAGCATCACCATCGGGACGGCTCCTACCTCTACGCCTTTTCCCAGGACCGCCATGTGCTCTATCACGACGATCCGCAGTGGATCGGCAAGCAACTGCCGGACAACCCCATCACCCAGGCGGTGCGCGAGGGACGCAACGGCAGCCTGCAACTGGTCAGTGAAAAGGGCGAGGAAGTGCTGGCCGGCTATGCCGCCATTCAGAGCGCCGGCTGGGGCGTGGTGGCCCAGCGCCCCCTGGAGATGACCCTGGCGGAGCTCAAGAGCCTGGCCTGGGACGTGGCCGGGTTCGTCATTCCGGTGCTGCTGCTGATCATGCTGGCCATCTGGTGGCTGTCATGGATCATCGCCAGCCCCCTGCGCCACCTGGCCCGCAGCGTGCAGCAGACCGACGGCCAACTGGCCGCCCAGGAGGTGCGCAAGGTCAAGTCCTGGTACTACGAGGCGGCGCAGCTCAAGCGCTCCATCCTGGCGGGCCTGGAGATCCTCAACCGCAAGATCGGCAAGTTGAACCTGGACTCGATCACCGACCCGCTGACCGGGCTGGCCAATCGGCGTGGCGCCCAGCTGGCACTGGAAGAATGGGAGAACGATGCCCGCCCCTTCGCCGTGGCACTGCTGGACATCGATCATTTCAAGCAGGTCAACGACCGTTTCGGCCACGATGCCGGTGACCGTGCCCTGCAGTACCTGGCCGATCAGATGCGCCGGGTGGCACGCCCCAATGACGTGCTGTGCCGCAGCGGCGGCGAAGAGTTCATGCTGCTGTTGCCCGACACGGGTCTGGAGGAGGCCGCGCAACTGGCCGAGCGACTGCGGTGCCTGCTGGAGGACAGCGACGAGGCGGACAGCCACGCGGTGACCCTGTCCTTCGGCGTGGCCCACTATCCCCTGACCAGCGCCTTCCCCGCCCAGGTGCTCAAGGCGGCCGACGAGGCGCTGTATCAGGCCAAGCACCAGGGCCGCAACCGGGTGGTGATTGCCGCGACGCCCTGAGCGGGCACGCCGTCAGCGACGCAGCAGGCTGTCGGCCATGGCGATCACTTCGCGGATCTGCTCTTCCGTGCGCGCGTGCATGACCGCACGAATGTGCTCTTCCAGCAGGCCTTCGAGAATATGGCTGTTGTAGACGCGCAGCGCGAACAGGGCGCTGGCTCGCAGGGTGGATTCGGCCCGACGGGGCCGCGGGGCGCGCTGGGGCGCGGAAGACTGGGGCGACTGCGACTGCACTTCTGCGTTGTTCATGATGGATGTACCGCTCATTCTCTGCCGCTTCCGGTCATCCGGGGCGGCTACCTACTACGGGCCCCTGCGGAGCTGCCGGCATGCCGGATGCTCCCGGAAAAAGGAGCGCCGGATCACGGATCGGCAGTCTACCGTTCGTCGACAACAGTCACAATAAATATATGGTCTTTCACCTGTCC
>DATGNS010000118.1:0-28822 GCA_035306625.1 Pseudomonas sp. | reverse complement strand
GGCACCTCCGAATCCACCACCAACCTGACTTCCGGCGACGACAAGGTCGTCCTGGCCGCCCGCGAGGATGCCGCCAGCTTCGTCGCCAGCGCCGGCGAGATCCGTGGCGCCCAGCTGGAATCCGCACTGCAGCTGATCCGTGCCAAGGCTCCGGCCCTGCAAGCCTCCGACCTGGAGCTGGCCGAAGCCATCCTGGCTCGCTAAGCGATCCGACGCGCCGTCGACGGGCGGCGCGTGTTTTCCTCCCGCGCAGCCACTGGCTGCGGTCCAAGTTCCATGACCCATCCGCTGCTTCGCCTCCGGCTCTGGCTGTTGCCCCTGCTTCTCTCGCTGGCCACCGGCACGCATGCCGAGCTGCGCCTGCAGCTGGACGAGCGCGGGCTGGATGCCGCTCAGCGACAGGTCAGCCAACAGTTGCTCGACACTGCCCACGCCCTGCTGCCACCCGCCTTCCTCGAGCGCCTGGACCAGCGGATCAGGGTGCGCTGGACCCGTCTGCCCGACGCCGTGCATGGCCGCCTGGTCGGCGATCGCCTGCTGCTCAACCAGGCGTTGCTGGCGAGCCTGGTCGATGGCAGCGCCAGTCAGGAGCGCACCGGACGCACCCACGGCACCCGCTACCGGGAACTGCTCGCCACGGTGCTGCACGAACTGGCCCATCGCTACGACCGGGCGCGCCTGTGGTCGCCGCCCGAGCGCCGCCAGCTGGCCCGCTGCGCCCGTCTGGCCGACACCCTCGGTCTGGTCGGCCTGCCCGACACCTGCCGTGGCCAGACCACGCGACGCTTCACCCTGTCCGACGACCCGCGCCTGTTGGAACTGGCCGGCTGGCCCCAGCGCATCGGCGGTCGTGGCGAGCCGGTCAGCGAGAACGGCCTGCGCGAACGCAGCCCGGACCCCTATGAGCTGCACAACCCGCGGGAATTCCTGGCAGTGAATTTCGAGTATTTCCTCCTCGATCCCACCTACGCCTGCCGTCGCCCCGCTCTGCATCAATACTTCCAGGCCCATTTCACCTGGCAGCCGCCGCGGGCCGAGCCGTGCAGCCCGCGCCTGCCCTATCTCAATGCCAGTCGCGACTATGAGAAGGCGCCGCTGGCCTGGATCGACCCCGAACGGGTCTACGAGGTGGACTACCTCTACGCGGAAGCCAACGACAACTGGGTCAGCCGCTGGGGCCACAGCATGCTGCGCCTGGTAATCTGCGCTCCCGGGCGCCCGCGTGGCGCGGACTGCCGCCTCGACCTGGACCATCACCTGGTGCTGTCCTTCCGCGCCTTCGTGGGCGACCTGCAGCTGTCCAGCTGGGACGGCCTCACCGGCGAATACCCCTCGCGCCTGTTCATCCTGCCGCTGGCCCAGGTGGTGGACGAGTACACCAAGGTGGAGCTGCGCGATCTGCTGTCCGTGCCGCTGCGCCTGGACCAGGCGAGCCGCGACGCCCTGGTGCGGCGCGCCGTGGAGATGCACTGGAGCTACGACGGCCGCTACTACTTCCTGACCAACAACTGCGCGGTGGAAACCCTGCAACTGCTGCGCACCGGCACCGACCATCCGGCCCTGCGCGGGCTCGACAGCGTGATGCCCAACGCGCTGCTCGACTCGCTGATCGCCCGCGGGCTGGCCGACCCGTCGCCGCTGGCCGATAGCCGCGAGGCCCTGCGCCTGGGTTACCGCTTCGACTCATTCCGCGCCCGCTACCAGGCCATGTTCAGCGTGCTGCGCCAGCAGCTGCCGATCAGCCAGCGCACGGTGGAGGAATGGCTGGCGCTGCCGGCCGACCATCGTCAACCCTGGATCGCCCGGGCCGACCTGCGCACCAGCGCTGCCCTGCTGCTGCTCGAACAGGCTGCCCAGCGCCAGCAATTGCTGCTGGCCCAGGACGAACTGAAGCAGCGCTACCTGAGCGGGGCCGCGGATCCGCGCATGCAGCGCACCGGCGAGATGCTGCAGAGCATGCTGGTACAGGCCGGTTTCCTCAGTCGGCCCGCGGAGCTGCTGCAAAGCGGCTACGGCCTGCCGCTGCCGGCGGAATGGCAGGAGCTGAGCAGCCTGAGCGAGGAACGCCACCGGTATCTGCGCCGGCTCAGCGATACCCTCGATCAGGATCTGCGCCAGCTGCTACTGCCGCAACGGCGCCACGAACTGGCCGCAGTCGAGAGCAATCTGGCTCAGCTCGGTGAGCGGGTGCGTGAATTGCACCGCCAGAGCGGCGGCTTGCGACTGGAATCCGGCACTCGCTAGCCTGCTAATGATCTTGCCTTTGTCCCGCACCGCAACCAAGATATCGGCGTTTTTCGTTTCTGCCGGGCGCTGCCCGGCTTCGGTGGGTATGTGCTGCAAGTACTGATGGCCATCTGGCCGCTTTTTGCCCTGATCGTGGCCGGCCATCTGATGCGTCGCTGGCAGTTTCCCAGCGAGAGCTTCTGGCCCGGCGCCGAGCGCCTCAATTACTTCATCCTGTTCCCGGCCCTGCTGATCGCCAGCCTGGCCAAGGCGCCGCTCACCGACCCGGCCATTCCCCGCCTGGCGCTCGCCGTGTTCAGCGCACTGGGCATCGGCTGGGTTGTCCTGCTCCTCCTGCGCCGCCTGTTCAAATGGCCCGCGGCACGGTTCGGCGTACACACCCAGGCGCAGCTGCGCTTCAACACCTACCTGGGCCTGGCCATCGTCGGCAACCTGTTCGGCACCGAGGGACTGGGCATCGCCGCCGTGCTGCTGGCCCTGATGGTGCCGGCAGTCAACGTGTTGTCGGTCTGGGCACTGACCGCCGAGCGTGGTCTCAGCCCGCGCACCTTGCTGCTGCCCATCGTCAAGAATCCGCTGATTCTCGGCTGCGTGATTGGCGCGCTGATCAACCTGAGCGGCATCGGCCTGCCTGGCGGCAGCGACCGGCTGATGAGCCTGATGGCCGCTTCCAGCCTGCCACTGGGGCTGCTGTGCGTCGGCGCGGCGCTGCAGCCGCGGGAACTGAGTGCCCAGCTGGGCCCGCTGGTGGGGAACAGCGTCGTGCGCCTGCTGCTGATGCCGCTGCTCGCCTGGGGCGTTACCCAGTACCTGGGGCTGCCTTCCATGGAAAGCGCCGTGGTGGTGGTGTTCTTCGCCATTCCGGCAGCCACTGCCAGCTATGTGCTGACGCGCCAGTTGGGCGGCGACGCCCAGCTGATGGCCGGCGTGCTCACCCTGCAGACCCTGCTGGCCATCGCCAGCCTGCCCCTCATCCTGGGCCTGCTGGGTTTCTGAGGCCACTGGCCGGAAGCGGGCGGGCCGAGTAACATCCCTGCATCAGCCGCCGTCAATGGCGGCCTCGCGTCCCTCGTCCCTCTCTCAAACGCATCCGTCATCCGCCCGGTTGTGCGGTGTAGCTGCCTGTCAGGCTTTTTCTGGGAGGCTTGGTCCATGTTGACCCTGCTCAACCTGCTTTCCGCCGTGGCCCTGCTGGTGTGGGGCACCCATATCGTGCGCACCGGCATCCTGCGCGTGTACGGCTCGCAACTGCGCGAAACCCTCAACCGCAGCACGCGCAACCTGCCGCTGGCCTTCTGTGCCGGCATCGCCGTCACTGCCCTGGTGCAAAGCAGCAACGCCACGGCCCTGCTGACCACCTCGTTCGTCGCCGAGGGCCTGATGAGCCTCGCCCCGGCGCTGGCCATCATGCTGGGCGCGGATGTGGGCACCGCGCTGATGACCCGCGCCCTGACCCTGGACCTGCACTGGCTGTCACCGCTGCTGATCCTCATCGGCGTGGTCCTCTTCCTGTCGCGGCGCCAGACCCGCATCGGCCAGTTCGGCCGCGTGCAGATCGGCGTCGGGCTGATCCTGCTGGCCCTGGAGCTGATCGTTGCCGCGGCGCAGCCGATCACCGAATCCAATGGCATCAAGGTGCTGTTCGCCGAGCTGACCGGCGATATCCTGCTCGACGCGTTGATCGGCGCGCTGTTCGCCCTGCTCAGCTATTCCAGCCTGGCCGCCGTGCTGCTCACCGCCACCCTGGCCGGCGCCGACCTGCTCAGCCTGCCGGTGGCCGTCGGCCTGGTGATCGGTGCCAACATCGGCAGTGGCGTGCTGGCACTGCTCAACAGCAGCCTGCAGAGCGTCGCCGGCCGCCGCGTGGCCCTGGGCAGCCTACTCTACAAGATGATCGGACTGTTGCTGATCATGCCCTTCCTCGACCCGCTGGTGGCCTGGCTGGGCAGCCTGCCGCTGGACAACGCCAGCCTGGTGATCGGCTTCCACGTGCTCTATAACAGCCTGCGCTGCCTGCTGATGCTACCCACCGTGGGCCTGATGGCGCGCCTGAGCCGCTGGCTGCTGCCGGAGCGACCGGAGAGCGAGGGCGGCGTGCAGCCCCGCAATCTGGACCCGGCCGCCCTGGCCACCCCGGCCCTCGCCCTGGCCAACGCAGTGCGCGAGGCCCTGCGCATCGGCGATCTGGTGGAGCAGATGCTGGAGCAGTTCCGCCTGGTGCTGCGTGACGATGACCGTGGCGCCGGCCAGCGCATCCGGGCCCTGGATGACGATGTCGATGCCTTGTACAGCGCGGTCAAGCTCTATCTGGCGCAGATCAACCGGGACGACCTGTCGCCCCGCGACAACCGCCGCTGGGCGGAAACCATCGAACTGGCGGTCAACCTGGAACACGCGGGCGACCTGATCGAACACATGCTGGGCAAGCTGCAGAGCCACAAGACCGCTCGCGCCCACGCCTTCTCGGAGGCCGGCCTGCGGGAACTGCTGGCCCTGCACACCAGCCTGCTCGACAACCTGCGTCTGGGCCTGTCGGTGTTCGTTGGCGCGGACCCGGACGGCGCACAGCGCCTGCTCGACGAGAAGCGCCGCTTCCAGGCCCGGGAACGGCAGCTGACTCACGCCCACGTCAACCGCCTCAGCGAGGGCGTGGTGGCCAGCCTGCACAGCAGCGGCCTGCACCTGGAGCTGATCGCCGACATGAAGCGGCTCAACTCCCTGTTCTGCGCCGCCGCCTATCCGGTGCTGGAGGCCGGCGCGGAGCCGGCCTCGGCCGCCCTCAGCCTTTCGCCTGGCGGCGACGCTGCAGCCACACCACCAGAGCAAACACCATGAGGCCGGGGATCCACATCCATTCCTTGGCCCAGCGGTCGGTGGGTGCCAGCACCTGCAGGATCTGCTGATCCATGTCCAGGCCCAGATCGGCGGCGGTGCTGCCGAAGGCCACGCTGTCCACCAGCACCCGATCCTCCTCCTCGTAGAGCATCAGGCCCAGGCGCTCCAGCCGCTCCTCTCCCGTCTCGCCGGCGGGCACCGGCAGCAACAGGGTGAACTCGCGGGGATCGCCCACGGCATCCTCGCCCAGCATCCGCAAGCGCAGCTGGCTGTGCGCCTCGATCTCGCCCAGCACCCTCACCAGCTCGGTGGGCGGGCTCTGCCGGTAGGGATCGTGCACCATGTCCATCCAGAAACCGGGACGGAACAGGGTGAAGGCCGCCAGCAGCAGCAGGATGCCCTCGTACCAGCGATTGCGCGCCAGGAAGTAGCCCTGGGTGGCGGCGGCAAAGAGCAGCATGGCCACGGTGGCAATCAGGAAGACCGCCAGGCCCTGCCAGGGCCCCACATCGATCAGCAGCAGGTCGGTATTGAAGATGAACAGGAACGGCAGCGCCGCCGTGCGCAGGCTGTAGTAGAAGGCCTGGATGCCGGTCCTGATCGGATCGCCCTTGGACACCGCCGCGGCGGCAAACGAGGCCAGTCCCACCGGGGGCGTCACGTCAGCCATGATGCCGAAGTAGAAGACGAACAGGTGCACGGCGATCAGCGGCACGATCAGGCCGTTCTGCTGCCCCAGCGCGACCACCACCGGCGCCAGCAGGCTGGACACCACGATGTAGTTGGCGGTGGTCGGCAGGCCCATGCCGAGGACCAGGCTGAACACCGCCACCAGCAGCAGCATCAGCAGCAGGTTGCCCATCGACAGCATCTCGACCACGTCGGCCAGCACCAGGCCCACCCCGGTCTGCGACACCGCGCCGACGATGATGCCCGCGGCCGCCGTGGCGATGCCGATGCCGATCATGTTGCGTGCCCCGGCGGTCAGCCCCTCGCGCAGGTCCACCAGACCATCGAGGAAGGTGCCATGCTGGTGCTGCCCGTCATGGCGCAGCCAGTTCAGCAGCGGACGCTGGGTGACCAGGATGAGGATCAGCATCACCGCCGCCCAGAACGCCGACAGGCCGGGCGACAGCCGCTCGATCATCAGGCACCAGACCAGCACCACCACCGGCAGCAGGAAATGCAGGCCGGACAGCAGCACCGCGCGGGTCTGCGGCAGTTCCTCCAGCGGCTTGTCCGGGTCCTCCGGCGGCAGCGGCGGATTGCTGGCGGCGACCTTGAGCAGACCCAGGTAGACCAGCGCCAGCAGCACCCCGATCACCGGCAGGGCATAGTCACCCAGTGCCGGCTTGAGCCAGCCCAGGCCGTAGTACACCGCCAGCGACAGGCCGCTGATCAGCGCGGCGCCGAAGGCGAAGCCGGTCAGGCGCAGCAGCCAGGGCTTGTGCGCGCGGCTGCCGATGGGCTGCATGCCCTGCTTGAGGGCTTCCAGGTGCACGATGTAGAGCAGCGCGATGTAGGAAATCGCGGCGGGCAGGAAGGCGTGCTTGATGATCTCCACGTAGGGCATGCCCACGTACTCGACCATCAGGAACGCCGCCGCGCCCATCACCGGCGGCATGATCTGCCCATTCACCGACGAGGCCACCTCCACCGCGCCGGCCTTCTCCTTGGAGAAGCCGACCTTCTTCATCATCGGGATGGTGAAGGTGCCGGTGGTCACCACGTTGGCGATCGACGAGCCGGAGATCAGGCCGGTCATGCCCGAGGCCACCACGGCGGCCTTGGCCGGGCCGCCGCGCATGTGGCCGAGCAGGCTGAAGGCCAGCTGGATGAAATAGTGTCCGGCGCCGGCTCGCTCCAGCAACGCACCGAACAGCACGAACAGGAACACGAAGCTGGTGGACACCCCCAGGGCGATGCCGAACACGCCCTCGGTGGTGATCCACTGGTGGTTGGCCAGGGCGGTGAAACTGACCCCGCGGTGTTCCAGCAGCCCGGGCATCCAGGGGCCGGCCAGGCTGTAGAACAGAAAGACCAGGGCAATGATGGCCAGGGGCGGGCCAAGGGCACGCCGGGTGGCTTCCAGCAGCAGCGGAATGCCCACGCAGGCGGCCACCAGATCCAGGGTGGTCAGGCTGCCGGGGCGCTGGGCCAGCTGCTGGTAGAAGATGAACAGGTAGACGGCGCTGGCGGCGGCCACCAGGGCCAGCGCGATGTCGGTCGCGGGCACATAGGCACGGGGCGAGCGCTTGAAGGCCGGATAGGCCAGGAAGGCCAGCAGCAGAGCGAACGCCAGGTGAATGGAGCGTGTTTCGGTGTCGTTGAACACGCCCACGCCGAACACGAACGGCAGGGGCGAGGCAATCCACAGCTGGAACAGCGACCAGAGCAGAGCGATTCCGCCGATCACCCTGGCCATCAGGCCTTCGGGCAGGCGGGCGCCCACTTCCTGGGCAATCAGTTCTTGCGTGGAAAGTTCTTTGTCTTGCATGGCAGGCACCCGGACTCAGGTGGAAAAACGGAGAAACCCGCAGGCCGGGCCCGCGGGTTTCGACGAGGAGAAAACGGCCGGCCGGGCGGCCCTTCCTCGTTACAGCCAGCCACGCTCCTTGTAGTAGCGCTCGGCGCCCTCATGCAGCGGCGCGGTCAGGCCCACCTTGATCATGTCCTCGGGCTTGAGGTCGGCGAAGGCCGGATGCAGGCGCTTGAAGCGATCCAGGTTCTCGAACACCGCCTTGACCAGCTGGTAGACCACCTCGGCGTCCACCTTGGTGGTGGTGGACAGCACGGCCTTGCCGCCGATGGACGGCGTGGCGCTGTCGTTGCCACGGTACAGGCCACCGGGCACCTCGGCCTTGGTGTAGTAGGTCTTCTCGGCCAGCAGCTTGTCGATCTCCGGACCGGTGATCGGCACCAGCACCGCGTCGACGGTGGTGGTGGCTTCCTGGATGGCGCCGTTGGGATGGCCCACGAAGTAGGTCATGGCGTCGATGTTGTTGTCGCTCAGCGCGCTGGCCTGTTCGGCCGGCTTTAGCTCGGCGGCCAGGGCGAACACCGAGCGGTCCCAGCCCTTGACCTGCATGATCTCCTCCAGGGTGTCACGCTGGCCGGAGCCCGGGTTGCCGATGTTGACGCGCTTGCCCTTGAGGTCATCCAGCGACTTGATGTTGGCGTCGCGGCGGGCCAGCACGGTGAACACCTCGCTCTGCAGCGAGAAGACGGCACGCAGCTCGCCCATCTCGCCGTGGCTTTCGAACGGCGCCAGGCCCTTCATGGCCTTGTACTGGTGGTCGGACTGCATCACCCCGAAGTTGAACTCGCCGCTGCGCAGGCCGTTCACGTTGGCCACGCCGCCGCCGCTGGCCGGAGCGTTGCACTTGAGGTTCTCGGCGTTGCGGTTCACGAAGCGGCAGATGGACTGCCCCGCCATGTAGTACACACCGGTCTGACCACCGGTGCCGATGGTCACGTAGCGATCCTGTGCCTGCGCGGTTGCGGTACTGCCCAGCGTGGTGGCCAGGCTGGCTGCCAGGGCCCATGCCAAGGTATGGCCTTTCATGGGGATTGCTCCTTCTTCTGCTTGTTAGGGTTCGACCGCCTTCGTGGGGCAAGGTCGTTGGGTAACTCTATACCGAAACCGCCGGAGATTAATGGCTAAATCGACCCAGGTCCGGCCCGAACAGCACGCGGCTTTGATGGCGCAGGTCAACAAGCGAACCATCAAGAGGCGGTTAAGTTGATAGCCTAATGCCATAACTGGCCGGTAAAAAGCCGCAAAAAGTCGGGTACCCGCGGCAATCCGATCCATTCCGGGAAACATCCATGAGTCCGGAGCAGGAGTTGAAGCCACTGTTCCAGCGGATCGGCCTCGATCGCACCGAGATCCACACACGCTGCCGCTACCTGGAATGGACTCCCGCCGACGGCAAGCTGCTCAATCGCCACGCCGAATCGCTGCGCCCGTTCCATCAGCGATTCGTTGAAGAGCTGTACGCCCACCTGCAGCAGTTCACCCCGCTGGCGCGCCTGCTGAACGACGACCATACCCTGCAGCGACTCAAGGGCAGCCAGCGCGAGTACTACCGCACCCTGTTCGAAGGCCCCTACGACTACAAGTACGTGCACGAGCGCCTGCGCGTGGGCATGGTGCACGAACGCATCGGCCTGGAAATGAAGTGGTACCTGGGTGCCTATCGCCTGTATCTGGACAGCCTGCTCGGCGAGCTGTTTCCGGACAGCGAGCACCTGGCCATGTTCTCCAGCCTGCTCAAGGCGGTGTTCTTCGACATGTCCCTGGCCGTGGACGCCTACGCGGCTACCCAGCGCCAGGCCCTGGAGGACAGCGAGGCGCGCTTCGCCCGCGCCATGCGCGGCGCCAATGACGGCCTCTGGGACTGGGACGTGGAGTTCGATCGCCTGTATGTTTCCGAGCGCTGGGCCAGCATGCTCGGACTGACGCGCGACGCGCTCAACGACAGCAGCCAGAGCTGGTTCTGCCGCGTGCACCCGGACGACTTCCCCGCCCTGCGCCAGGCCATCGACGCGCACCTGAATGGTGACACCCCCACCCTGCAGCACGAGTATCGCATCCGCCGCGGCGACGGCAGCTTCGCCTGGGTGCTGGTACGCGGCATCGCCGAGCGCGACCGCAGCGGCGGCCTGCGCCTGACCGGCTCGCAGACCGACATCAGCGAGCGCAAGCTGGCCGAGCAGCGCCTGCGCCACGCGGCGCGGCATGACCCGCTCACCGGCCTGGCCAACCGCACCCGCCTGGACGAGCTGCTGCACCGGTTGGAGCAGCGCCAGCTGCGGGGTGAACAGGCCATGGCGGCGCTGCTGTTCGTCGACCTGGATCGCTTCAAGCTGATCAACGACAGCCTGGGCCACAGCGTCGGCGATCAGGTGCTCATCCATGTCGCCCAGCGCCTGCAGCGCTGCCTGCGCGAGGGCGACCAGTTGGCGCGCTTCGGCGGCGACGAGTTCGTGGTGCTGCTCAACAGCATCCGCTCCCCCGGCGAAGCCGAGCAGATCGCCCAGCAGATCCTCGACACCCTGCTCGACCCGCTGCTGGTGGCCGGCCACGAACTGAGCGTCAGCGCCAGCATCGGCATCGCCCCGCTGCAGCAGCCCGGTCAGGTGCGCGAGGCCCTGCAGGCCGCCGACCTGGCCCTGTATCGCGCCAAGAGCGCCGGCAAGGCCCAGTACGCCCGCTACAGCAGTGAACTGCAGGCCGCCGCCCAGCATCGCCTGGAGTTGGAGAGCGCGCTCGCCCAGGCCCTGGGCCGCGAGGAGTTCGAGGTCTATTACCAGCCCATCTACCGCATCGACGAGGGCCGGCCCCAGCTGCGCGGCGTGGAAGCCCTGCTGCGCTGGCGCCAGAACGGCGTGCCGGTCGAGCCCGGCACCTTCATCCCGGTGCTGGAGGAGTCCGGGGAAATCGTGCGTGTCGGTGAATGGGTGCTGCGCGAAGCCTGCCGCCAGGTTCACGCCTGGCAGGATGCCGGCCATCACCAGCTCAGCGTGTCGGTGAACCTGTCCAACCGCCAGTTGCTGCAGCCGGGCTTCTCCACCCGGGTGATGACGGTGCTGGCGGAGACCGGCCTGGCGCCCGACGCGCTGGTGCTGGAAATCACCGAGGGCGTGCTGATGGAGGACAGCGCCGAGCTGCACGGCAATTTGCGGCGCCTCGCCCGCATGGGCGTGCGCCTGGCGCTGGACGACTTCGGCACCGGCTACTGCTCGCTGGGCTACCTCAAGCGCTTCCCCCTGCACAGCCTGAAGGTGGACAAGAGCTTCATCCTCGGGGCCCATACCGACCCCGATCTGTACGCCATCAGCCGAGCCATCATCGGCCTGGGCAAGGCATTGGGGCTGACCGTCACCGCCGAGGGGGTGGAGACCGAACAGCATCTGGACTTCCTCCGCCAGGAGGGCTGCCAGAACGCCCAGGGGTTCCTGTTCAGCCGGCCGATTCCGGCCGACCAGCTGGAACAACTGCTGACCCGACGCATCGATCCGCCTGTGCGCCGACCCGCTCCGGTCGGCTGACAGGCGCTACTCACAGGAAAGGACGCACCGTGAACATCGCCAACAGCCCCAGCCACACCCCCCGGAGGCGGCCATGAAGATCAACCTGCCTGTCACCGGCCGCGAGGTGCCGCTCCCCGAAAACATCAACATCCTCTCCACCACCGACCTGAAGGGCATCATCACCTCGGTCAATCCGGAATTCGTGCGCATCTGCGGCTTCACCGAGGAGGAGCTGATCGGCCAGTCCCACAACATCGTGCGCCACCCGGACATGCCCCCGGCCGCCTTCGCCAGCCTGTGGAATGCCCTGGAATCCGGGCGTTCATGGATGGGCATGGTGAAGAACCGCTGCAAGAACGGCGACCACTACTGGGTCAGCGCCTATGTCACGCCCATCGTCGAGGATGGCAAGGTGACCGAATACCAGTCGGTGCGCATCCGCCCCGAACAAGCCTGGATCGACGCCGCCGACCGGGTGTACCGGCAACTGCTGGCCGGACGCACCCCGCAGCCGCTGCGCTGGCGCCCCGGGTTGTTCGCCCGCCTGCTGGGCCTGTGCGGCCTGGCGGTGACTGCCGCGCTCGGGCTGGCGATCCTCGCCCTGGATGCCAACCCCTTCATCGCCCTGGCCAGCGGCGCGGCGGGCCTGGGCATGTTCGCCGCCGGGCTGTGGCACACCCTGGCGCCGCTGCGCCAGCTGCTCGTCCAGGCCCGGCGCATCGCCATCAACCCGGTGGGCCAGTGGGTGTACTGCGGGCGCAGCGACGAGTTCGGCGAAATCGCCTTCGCCCTGCAGATGCAGACCATGGAAGCCGGCGCCATCGTCGGGCGCCTGGCCGAGGCTGCCCGCCAGCTGGCCGGGCAGGCCGAGCGCCTGCAGCAGGCCGTCGCCCAGGGCGACCAGAACTCGCGCCGCCAGCGCGAGGAAACCCGGCAGATCGCCCAGGCCATCGAGGAGATGGCCGCCAGCATCCGCGAGGTGGCCAGCAACGCCCAGCACAGCGCCGTCACCGCCGGCGCCGCCGACCGCGCCGCACGCAGCGGCGAGGAGCAGGTGCGCGACACCAGCCAGCGCATCGCCAACCTGGCCCGCGAGATGCAGGAGGCCGTGCGCACCATCGAGAGCCTGCAGGGCGCCAGCACGCGCATCAACTCGGTGATCGGCGTGATCGAGGCCATCGCCGAGCAGACCAACCTGCTGGCCCTCAACGCGGCCATCGAGGCCGCCCGCGCCGGCGACGCAGGACGCGGCTTTGCCGTGGTGGCCGACGAGGTGCGTCAGCTGGCCATCCGCACCCAGGACTCCACCACGCAGATTCGCGGCATCCTGCAGGCCCTGCAGGAGCAGATCGGCGAAGCGGCCGACGCCATGCAGGACTGCCTGCGCCAGGCCGAACACAGCGAAGCCCAGGCCGAGCAGGCCAGCCAGGCGCTGGCCGAGGTACAGGTGCGGGTCAACGCCATCACCGCCTTGTGCGCCGAGATCGCCCACGCCGTGGAGGAGCAGTCCGAAGCCTGCGGCGTCATCTTCCAGAGCATGAACGCCATTCAGGCCAGCAACCATGGCAGCGTGACCCACAGCCGGGCCAGCCGCGAGGCGGCCATGGAAGTCAGCGACCAGGCGGCCCAGTTGAACACCCTGGCTCGCCAGTTCTGGGACCGGCGCATTCCTCAGGCGAAGAACCAATAGCAGACGGCAACGGCCGCCAGCACGCCGGCCAGGTCGGCCAGCAGGGCGCAGCCCACCGCATGGCGGGCGCGCTGGATGCCCACCGCGCCGAAATACACCGCCAGCACATAGAAGGTGGTTTCCGTGCTGCCCTGGATGGTGGCGGCCAGCAGCGCGGGAAAGCTGTCCACGCCGTGGGTCTGCATGGTCTCGATGAGCATGGCGCGTGCCGCGCTGCCGGAGAACGGCTTGACCAGCGCGGTGGGCAGTGCCTCGACGAAACGGTTGTCCCAACCCGCCCATTCCACCAGCCAGCGCAGGCCGTCCAGACCGAACTCCAGAGCGCCCGAAGCGCGCAGCATGCCGATGGCGCACAGCATGGCCACCAGGTAGGGCAGCAGGCTCCTGGCCACGTCGAAGCCATCCCGCGCCCCCTCCACGAAGCTCTCATAGACCGGCACCCGCTTGAGCGCGCCGGCCAGCAGGAAGGCCAGGATGATGGCGACCAGCACCAGGTTGCCGAGCAGCGAGGACAGCGCGGCCAGCGCCGTGGCGCTCAGGGTGGCCAGCAGCGCCATGAAGGCGGCCAGCAGCAGTGCGCCGGGCAGCAGATAGGCGAGCACCACCGGATCCCACAGGCGCAGGCGCTGCATGACCGCCACCGACAGCAGGCCGGCCAGGGTCGAGGCACTGGTGGCCAGCAGGATGGGCAGGAACACCAGAGTCGGGTCGGGCGCGCCCTGCTGTACCCGGTACATGAAGATGGACACCGGCAGCAGGGTCAGCGACGAGGCGTTGAGCACCAGAAACAGGATCTGCGCATTGCTGGCCGTGGTGCGGGAGGGATTCAGCTCCTGGAGCGCGCGCATGGCCTTCAGGCCGATGGGCGTGGCGGCATTGTCCAGGCCCAGGCCGTTGGCGGCGCAGTTCAGGGTGATGAAACCCAGCGCCGGGTGCCCACGCGGCACCTCCGGCATCAGCCGCGCGAACAGCGGTCCCAGGGCGCGGCCCAGGGCATCCACCAGGCCGGCCTTCTCGGCGATGCGCAGAAAGCCCAGCCACAGGGTCAGGGTGCCGAACAGCACGATCATCACCTCGACCGACAACCGCGCCATGTCGAACAGGCCCTGCACCATGGCGGCGAATACCGCCGCATCGCCCGCCACCAGCCAGCGCAGCAGGGCGGACAGCCCGGCGACGAGGAAAAAGCCCAGCCACAGGCCGTTGAGCATCGCGCGATCCCTCGAAGGATGAATGACCGGATGATACGGGCCGCCAAGCGAAGCGGTCATCTACGCTGATCGGACGCAACCTGTGGAGATGCCACCATGAAGAAGGTACTTGTCCTGTACTACTCGATGTACGGCCACATCGAACAGATGGCCCAGGCGGTCGCCGAGGGCGCACGTGCCGTGCCGGGCGTGGAGGTCAGCCTCAAGCGCGTGCCGGAAACCATGCCCGAGGAGCTGGCGCGCAAGGCCGGCGCCAAGCTGGACCAGGCGGCGCCCATCGCCACACCCCAGGAGCTGGGCGACTACGACGCCATCCTGTTCGGCACGCCGACGCGCTTCGGCAACATGAGCGGGCAGATGCGCAACTTCCTCGACCAGACCGGTGGCCTGTGGGTCAAGGGCGCGCTGATCGGCAAGCTGGGCAGCGTGTTCACCTCCACCGGAACCGGCGGCGGCACGGAAACCACCGTCACATCCTTCTGGCACACCCTGGCCCACCACGGCATGCTGATCGTCGGCCTGCCCTACAGCGCCGCCGAGCTCAACGACATCAGCGAGGTGCGCAGCGGCTCGCCCTATGGCGCCGCCACCCTGGCCGGGGCCGATGGTTCACGCCAGCCCACCGCCAAGGAGCTGGCCCTGGCGCGCTTCCAGGGCGAGCACGTGGCCCGGCTGGCTGCCCGCTTCAGCTGACCGGCCGGGGGCTCACGGCCCCCGAAAGCGCCCGAACAGGAAGGAGGCGACGAACAGCACCAGGAAGATGATGAACAGAATCTTGGCGATCCCGGTGGCGGTTCCCGCGATGCCGCCAAAGCCGAGTACCCCGGCAATGATGGCAATGATCAGGAAGGTTATGGCCCAGCTGAGCATGGCGTGTCCCTCGTATGGACGGCGTCAGAACACCCAGCTGGGCGACTGCCCGACCGGTAAGGGTCGGGGCGGCGGCGCCTGGTGGGTGCCTGATGAATGGACAACGGGGACGGTGCCGGGTGTCGTGGGCTCCGACGGATGCCCTCCGGTGTGCAGGATGGCCAGCACGGCAAGCGCGAACAGCGCGTGGCCTGGCGAGTACGTCTTGCGGTCATGCATCACTTCCGGTCTCCGCAGCCAGGACGCATGCACGGGGCACGCATCGGAACCCTGAAGACTAGCCGAGTGGCCGGGCGCTCCCCTGCTGATCGTCGGCCGGCTCAGCGGTCGACCGCCTCCGCGTCCGCCAGCTCCACCACCGGTGCCGGCGCCAGCACCTGCAGCAGGGCGGCGGTTTCAGCGTCTGGCTGGCCGTCGTACCGGGAGGGCCGGTACTTCATCTGGAAGGCGGCCAGCACCTTCTGCGTGGCCTCGTCCAGCTCGCCATGGGCGGGCACCCGATAGCCCAGGCGCGCCAGCCGCTCCTGGAACCAGGCGATCGGCGGCAGGCCGACGGCGGCGAACAGTCGCTGGCGCACGCCCACCTGGGCGTCGTCCGGCCAGGGAATCAGGCCTTCGCGGGCCAGGCGATGCCAGGGAAACAGCGGCCCGGGATCGACCTTGCGCTGCGGAGCGATGTCGCTGTGGCCGATGATGCTGCCCGGCGGCAGCTCGTGACGCCGCATCAGCTCCTTGAGCAGGCGGATCAGCACCTCGATCTGCTCCGACGGATAGGGATGCCAGCGACGATTGCCCTCGGCATCTTCTTCATAGCCGGGGTTGACCAGTTCGATGCCCAGGGTGCTGGCGTTCAGCCAGGTACGACCCTGCCATTCGCTGTCACCGGCGTGCCAGGCGCGGCGGTTCTCGTCCACCAGTCGATAGAGGGTTGGCGGCCTGTCGCCGATCAGGTAGTGGGCGCTCACCTCGCCCCGGGTGAGCAGCTCCAGCGAACGCTGCAGATCGGCGGAGGTGTAGTGGAGCACGATGTACTGCACCCGGCTGCTCTGCGCCGTGGACGTGTGGCTGGTATCCATGCGCAGCCCGCCGCAGCCGGTCAGGGCCAGCAGTCCGATGATCACAAGTGCCTTCATAGCCGCTCCTTCGCCTGACGCACAGGGACAGGCGACACGGCTGGTACTACAACCGCTGCGCCTGGAAACGCACCCGGGGCCGGGCCAGTCGATCCTGTGCCCGTACCAGTTGTAGCTCATAGCTGCCACAGGCCTGGGTTTCCAGCAGCACCTCGTGCACGGCGGCGGCAGAGAATTCGAACGCCTGCACCAGGGTGTCCCCCAGCAGCAGGCGCGCCAGGAACAGACCGGAGGTCAGATCGCCCACGCCCACCGGCTGGCGCGGGAAGGCCAGCAGCGGACGGCGCAGGTGCCAGGCCTCGTCGGCGGTGACCAGCAGCATCTCGAAATCCTCGGCGGACTTGCCCGGGTAGTCCAGGTGCTTGACCAGCACCGCCTGCGGCCCGCGCGCCAGCAGGGCCCGGGCCATGCCCACGCAGTCCTCCAGGGAATCGGCCCGGCGGCCGGCGAAGCTGTCCAGCTCCAGCTGGTTGGGGCACAGCAGGTCGGCCGCGCCGACCGCCTCCTCGAGCAGAAAGTCGCTGACTTCCGGCGCCACGATGCAGCCCTTCTGCGGATGGCCCATCACCGGGTCGCACAGGTAGAGCGCGCGCGGATTGACCGCCTTGATGCGCTGCACCACCTCAAGGATCGCCCGCCCCTGCTCCGCACTGCCCAGGTAGCCGGACAGCACGGCGTCGCAGTTGCCCAGCTCGCCGATGTTGGCGATGCCTTCCACCAGCTCGGGGATCAGCCGCGGCGCCAGCACCTCGCCGGTCCAGCGTCCGTACTGGGTGTGATTGGAAAACTGCACGGTGTTCAGCGGCCAGACGTTCACCCCCAGGCGCGCCATGGGGAACACCGCGGCGCTGTTGCCGGCATGGCCGAACACGACATGGGACTGGATGGCCAGCAGATGGGGCGTGCGTTTCATCGAGGGGGTCCGGGGTTCGGGAAATTCGAGGCGGCGCAGTATCGCGCAAAACCCTGTCGACGCAAACGCGGCGTCGCATGCGGTAAGCTGAACGGACCCCGTTGCGGAGCGCCATCCCGTGTCCCTGTCTTCTCTCTTCCTGCTGATGTGCGCCGGCGCCGGTGTCGCCTGGCTGTGGCACGCCCATGGCGTGCGCGAGCGAGCGCTGCGCCTGGTGAAGCGGCACTGCCAGCGCCTGGATCTGCAACTGCTGGATGACACCGTGGCGCTGCAGGGTCTGAAATGGCTGCCCGACGCCCGAGGGCGCCGGCGCCTGGCGCGGGTGTACGCCTTCGAGTTCACGGTCACCGGCGAACAGCGCCATCGGGGCAGCATCCGCATGTTCGGCAACCACCCCGGCGGCATCGAGCTCGACCCCTACCCCTGCGCCCGCGCCGCCGCGGAAGGCGGCACCCTCCACGAACAGGCGCCCGAAGCGCCGCGGCTACCCGGCCAGGTCATCGACCTGGACCAGTGGAAGCGCGAGCGTTCCCGCTAGATCCCGCGCCTCATCTGGCCAGCAGGTGGTCCCGCACCAGCAGGGCCGTGGCCTGGGGGCGCTCCTGCATGAAACAGTGGCCGCCCTCCACCGCCCGCGCCTGCACGTGCGGGTTGAGGCGCGGCAGACGCCGGGCCGAGTCCAGCACGAACGGATAGCTGTCCTGGCCGTGGATCAGGGTGCAGGGCGTGCGCACCCGGCGCAGCTGACGCCACAGTCCCTTGGGCGCGGTGCTGAACACCTCGGCTTCCCGGGTGGGATGGCACTTGAGCTGCAGCCCACCGTCCGGATGGGGCTTGAGGGCGTTTTCCACGTAGGCGGTCAGCGCGGTCTCGTCCCAGTTCCTGAAGATGCCCCGGCCGCGCAGGCGATTGCGCGCCTCGTCGGCATCGGCCCAGTGGTTGCGCCGCGCGCGGGCGCGCTTGGCCTTCTCGTTGAGGCGGTCATACAGGCCCAGGGCGCCCAGCAGCTGCTTGAGACGCAGCATGTTGGGGGTGAACAGCACCGGATCGAGCAGCACGGCACGACGGAACAGCTGCGGATGGTCGGCCAGGATCAGGCTGGTGAGCACGCCGCCGAAACTGTGGCCCACGGCGTAGCGCGGCACCTCGCCGAAGATCCCGCGTCCGGCCTCGAAGGCCTCGACCGCCAGCTCGGCGCTGCGGTTCCAGCCCACGAAGGTGCCGCCGTGATCACTGTCGCCATGTCCCTGGGCATCGCACAGCCACAGGTCGAAATGCTCGGTCAGATGCTGCAGCAGCGGCTCGTAGGCGCGGCCGCAGAACCCGTTGCCATGCAGGAAGTGCAGCAGCGGCTTGCCGGACGGCGGGGTGTGCCAGCCGCGCAGGGTGAAGCCGGCGGAACAGGCATGGGACCAGGATTGCAGATTCATAGGCGGTATCTACTGCTCGGATGACGGGGCCCGCACAACGCGGGCTGGCATGGTAACGAGCGCCACTCAGGCGGGGAATCGACAATCCCGGAACAGGGCGTTCAGGTGCTGCGAATCCTGCGCGCCGGCAAAGATCAGCTCCAGGCGCGAATCCCGGCGCCAGGCGCTCGGCCGAAGCTCCAGCGCGGCGCCCTGCACGGCATTGGCGGCGAACCAGCCGTGCTCGCCGTGCATGACCAGCTTGGCGCGCAGCCAGCCCAGTCCCTGCAGCCGATCGCAAAGCCGCGGCAGGTCAAAGCACTGGCCGGGGTGCCAGCGCCAGCCGATGCTCCAGCCTTCCGGCGCCTCGCGCACTTCGCACAGGGGCTGCGCGGGATCGGACCACAGGGTGCCGGCCGGGATGGCAGCGGGCTCCGGCAACGGCGTTGCCGGAGCCGCTGTCAGTGGGGCTTGTGGCAGGTCGGCCAGTGCCAGCCTGCCCTGTTCGGTCCAGACCCGTTTCGATTCCGGCCAGCGCGCCGCCAACTGCGCGCGCTGCGCCTCATCCAGACCTGCGGACTTGTTGAGCACCAGCAGGCCCGCCTCGCCGATCACCGCCTGCTGGCTCTCCGGCAGCGGCGCGCCGGCGGCCAGCGCTTCGGCATCCAGCACCAGCACCAGAGGCTGCGGCGCCAGCACACCCCGCCAGGGGGCTTTTCGCAACTGATGCAGCAGCGCCGCCGGATGGCCCAGCCCGGAGGGTTCGATGAACAGGCGCTGCGGCCGGCTGCGGCGCAGCAGGCGAGTCAGGCCCACCTGGAAGGGCACCCCGGTGGCGCAGCACAGGCAGCCGCCGGCCACCTCGGCGAAGCTGACCTCCGCCTCGCCGCTGTCCAGCAGGGCGGCATCCAGGCCGATGGCACCGAATTCGTTGATGAGCAGCGCCCAGCGTTCACCGGCCGGTTTCTGGTTCAGCAGCTGGCGCAGCAGGCTGGTCTTGCCGGCGCCCAGCGGGCCGGCAATCACATGGGTGGGAATCTGTTCGAGCATGACGCCTATGGTGCGCCATCCGCCGCCACGGCGAAACCTCAGGCCCCACAGGGCCACAGCTCGACCGCCGGCTGCTCGTGGCGCGGCGGGCCGAGCCAGTGGGCCAGCGGCCTGCAGCTACCGGCGTGACACAGCTGGTAGTCCCCTGCTTCCGGGGTACGGCCCAGACGCAGCAGCGGCAACGCCGGCACTCGTGGTTGGTAGTGCCAGGCGCCGTCGCGCAGCACGGCACCGTCCGGCACTTCCATGCCGGCGCCGGTGCCGCGGATGCGCGCGGCCTGCAACTGCAGGCCGGCGGGGGTCGCCCGGTAGTCCTCTTCCCAGCGGATCTTCTCGATGGTGTGGGTCCAGGCCAGGGTGAACTCGGCGGTGGGCACCTGGGCCCACAGCACCCCGGCCAATCCCAGGCACAGACCGATCATTGGACGACCGGCTGGCTCCGGCGCACCCGCACCCAATGCTGGGCGATCACCAGCACGCCCAGGGCGAAGCCCAACTGATCACTGACCGGTACCGCCAGCACCAGCGATACGCCGGCAGCAAACGCCAGCAGACGCTCCCACCAGGCCAGCGGCCGGCTGATGAAGCCGACCACCGCGAAGCTCCACAGGGCCACGGCGGCAACCGCCTTGCCGAACATGTACAGCGAGTCCAGCAGGCTGTCGCCCTGCAGCATCAGCGCCGGATCGTAGACCGCCATGAAGGGCACCACGAAGCCCGCCGCGGCGATGCGGATCGCCCACAGGCTGATCTTGAAGCCGTTCTCCCGGGCAATCGGCGCGGCGGCGAAGCAGGCCAGCGCCACCGGCGGGGTCAGGTCGGCCATCAGCCCGAAATAGAACACGAACATGTGCGAGACGATCAGCGGCACGCCCAGGTCGAGCAGCGCCGGCGCGGCGATGGAGCTGGTGATGATGTAGTTGGGAATGGTCGGAATGCCCATGCCCAGCACCAGGCAGGTGATCATGGTCAGCACCAGCGACAGGAACAGGTTGTTCTGCCCGATGGCCAGGATGTAGCCGGCGAAGGTGGTGGCCACCCCGGTCAGCGACACCACGCCGATGATCACACCCACCAGAGCGCAGGCGATGCCCACCGGCACGGCGTGGCGGGCGCCCTCGGCCAGCGCATGCACGCAGGCGCGCAGGGTTTCCCGACCGCCCCTGACGAACCAGCAGGCGGCCACCAGCGCGAAGATCACCCCGAACACCACGCCGATGCCCAGCTTGAAGAAGCCCGCGCAGGCAATGCCCAGGGCGATCCAGAACACCATGCGCAGCATGTTGGACGACACCCGCAGGATCAGCGCCGACCCCAGGATGACGATGGCGGTCAGCGCCAGGCCGACGGTGCCGGAGAACATCGGGGTGAAGCCGGAGAACAGCAGGTAGACCAGTACCATCAGCGGGATCAGCAGGAACCAGCGCTGCTTGACCGCTTCCCAGGCACTCGGACACTGGTCCTTGGGCAGCCCCTTGAGATTGTCGCGGCGGGCCTGCAGGTGCACCATCCAGAACACCGCGCCGAAGTACAGCAGCGCCGGCAGCAGGGCCGCCTTGGCCACCTCGACATAGGGCACGTTGATGGTTTCGGCCATGATGAAGGCCACCGCGCCCATCACCGGCGGCATGATCTGGCTGCCCATGCTGGACGTGGCCTCCACCGCACCGGCGAAGGCCGGCTTGTAGCCGAAGCGCTTCATCAGCGGAATGGTGAACTGGCCGGTGGTCACCACGTTGGCCACCCCGGAACCGGTGATGGTGCCCATCAGCGCCGAGGAGGCTACCGACACCTTGGCCGGGCCGCCGGTCTTGTGGCCGAACATGCCCATGGCAAAGTCGGTGAACAGCTTGATCATCCCGGCCTGCTCCAGGAAGGCGCCGAACAGGATGAACAGGAAGATGTAGGTCGCCGAGACGTAGGTCGGCGTGCCGTAGAGGCCTTCGGTGCCGAAGGACAGCTGGTTGACGATCTGGTCGACGCCGTAGCCGCGGTGCGCCAGCTCGCCCGGCAGGTATTCGCCGAACAGGCCATACGCCAGGAACAGTGCACAGATCAGCGGCAGGGCAATACCCATCACCCGGCGTGCGGCCTCGAACACCAGCACGATCAGCAGTACGCCGATCAGCATATCCTCGCCGGTCAGCTCACCGGAACGCTGGATCAGGTCGCCCTCGAAATACCATTGATAGAAGGCAGTGGCCACGCCGGCCAGGCCGAGCAGCCAGCCCAGCGGCTGCCAGGGACGCCCGGTGCCACGGGCCGGGTAGGACAGAAAGATCATCAGCAGCAGAAAGGCCACGTGCCCGGCACGCAGCACCTGGGTCGAAACCGGGTGGAACGCGGCGGTGAAGATCTGGTACGTGGAAAACAGCAGGGCGACGTAGAACAGCGCTTTCGGCCACTGGCTGGGGCTGGCATGCAAGCCTTGTTGCTCGCTCATGAAAGACTCCCGGAACACAGGAAACGGCCGGCCCCGGACGCAGCCCGGGACCGGCTGGCGGGATGACGACTTACTTCAGGACGCCGACTTCACGGTAGTAGCGTTCGGCACCCGGGTGCAGCGGGATCGGCAGGCCCTGCACGGCGCCTTCCAGGGTGATGGCGCGGGCTGCGGAGTGGGCGTTGCCCAGGCGATCCAGGTTCTCGAAGGCCAGCTTGGTCATCTGGTAGGCGACTTCGTCGGAGACCTTCTCGTGGGTGATCAGCATGTTGGTGATCGAGGCGGTCATCACGTCCTGGTCCTGCCCCTCATAGGTGCCGGCCGGAATCGGACGGGACTGGTAGACCGGACTGCCGATCTTCTCGACCACGTCCTTGGGGATTTCCACGAAGGTGATCGGCATCATCGCCGCCAGGTCACGGATGGCCGCCATGCCCAGGCCGGAGGACTGCAGGGTGGCGTCCAGCTGACGGTTCTTGATCAGCTCGACGGACTCGGCATAGGGCAGGAATTCCACCCGGGCCAGGTCGTCGTAGCTCAGGCCGGCGGCCTTGAAGATGGCACGGGCGTTGAGCTCGGTGCCGGACTTGGGCGCACCCACGGAGACGCGCTTGCCCTTCAGGTCGGCCAGGGTCTTGATGCCGGACTCCTTGCTGGCCACCACCTGGATGTAGTTCGGGTAGATGGAGGCGATGGCGCGCAGGCGGTTCAGCGGCGCCTTGAAGCCGGCGTCGGCGTTGCCCTTCCAGGCGTCATCCACCGAGTCGCCCAGGGAGAAGGCCAGCTCGCCGCGGCCGGCCTGCAGCAGGTTGAGGTTTTCCACCGAGGCCTTGGTGGCCTGCACCGAGGTCCTGGCGCCTTCGATGCCGTTGCCGTACAGCTGTGACAGGGCCACGCCGATCGGGTAATACACACCGCTGGTGCCACCGGTGAGCACGTTGATGAAGGTGGGTGCGGCGAGGGCCGCACTGCTGGCAGTAAAGGCGACCGCGGCCGCGAACAGGCCGAGACGTTTGCTGATGCGCATGGATACCACTCCTTTCTTATTGGGGGTCTTTCGAAGTGATCGAAGACCTCCCAATAACCTAGCAGGAGCTGTGCCACTACCGAAGAACCGCGCGCCAGGCCCGCTACCGGGCGCCCGGCAGGGGCGGCGGGGTGCCGCCATCGGCAAGAAACCGCTTATTGCCGTCATGCAATCGGCAAGAATCCGCCTAACCTTCGTCCTCCACCGCGCCAGCCGGCAGGTAGCGACTGCGCTGCAGGCCGTGGCGCTGCATCTTCTCGTTGAGGGTGCGGCGAGGCAGCTGCAGCAAGGCCATCACCTCGGTGATGTTGCCCTGGCAGCGCAACAGCGCCTGGTGCAGGCACTGCGCCTCGAAGGCTTCCATCTGCGCCGCCAGGCTCTGTCCGGACGGCGCCGGCGCCAGGTTCTGGCCGCCCAGCCCGAGCACATGGCGCTCGGCGGCGTTGATCAGTTCGCGAACATTGCCCGGCCAGTCGTGGGCCAGCAGGCGCGCCATGTCCGAGGGCAGCAACGGCGGCACCTCGCGGCCGTGCCGTTCAGCCGCCTGGCGGGTGTAGTGCTCGAAGAGCATGGGGATGTCCTCGCGGCGCTCGCGCAACGCGGGCACGGCGATCTCCGCCACGTTCAGGCGATACAGCAGGTCCTCGCGGAAGCGCCCGGCGCGCACCTCCTCATGCAGGTCCGGCTTGGCGGCGCTGATGACCCGCACATCCACCTGAATGCTGCGGTTGGAACCCAGGCGCTCCAGGCTCTGTTCCTGGATGACGCGCAGCAGCTTGACCTGCTGGGCCAGCGGCATGCTCTCGATCTCGTCGAGGAACAGGCTGCCGCCGTCGGCATGCTCGATGCGGCCGATGCGCTTGCCCTGCGCGCCGGTGAAGGCGCCGCTCTCGTGGCCGAACAACTCGCTCTCGAAGATGCTCTCGGGAATCGCCGCGCAGTTCAGGGCCACGAACTCCCGGCCGGCGCGGGGGCTGAAATCGTGCAGGCAGCGGGCCACCACCTCCTTGCCGGAGCCGGTGTCGCCGCGGATCAGCACGTTCACCGAGGTGCCGGCCAGTTCCAGCACCTGCTGGCGCAGGCGCACCATGGCCGGCGAGGCGCCCAGCAGCTGGCTCTCGATGCGCCGGCTGTGCGCCGCCTGGGTGCGCAGCTGACGGTTCTCCATGACCAGGCGGCGCTTGTCCAGGGCGCGACGCACGCTGTCCAGCAGGCGTTCCGGGCTGAAGGGCTTCTCGATGAAGTCGTAGGCGCCCTGCTGCATGGCCTGCACGGCCATGGCCACGTCGCCATGGCCGGTGACCAGGATCAGCGGCAGCTCGCGGTCGATGTCCGCCAGCCGGGTGAGCAGCTGCAGGCCATCGCTGCCCGGCATGCGCACGTCGCTGACCACCACGCCGGCGAAGTCCTTGCCCAGCAGCGGCAGCGCCTCGGCCACGCTGGCGCAGACGCGCACCGGAATGCCGGACAGCTCCAGCCACTGGCGCACCGCCTGGCGGATGGCCGCCTCGTCATCAATGAAGAGCACCTGTTCGTTCATTCGTTCGCTCATTCGGCTCGCTCTCGTCATCGCCATCCGCCATGGGCAGACGCAGGGTGAACACCGCCCCCTGGGCGCCGTTAGCCGCCTCCAGGCTGCCGCCCAGGTCGCGCAGGATGCCGTAGGAAATCGACAACCCCAGCCCCAGCCCCTCGCCTACCGGTTTGGTGGTGAAGAAGGGATCGAACAGGCTGGAGAAATGCTCGGCGGCAATGCCGCCGCCGTTGTCCTCGACCGCCAGGGCCCAGCAGCCCGCCTCGCGCCAGCTGCGGATGCCGAGCCGCGGCGGGTGCCGGTCGGCACTGGCGTCCAGGGCATTGTCCAGCAGGTTGAGCAGGACCTGCTCGACGCGAATCATGTCACCGAGCACCTCGGCGTGCGGGTCCACGGCCAGTTCCAGGCGCACCGCGCCGGCGCGCAAGCGCGGCATCAGCAGCTGCAGCGCCTGGTTGAGGGCGTCGGCCAGCCGCAGCCGCTCGCGCAGGCCACCCGGGCTCTTGCGGGCGAAGGTCTTCAGGTGACCGGTCAGCGCGGTCATGCGCGTCAGCAGCCCGTCGATCTGCTGCAGGGCCTCGGACATCTCGGCGGTGCGCCCGCCCTGCTGCAGCAGGCGCAGGCTGCCCAGCTGCATGCGCATGGCCGTCAGCGGCTGGTTGAGCTCATGGGCCAGGGCCGCCGACATCTGCCCCAGCGCCGCCAGCTTGGTGGCCTGCACCAGGCCGTCCTGGGTCTTGCGCAGCTCCTCGGTGCGTTCGGTCACCAGACGCTCCAGTTCGGCCCGGCTGCGCCGCATCAGCTGCAGGTTGCGGCGGCGCTGCAGCAGGAACAGCACGCCGAAGGTCAGCATCATCCACAGGGCGGCGGCCCCGGCGCGGTAGATCAGCACCGGATCGCGCACCACGCCCGGCTCCTGCAGCAGGTGCAGGGTCCAGTCCTCGGCGGGCAGCGCCTGGCTCTGCCAGAAATAGTCGCGCTCCCCGTCCGGTCGCTGCACGCGGCGCAGCTCGCCGTCCGCGTAGCGGGTCAGCACCTGGCTGTACAACGGATGCAGGCTCTGCTCGGCGTACTTGCGCTCCTCGCGCAGGCGTTCGCGCTGCGCCTCGCCCAGCGGCTGCAGATGGCCGAAACGCCAGGCCGGCCGGTTGCTGAGGATCACCACGCCATGGTCGTCGGTGATCAGCAGGGTGCCGCTGTGACCCACCCAGTCGCGCTGCAGCTCCTCCAGTTCCAGTTTGACCACCAGCACGCCGAGCGGCGTGCCGTCCTCCACGCGCCGGGACACGAAGTAGCCCGGCACGCCGGTGGTGACGCCCACCGCGAAGTAGTGGCCCGAGCCGCTGGCCAGGGCATTGCGAAAATAGGGGCGAAAGCCGTAGTCGTGGCCGACGAAGCTGCTGGGTTCGTCCCAGTTGCTGGCCGCCAGGGTGCGGCCGTCACGGTCCAGCAGGTAGATGACGCTGGCACCCGCCTCGGCGTTGAGCCGCGCCAGCCGCTCGTTCATGGCCTGGCGCAACGCCGGGTTGCCCGGTTCGCGCAGCAGGCGGTGGGCGGCATTGTCCTGCGCCAGCAGCGCCGGCAGGGCGTGAAACCGCTCCACCAGAATGTGCAGGTTCTGCCGGTACAGCTCCAGCTGGGCGCGGCCCTCCAGGCTGCGGGCCTCCCAGGCGGCGCGCTCGCCCAGCCGGCCGCCCAGCCAGACGAACAGCAGCCCGCCCAGCAGGATCAGCAGCAGGGTGAACAGGACTGAACGACGCAGGCGCGGCACGGCATGTCTCGCTGGGGAAAGGAAGCGGCATGGTATGTCAGACGGTACGGCATCGCACCCGCCACTCGCGCCAGCCGGATGCAGGAGCGGCGAAGCCGCTCCTGCGGGCCGGGAACCATCAGACGTACAGGTCGGCGCGGCTCCAGGGCAGGTTGTGGCCGCCATCGGCCAGCGGGCGCACGGCGAGGATCTGATGCAGGTTGATCCAGTTGTGGCGGAAACCGTAGGCGCAGCCGGCCAGGTACAGGCGCCAGATGCGCAGGGTCTTCTCGCTCACCAGCCGGGCCGCCTCCTCCAGGCGTGCCTCCAGGTTGGCGCTCCAGAACTCCAGGGTGCGCGCGTAGTGCAGGCGCAGACTTTCCACGTCCACCACCTCCAGGCCCTGCTCGCTCATGCGCGCCACCGCCAGCGACAGGTGGGGCAGCTCGCCGTGGGGGAACACGTAGCGGCCGATGAACTCGCCGGCCCCGCGGCCCACCTGGCGGCCATCCGGATAGCGTGCGGTGATGCCGTGGTTGAGCACCAGGCCGCCGGGCTTCACCGCCGCGAACAGGTGCTGGAAGTACAGGCCCAGATTGGCATGGCCGACGTGCTCGAACATGCCGACGCTGACCACCTTGTCGAAGCGGCCGTCGCCGGGCAGGTCGCGGTAGTCCATCAGTTCCAGGGTCACCCGGTCCGTCAGGCCGTCGGCGGCGACCCGCTCGCGGGCCAGGGCCAGCTGTTCGCGGCTCAGGGTGATGCCGGTGACCCGGGCGCCGTATTCGCGCGCGGCGAAGCGGGCCAGGCCGCCCCAGCCGCAGCCCACGTCCAGCAGGTGCTCGCCTTCGCGCAGCCGCAGCTTGCGACACAGGTGATCCAGCTTGGCGCGCTGGGCGCTGGTCAGGTCCTCCGTGCCGGTGGGGAAATAGGCGCAGGAATAGACCATCTCCGGGTCGAGCCAGAGGGCATAGAAGTCGTTGGACAGGTCGTAGTGGTAGGCGATGGCCTCGGCGTCGGTCTGCCGGTCGTGGGCCACCCGCGGCTCGACCGCCTCGACCTCCTCGCCCCCCAGGGTGGCGCTGAGCTGGTCGGCCAGGGCGATCACGTCCGGCAGCGGGCCCTGGATGTCCAGCTGGCCTTCGATGTAGGCGCTGGCCAGGGCATCCAGACGCGGATTGGCCAGCAGGGCAAGCGGTGCCGGCTCGCGGACGTCCAGGGTGACGCGAGGTTCCGGGCCGAGCTCCAGCTGCTGCCCGTCCCAGAGGCGCAGACGCAGCGGCAAGCGCAGCGCGCGCAACGCGGGGGGAAGAGTCGCCTGCATGTTCCAGTTCCTCCTGTTGGGGTCCTGGCAGTCAAGCGTAGACCAGCGCTTCCCTCCGCCGCATTGACCCTAGAGACCGGCGACCGGCTGGGCCGGCTGCATGTCCTCCCTGGCCACCTCGCCCAGGGTGCGCAGCAGTTGCCAGAGCCAGGCCGGCATGTCGTCCGGGTCCAGGCTGTCGAGCAGGTTCTTCACCGCCAGACCCAGGTCGGTGTCGCCCTCGATCACCAGGCGACGGCGGAAGAACAGGGTGTCCGGATCCTCCTGACGACTGGCCAGCAGCAGGAATTCCTTCCACCGGCCGCGGATGCACACGTCGGCCTTGGCGCCGCGCACCAGCTGCAGGCCGCCGGGGGTACGGGTGATGTTCCAGGCCAGGCCCAGGTCGGTGATCTCCAGGCGCAGCCAGCGACCGTCCAGCAGGTCGAAGGCGCCGTCGGCCAGGGGCACTGCGAAGATGCGCGCCACGGCCAGCTCCAGCACCTGCTTCTGGATGGCGAAGGGCACATGACGGGTCAGGGGCAGCAGCGGTTCGCCGACCTTCAGGGCCAGGCGCGCCAGGCGCGGATGCAGCGTCAGCACAATCCCACCTCCTCGGCCCTCAGCATGCCGGGCTGGCCGTACCAGTAGCCGTTGCAGCCGTCGATGGCCAGCGGCGGCAGGCCGCCGTTGCGTACCTCATGGAAGCTGCGGATGACCTCGGCCATGCCTTCGGCGCGCGGGCTGAGGCGCAGGATGTCGGCGCCGGTGGCGCGCATCTGCGGGAACTCGGCCAGCAGGTTGCAGACCTTGGCCGACATGGTCTGGATACCGTTGATGGTGAACATGGCCTCGCCCTCCTGGCTCAGCAGGGGAATGCCTTCGGGATAGTTCTGGCAGACGAACTGGCAGTCGTCCTTGGGACGATTTTCCGCCCGTGCGGTAAAGCAGCGCGCCGAATAGGCCAGCGGCAGGTGACCGTAGGCAAACAGTTCCACCTCGGGGCGAGCCACACCCAGGGCATCCAGTTGCTCCAGGCTGTCGCGGATCAGGGTGCCGGAACACTCCACCGGCGGGCACCAGCGCTGCATGCCCATGTCGATCAGCTCGGCCAGGGCATGGCCGTTGTAGATGTTCAGGGCCGGGCCGGCCACGAAGGGCAGGCCCTTCTCGCCGAGCATCTGTACCGCGCCGATGTCGTTGGCCTCCACCAGCAGCTCGCCGTTGTGACACAGGCGACGCAGGCTGGACAGCTCGCTGGCGGCCTCGATCAGGGTCAGGCCGGAGAGCACCAGCTCGGCCTGGCAGCCGGCCTCGCGCAGCTCGCGGGCCAGGCCCAGCCAGCCGTCGAGGCTGAAGGCGCGGCGCTTG
>DATGNS010000117.1:0-2733 GCA_035306625.1 Pseudomonas sp. | reverse complement strand
GAGCGCCCGGAGGAGGTCGCGGTGATCGCCGAGCGGGTGGCGCACAAGCTGCTGTCGGCCCTGCAGGCCCCCGTGCTGCTGGGCGGTGAACGCCTGATGGTGACCGGCAGCCTGGGCATCACCCTGTTCCGCGATCACGAGACAAGCCTTGACGAGGTGCTCCAGCAGGCCGACATGGCGCTGTTCCAGGCCAAGGCGGCGGGGCGCAACACCTTGAGCTTCTTCGACCCCGAGATGCAGGTGCGCCTGCAGGCCCGCGCTCGCCTCGAGGCCGACCTGCGTCAGGCGCTGCCGCGGGAGGAGCTCCACCTCCACTATCAGCCCCAGGTCACGGACTCGGGCGAGATCCGCGGCGTCGAGGCCCTGCTGCGCTGGCAGCACCCCCGGCGGGGGGCCGTGTCACCCGGGGAGTTCATCCCCCTGGCCGAGGAGAACCGCCTGATCGTGGCCATCGGCGCCTGGGTGCTGGAGAGTGCATGTCGGCAGCTGGCCGCGTGGGCCGCCGACCCGGCCAGGCGGCACCTGACGCTGGCGGTGAACGTGAGCCCGCGGCAGTTCCGCGAGGTGGACTTCGTCGAACGGGTGGTGGCGATCCTCGATGCCACCCGGGCGCCGGCCGAACGCCTCAAGCTGGAGGTCACCGAGAGCCTGTTCCTGGAGGAGCGCGACGAGGCGCGGGCCAAGATGCTGCGCCTGCGAGAGCGAGGCGTGCGTTTCTCGCTGGATGACTTCGGTACCGGCTACTCCTCGCTCTCCTACATAAAGCGCCTGCCGCTGGACCAGCTCAAGATCGACCAGAGTTTCGTGCGCGACCTGCTCGTCGACGAGGCTTCGGCGGCCATCGTGGCCAGCATCATCGCCCTGGCACGCAGCCTGGAGCTCGAGGTGATCGCCGAGGGGGTCGAGACCGAGGCCCAGCGCGACTGGCTGATCGCCCACGACTGCCATGCCTTCCAGGGTTACCTGTTCAGCCGCCCACTGCCGCTTGAGGAACTGCACCTTTCTAAGGCCTGTTAAGTCAGCGGCTGGAGTTGTCAGCGGATGCCATCTACTCGATACTGTATTTATTTACAGTATCTGGTGGGGGTAACCATGAAATTGTCGGATTCGACTCGGGCTCGGGTGATCGGCCGCGCCGCTCCCGGAGCGGTGCACTCGGGCCTGCCGCTGATGGGGTGCCGGGTGCGGGCGGGTTTCCCCAGCCCCGCCGACGATCACCTCGAGGCGGAGATCAACCTCCATGAGCATGTGGTGAAGCGTCCGGCGGCCACCTACTTCGTGCGTGCCGAGGGCGACTCCATGCTCGGCGACGGCATCCACGATGGCGACCTGCTGGTGGTGGACCGCAGCCTGGAGCCGCTGCCCGGCCGGGTGGTGGTGATCGCCCTGGAGGGGGAACCCACCGTCAAGCGCCTGGCGCGGCGCGGCGGCGAGGTGTGGCTGGTGGCCAGCAATCCGCGCTTCGCGCCGATCCCCCTGGCGGGCCGCGAGTGCCACGTGTGGGGTGTGGTCACCCACGTGCTCCACGCCCTGCCGGGGGGCGAGCGGTGATCGCCCTGGTCGACGGCAACAGCTTCTACGTCAGCTGCGAGCGGGTCTTCGACCCGCGCCTGGAGGGGCGAGCGGTGGGCGTGCTCTCCAACAACGACGGCTGCGTGGTGGCGCGCTCCCACGAGCTGAAGGCGCTGGGCGTGGCCATGGGCGCGCCGCTGCACCTGCTGCCGCCGGCGGTGCGCCGCCAGGCGGTGCTGCTCTCCAGCAACTACGCGCTCTACGGCGACATGTCGCGGCGGGTCAACCAGGTGCTGGGCGAGTTCTCCCCCGACGTGGAGCCCTACTCCATCGACGAGAGCTTCGTGGGCTTCTCCGGCTTCCCCGATGGTGAGCTCGAGCCGCGCTGCCGGGAGCTGCGCGACACCGTGGGCCGCTGGACCGGCATCCCCGTGGGCGTGGGGCTGGCACCCACCCGGACCCTGGCCAAGCTCGCCAACCGACTGGCCAAGCGCGAGCCCGCCTTCGAGGGTGTCTGTCGACTGGACGCCGCAGGTGAGGCCACTCGCCGGGTGCTCGAGTCCTGCCCGGTGGATGACCTGTGGGGCGTGGCGCGACGCAGCGCCGAACGGCTGGCGCTGATGGGCATCGAGAATGCCTGGCAGCTGCGCGAGGCCGACCCACGCTGGGTACGCAGCCGCTTCTCGGTGGTGATGGAGCGCATGGTCTGGGAACTGCGCGGGCGGCCGGCCATCGTCCTCGATGACATGAGCGAGCCGCGCCGGCGGTTGCTGGTGTCGCGCTCCTTCGGGCGGCTCACCGGCGAGCGCCATGAGTTGGAGGCAGCCATGCGCCAGCACTGCACCCGGGCCGGCGAGAAGCTGCGCCGTCAGGGCAGCCTGGCCCAGGCAGTCCAGGTGTTCGTGCGCACCAACCCCTTCCTGGCCGGCGAGCCCCAGTACCGCAACGCCGCGGTGGTGGCGCTGCCGTCACCCAGTGCCGACAGTCGCGAGCTGCTGGCCGCGGCGAGCCGCGCCCTGGCGACCATCTTCCTGGAGGACTACCGCTACCAGAAGTGCGGCGTGATGCTGCTCGACCTGGTGGACGTCGAGCGGCGCCAGGCCTCGCTGCTCGAGACACCCGAGGACGATGCGCGCCGCGCGCGCAGCCAGCGGCTGATGGCGACCCTGGACCGGCTCAATCGCGAGATGGGACGCGACACCGTCCGCTTCGGCCTGCCCC
>DATGNS010000116.1:0-3739 GCA_035306625.1 Pseudomonas sp. | reverse complement strand
AGCCTGAGTTTCGGCGGCATCGCCTACGCCGCCCTGCTGATTCCCGGCCTGAACATCCTGATGATGCCCGCCGCGGTGGCCGGCGCCACGGTGTTCTGGGTGCGCGAGGGCGGCAGGGGTTAGGGACAGGCCGGGGTTCGTCGGCCGGTGGGCCCTACCCCGCCCCCGCGGCTTCCTCCAGTGCCTCCTGCACCTCCGAATGCAGACGCGTGAATTCCGCTTCGAAGGCTGCCAGCTCGGCGCTCCACTCGCGTTCCGCCAGCAGCGCCGCCTCGAGTTCGACGGCCAGGGCCTGCAGGTGCACCGCGCCCAGGGTGGCAATCATGGACTTCGCCCGGTGCAGCAGCTCCGTTGCCTCGTCGCGCCGACCGCTCTCCAGCATGTCCCGCAGGTCCGCCGGCAGCGTCGCATATTCCTCGTGGCAACGCCGCAGCATGCGCACATACAGGGCCTGGTTGCCCAGCATGCGCTCCAGGGCGGCGGCCTGGTCGAGTCCCGGAATATCCCTCAGCGGCTGGCCCTGACCTGGCGCCACCGCAGCTTCGGACTCCGCGCTCGGCGAGTCGTGTAACCAGCGCCGCAGTACCATCATCAGCTGCTCCAGGGTCACCGGCTTGGCGAGAAAGTCGCTCATGCCGGCCGCCCGGCATTCCTCGCGCACCTTTTCGCGGGTGTTGCCGGTCATGGCGATCACCGGCAGGTGCGGCCAGCTCCGGCGCAATTGGCGGGTGGCTTCCAGACCGTCCATATGGGGCATCTGCAGGTCCATGCAGACCACATCGATATCCGTCTCGCTGCGCAGACAGTGCAACGCCTGCAGGCCATCGGCGGCCATGCGCACCCGCAGGCCCAGGGACTGCAGCAGCTCGCTGGAGACCTCCCGCATCAGCGGATCGTCATCCACCAGCAGCACGGTGTGTCCGGCAAAACGGGCGAACGGCCGCTCGCCGACCGGCGGATCACTCTCCTCCTCGCTGCCGGCCTGCCCGGCCACGCGGAACGATACGTCCAGGTAGAACAGGCTGCCCTTCCCCGGTGCGCTGCGCACCCCCAGTTCGCCACCCATCAGCGTGGCCAGGCGGGAAGAAATGGCCAGGCCGAGCCCGGACCCGGAGGAACGGTCGACACGCGCTGCCAGCTGGCTGAAGGGCTGGAACAGCAGGGGCAGGTCCTCGCTGGCGATGCCCATGCCGGTGTCCTCCACCTCGAAGCGCAGCCTCACCCGCTCATTGTTCTGCTCCAGTACCCGCAGGCGCAGGTCGATGCGCCCTTCGGCGGTGAACTTCACTGCATTGCCGGCCAGGTTGATCAGCACCTGGGACAGGCGCAGCGGGTCGCCATGCAGACTGGCCGGAAGGTACTCGTCCAGCTCCACGCCCACCGCCAGCCCCTTCTCGCGGGCGCTTTCGCTGATCATGTCCACCACGTTCCACACCAGCTCCCCCGGCTTGAAAGGCACCTGGGTGATCGGCAGCCGGCCGGCGTCCAGGCGGCTGAGGTCCAGCACGTCGTTGACGATTTCCAGCAGGTGTTCGGACGCCCGACGCATCTTGTCCAGGTAGCCGTCCAGGCGCGGGTCGCGGGTATGGCGCCGCGCCAGGTGGGACAGGCCGATCAGCACACTCAGCGGTGAGCGGATCTCATGGCTGAGATGGGCCATGAACTCGGCGCGCAGCTCGGCCTGATGTTCGGCGGCCTCCTTGGCCCGGGCCAGCTCGCGGGTGCGCTCGCGCACCTGAGCTTCCAGGTCATCGGTCAGGGCGCGCAGGGCCCGGGCGGTGTTGTGCAGGTCGGACTCGTCGATCAGCAGGCTGCCCAGGGCACGGATGCGGCGCCGGGTATTCCGAATGGGGAAGAAGATCTGTCGGTAGGCGCGGGCGGGACGCCCGTCGCCGGCCGGCAGTTCGATGCGCATGTCCTGCCGCCTGCCGGTGGCCCGCACCTCGCGCAAACCCTCCCAGGCCCGTTTGCTGACCGGGGACAGGTCGCCGGGCGCCTCGTCGCTGTCCAGGGGCAGATTCGAGCGCAGGACGACCGCGTCCCGTGCCCCGGGATGATTGTCGAGCACCAGCCGGCCCCGGGTATCACGAACGCGCAGGCGGGTCGGCAGGTGGCGCAGCAGCTGGACGTAGAAGGATTCGTTGATGCGGGAGCGGCGCCGGCACCATAGATAGGTGAACGCAAAGGTCAGCAGCGCCGCCAGCAGGACTGCCAGCAATGGATGGGTATCGGGGCGTGCCCAGCACCACAGCACCAGGGCGAACGCGGCGGTCAGCAAGACTGCCAGCACCAGGGCAAACCGAACATTCTGCACGGGCGATCCTTCCGCTACGCTGCGTCACCGCCACCTCTCACCGATGGCGATTTCCTGACGCAGTCCAGAAAAACCCGTATAGAGCAAGGTCCGTTCCAGACCAATCAGTCACCCAGCCAGGCTTCCAGCCCGGCCTTGCCGGCGTGGGAGGCATGCCAGGCGTGCAACGCCTCGCCGGGCATCGGGCGCGCGAACAGGTAGCCCTGCGCGGCGTTGCAGCCCAGGCCGCAGAGCAGTCGCACGTCCTCGACCGTTTCCACCCCTTCGGCGATGCTGGGCAGGCGCAGACGCGCGCCCATGTCGATGGCCGATTGCAGGATCGCGTAGCTGCGCTGATTGTGCCGCGCGCTGGCCACGAAGGCCCGGTCGATCTTCAGCTCGGTGAAGGGCAGCCGGGTGAGCTGCTGCAGGGTGGAAAAGCCGGTGCCGTAGTCGTCGATGGACAGGCCGAAACCCGCCAGGCGCAGGCGCCCCACCGAGGCCAGGGTGGCCGCCGTGTCCAGCATCAGGGCGCTTTCGGTGATTTCCAGGATCAGCTGGTCGGCGCTGGCGCCGCTGGCCTGTACCCGATTGATCAGCGTATTGGCGAAGTCGCGGTTGGCCAGCATGCTGATGTCGATATTGATCGCCATGCTCGGTGCCCAGCCCAGGCGCCGCAACCGGGCCAGGTCCTCCAGTACCTGATCGACCAGAACGAAGGTCAGGTCCGGCAGCAGTCCGCCTTCCGTGGCCAGGGCAATGAAATCACCCGGGTAGAGCATTCCCTGCATGGGGTCATGCCAGCGCGCCAGCACCTCGTAACCCAACAGTTGACCGGTATCCAGCTGAACCTTGGGCTGGTAATGGGGGCGTACCTGGCCCTTGCGCAGCGCCTCGCGCAGACTGGCCAGGGTCACGCTGACCTCCGGACGCGGACTTTCCTCGGCCGGCGCGGAGAAGTTCAGATTCGGCAGCTGCTCCAGCAGGCCATGCAGCTGCTGGCCGCACAGCGGCTTGGGCAGGCTGCCCAGCAGCGGCAGGCGCAGGGCGCGGACCATGTCCCGTACCGTGGCCACCAGGGCCTCCTCGCAGGCGCTGGCCAGGATCACCGGAGCAAACAGGCCCTCTTCGCGCAGGCGCACGAGAAACTCGATGCCATCCATTTCCGGCATGCCCAGATCCACCACCAGCAGGGGCAGCGGCAGGCACTGCTCGGCCAGCCGCCGCAGCTGCTGCAGCGCCTGCAGGCCATTGCCGGCATGGGAGATCCGGGTAACGCCCAGGGTTTCCAGCAGTTCGGCGGCGTATTCGCGCTGCAGCGCACTGTCGTCGATCAGCAGCACCGGATGCTCACGCACCCGCGCGGGAAGGGAAAAGGCAGACATCGGAAAAGGTCATCCACGCCCGAAATGGGCGATCAGCTCGGGAATCTCATCAAGGTCACAG
>DATGNS010000115.1:0-12273 GCA_035306625.1 Pseudomonas sp. | reverse complement strand
GCGGAGGGCGCCCCGCTGCCGGCGCTCGCCGAGCGCCTGCCCGCCGCCCTGCGCGAGCAGATGCATCGCCAGGTCCAGGACCAGTTGGCCCAGGACGGCCGCTATCAGCTGCAGTACGAACTGCCGGGCCCGCAGGGCATGCGCCTGCTGGAGGTGGGCATGGCCACCGAACAGGGTCTGGAGGGCTACCTGTTGCCCCTGACCGCCCCGACGGCCGCGCCGGACATCGCCGAGCTGTGTCGCAGCGCCCTGGAACAGAGCGCCGACGCCTTCCTGCTGGTGGACACGGAGGGTCAGGTGGTGTTCGCCAATGCCCGCTTCGAGGCCATCACCCAGCACAGTGCCGAGGAGCTGCAGGGCCGCTCCCTGGCGGAGTTTCCCGCGCTGGCCAGCCTGCCGGAGCTGACCCGCGCCGCGCTGCGCCAGAAGCCCGACAACGACAGCTGGGAAGTGGAATTCCGCAGCCAGCGCCGACACAGCCTGGAACCCTACTGGGGGCACCTGTGGATTTCCCGGGTCAGGGACGCCCAGGGCGCCACCACCCACCTGCTCGGCCTGTGCGAGGACGTCACCCTCAAGAAGCTGAACCACCAGCGCCAGACCCAGCAGTCGCTGCGCGACAGCCTGACCGGTCTGGGCAACCGGCCCTATTTCATCGGCCATCTGGAACGACGCCTGGGCGAGGCACCGGACGCCCCGTTCAGCGTGCTGCTGATCGACCTGGACAATTTCAAGCGCATCAATGACCTGCTCGGCCATGAGACCGGCGACAAGGTGCTGATCAGCCTGTCGCGGCGCCTGCGCAACGCCCTGGGCACCCGGACCTGCCTGGCACGCTTTGCCAGCAATGAATTCGCCGTGCTGCTCGACGCCGAGCAGAATGCCGAGGAAGTTTCCCGCCAGCTGCTGCAACTGCTCGGCCGCCCGCTGTTCGTGGCCAACCAGCTGATCAACCTGACCGCCTCCATCGGCCTGGCGCACTGCCCGGAGCACAGCCGCCACCCCCAGTCGCTGATGCACTATGCGGGCCTGGCGCTGCACAAGGCCAAGAGCCTGGGCAAGAACCGCTGGCATGTGTTCACGCCGGAGCTGGACGCCGAAGCCCACCGCCGGCAGTTCATCGAGCACAACCTGCGCCATGCCATCGAACGCAACGAGCTGCTGCTGTACTACCAGCCCAAGCTGTGCCTGAAGACCAACCGGCTGACCGGCCTGGAAGCCCTGCTGCGCTGGCAGCATTCCACCGAGGGCATGTTCCCGCCGGACGCCTTCATCGGCCTGGCCGAGGAAACCGGCCTGATCGTGCCGATCGGCAAGTGGGTGGTGCGCGAGGCCTGCCGCATGCTACGGCGGCTGGACGAGGCCGGCATGCCCCAGGTGCGCATCGCCATCAACCTCTCGCCCCGCCAGTTCAACGACAACGAACTGGTCAACGAGCTGCGCGACATTCTGGAACAGGAAGGTGTGGACGCCTCGCGCCTGGAGCTGGAACTGACCGAGAGCCTGCTGCTGGACACCACCCAGGCCAACCGCCAGCGCCTGCACGAGCTCAAGGAGCTGGGCTTCACCCTGGCCATGGACGACTTCGGCACCGGCTACTCGTCGCTGATCTACCTGAAGCAGTTTCCGCTGGACACCATCAAGATCGATCGCAGCTTCGTCAGGGACATCCCCGGCAACCAGGACGACATGGAAATCACCGCCGCAGTGATCGCCATGGCCCACAAGCTGCGCCTGCGCGTGGTGGCCGAGGGCATCGAGACCGACGAACAGCTGAGCTTCCTGCGCCGCCAGCGCTGCGACGTGGGCCAGGGCTACCTGTTCGATCGACCCATCGACGGCCGCGAGCTGCTGGCGCGCCTGCGCACCTACGATCTGGCACCGGCCTAGGCCGGAGAAGCAGGAGGGAAGCCGCCTCCGCCATGCGGAGGCGGCCGGCGGCTCAGCGGTGGTACTGGGCCGACAGTTCGTGCACCGCCTCGATGAAGGCGCCGGCGTGGGCCGGATCCACTTCCGGGGTGATGCCGTGGCCCAGGTTGAACACGTGACCGGTGCCGTGGCCGTAGGCGGCCAGGATACGCCCTACCTCGGCACGAATGGCCTCGGGCTTGGCGTACAGCACGCTCGGGTCCATGTTGCCCTGCAGCGCCACCTTGTCACCGACGCGGGCGCGGGCGTTGCCAATGTCGCAGGTCCAGTCCAGACCCAGCGCCTCGACGCCGGTCTCGGCCATGGATTCCAGCCACAGGCCGCCACCCTTGGTGAACAGGATCACCGGCACCCGGCGGCCCTCATGCTCGCGAATCAGGCCGTCGACGATCTTCTTCATGTAGGCCAGGGAGAATTCCTGGTAGGCCGCCGCAGACAGGCTGCCGCCCCAGGAGTCGAAGATCTGTACCGCCTGGGCGCCGGCCCTGATCTGGCCGTTCAGGTAGCTGGTGACCGACTGCGCCAGCTTGTCCAGCAGCGCGTGCATGGCCTGCGGGTTCTCGTAGAGCATCGCCTTGGACTTGCGGAAGTCCTTGGAGGAGCCGCCTTCCACCATGTAAGTGGCCAGGGTCCAGGGGCTGCCGGAGAAGCCGATCAGCGGCACGCGGCCGTTCAGCTCGCGGCGGATGGTGCGCACCGCGTCCATCACGTAGCCCAGGTCCTTGTCCGGATCGGGGATCGGCAGCGCCTCGATGTCGGCCAGGGTGCTCACCACCTTGCGAAAGCGCGGCCCCTCGCCGGTCTCGAAGTACAGGCCCAGGCCCATGGCGTCCGGAACGGTGAGGATGTCGGAAAACAGGATGGCGGCGTCCAGCGGGTAGCGGTCCAGCGGCTGGATGGTGACCTCGCAGGCCAGTTCCGGATTCATGCACAGGCTCATGAAGTCGCCGGCCTTGGCCCGGGTGGCCCGGTATTCCGGCAGGTAGCGGCCGGCCTGACGCATCATCCATACCGGAGTGACGTCCACGGGTTGCTTGAGCAGGGCACGAAGGAAGCGATCATTCTTGAGGGCGGTCATGTCCAGGTTCCAGCAGAAAAGAGACCGGCCATTGTCGCAAAGCCCGCGACAAAAGGCACGGCGGCGCACGGGCGTCTCATCTTTCGATTGATCGGCGTCAGGTGGGAGACACAGTGGAGGGCTAGGGATGGCGCAACCGCAGGCCGGTCGGCGCTTTTTCGGCCGTCAGGAAGGGAGATGGTATCGGTGCCCCGTGGGCGGCCAGGACAGATGCCCTGACCACCCAACCGGGTGGATGCGCGAACCTTGAGCGGATCAGACGCCCAGATAGTCGAGGATGCCCTCGGCGGCCTCGCGGCCCTCGTGGATGGCGGTGACCACCAGGTCGGAACCGCGCACCATGTCGCCGCCGGCGAACACCTTGGGGTTGCCGGTCTGGAACTTGAAACGACCCTCGGCAGGAGCGATCACGCGGCCCTGCTCGTCGGTGCCGATGCCGAAGTCCTGGAACCAGGCCGCCGGGCTCGGACGGAAGCCGAAGGCGATCACCACGGCGTCGGCCGGCAGGATCTGCTCGGAACCGGGAATCGGCTCGGGGCTGCGACGACCGCGGGCGTCCGGCTCGCCCAGGCGGGTTTCCACCACCTTGACGCCTTCCACGCGGTCCTCGCCGACAATGGCCACCGGCTGGCGGTTGAACAGGAACTTCACGCCTTCGTCCTTGGCGTTCTTCACCTCGCGGCGCGAGCCGGGCATGTTCCTGGCGTCGCGGCGGTAGGCGCAGGTCACGCTCTTGGCGCCCTGGCGGATCGAGGTGCGGTTGCAGTCCATGGCGGTGTCGCCACCACCGAGCACCACGACCTTCTTGCCCTTCATGTCGATGAAGTCTTCCGGCGACTTCTCGTAACCCAGGTTGCGGTTGACGTTGGCCACCAGGAAATCCAGCGCGGCGTGCACGCCGGGCAGGTCCTCGCCGGGAATGCCACCCTTCATGTAGGTGTAAGTGCCCATGCCCATGAACACGGCATCGAACTCTTCCAGCAGCTGTTCCATGGTCACGTCACGCCCCACCTCGGTGTTCAGGCGGAACTCGATGCCCATGCCAGTGAACACTTCGCGGCGACGGCGGATGACCTGCTTCTCCAGCTTGAACTCCGGGATGCCGAAGGTCAGCAGACCGCCGATCTCCGGGTTGCGGTCGAACACCACCGGGGTCACGCCGTTGCGCACCAGCACGTCGGCGCAGCCCAGGCCGGCCGGGCCGGCGCCGATCACCGCGACGCGCTTGCCGGTCGGCACCACCCGGGACAGGTCGGGGCGCCAGCCCATGGCGAAGGCGGTGTCGGTGATGTACTTCTCCACCGAGCCGATGGTCACCGCGCCGAAACCGGTCTGGTTCAGGGTGCAGGCGCCCTCGCACAGGCGGTCCTGCGGACAGACGCGGCCGCAGACTTCCGGCAGGGTGTTGGTCTGGTGGCAGAGCTCGGCGGCGGCCAGGATGTTGCCCTCCGACACCAGCTTCAGCCAGTTGGGAATGTAGTTGTGTACCGGGCACTTCCACTCGCAGTAGGGGTTGCCGCATTCCAGGCAGCGGTGGGCCTGCTCGCCGGCCTCGTCGGGCTTGAAGGGTTCGTAGATCTCCACGAAGTTCTTCTTGCGTACCCGCAGCAGCTTTTTCCGGGGGTCCTGGCGATCCACTTCGAGGAACTGGAAGTCGTTGTGCAGACGTTCAGCCATGTTTCAAAACCTCTTGTCAGCGGCGGCTGGCCGCTCGAATCCGGGTGCGGGGCCGGTACGGCCCCTGCAGCTTATTGCGGGTTGGCGCGGGTGCTGGCGAGCAGCTGCTTGAGGCTGGCGGCCTTGGGCTTGACCAGCCAGAAGCGGCGCAGGTAGTCGTCGAGGTTCTCGGCCACTTCGGCCCCCCAGGGGCTGCGGGTTTCCGCGACGTACTCGGCCAGCACCTTCTGCAGGTGGCTGCGATAGCCCTCCATCGCTTCGCCGGTGATGCGCTGGATTTCCACCAGCTCGTGGTTCACCCGGTCGAAGAAGCTGTTGTCCTCGTCCAGCACGTAGGCGAAGCCGCCGGTCATGCCCGAGCCGAAGTTGTGGCCGGTGCGCCCCAGCACGCAGACGAAGCCGCCGGTCATGTACTCGCAGCAATGGTCGCCGGTGCCTTCCACCACGGCGTGGGCACCGGAGTTGCGCACCGCGAAGCGCTCGCCGGCGGTGCCGGCGGCGAACAGCTTGCCGCCGGTGGCGCCATACAGGCAGGTGTTGCCGACGATGGCCGAGGTGCGCGTGTCCAGCCGGCTGCCCGCCGGCGGGGTGATGACGATCTTGCCGCCGGTCATGCCCTTGCCCACGTAGTCGTTGGCATCGCCTTCCAGGTACAGGTGCAGGCCGCCGGCGTTCCACACGCCGAAGCTCTGCCCCGCGGTGCCCTTGAAGCGGAAGGTGATGGGCGCGTCGACCATGCCCTGGTTGCCGTGGCGGCGGGCGATCTCGCCGGACACGCGCGCACCGATGGAACGGTCGCAGTTGCAGATATCCATTTCGAACTCGCCGCCCAGCTTGTCGGCGATGGCCATGCCGGCACGCTTGACCATCTCCTCGGCCAGCAGGCCCGGGTCAAAGGGCGGGTTGCGGTCCACCTGGCAGAACTGCGGCTTGTCGGCCGGGATCAGGTCGCTGCCCAGGAGCGGGGTCAGGTCCAGCTGGCCCTGCTTCTCGGTTTCCCCGGGCAGGATCTCCAGCAGGTCGGTACGGCCGATCAGCTCCTCCAGGCTGCGCACGCCCAGGCGCGCCAGCCACTCGCGGGTCTCGGTGGCGATGAAGGTGAAGAAGTTCACCACCATGTCCACGGTGCCGATGAAGTGCTCCTTGCGCAGCTGGTCGTTCTGGGTGGCCACGCCGGTGGCGCAGTTGTTCAGGTGGCAGATGCGCAGGTACTTGCAGCCCAGGGCGATCATCGGCGCGGTGCCGAAGCCGAAGCTCTCGGCGCCGAGGATGGCCGCCTTGATCACGTCCAGGCCGGTCTTCAGGCCGCCGTCGGTCTGCACGCGCACCTTGCCGCGCAGGTCGTTGCCGCGCAGGGTCTGGTGCGCCTCGGACAGGCCCAGTTCCCAGGGCGAGCCGGCGTACTTGATGGAGGTCAGCGGCGAGGCCCCGGTGCCGCCGTCGTAGCCGGAGATGGTGATCAGGTCCGCGTAGGCCTTGGCCACGCCGGCGGCGATGGTGCCCACGCCCGGCTCGGCCACCAGCTTCACGGAGACCAGCGCCTGCGGGTTGACCTGCTTGAGGTCATAGATCAGCTGCGCCAGGTCCTCGATGGAATAGATGTCATGGTGCGGCGGCGGCGAGATCAGGGTCACGCCCGGCACGGCGTAGCGCAGGCGCGCGATCAGGCCGTTGACCTTGCCGCCCGGCAGCTGGCCGCCCTCGCCCGGCTTGGCGCCCTGGGCCACCTTGATCTGCAGCACTTCGGCGTTGACCAGGTATTCCGGGGTGACGCCAAAGCGGCCGGTGGCCACCTGCTTGATCTTCGAGCTCTTCAGGGTGCCGTAACGGGCCGGGTCTTCACCGCCCTCGCCCGAGTTGGAACGGCCGCCGATGCGGTTCATGGCCTCGGCGATGGCCTCGTGGGCTTCCGGGGACAGCGCGCCCAGGGAGATGCCGGCGGCGTCGAAGCGCTTGAAGATGGACTCCAGCGGCTCGACCTCGTCCAGGCTCAGCGGCCGGGCCGCCTCCTTCACCCTGAACAGGTCGCGCAGCATGGACACCGGACGGTTGTCCACCAGCGCGGTGTACTGCTTGAAGGTGGCGTAATCGCCGGTCTGCACCGCCGCCTGCAGGGTATTGACCACGTCCGGGTTGAAGGCGTGGTACTCGCCGCCATGCACGAACTTCAGCAGGCCGCCCTGCTGGATGCCCTTGCGCGGGGTCCAGGCTTCGGCGGCCAGCAGCTTCTGCTCGTTCTCCAGGTCGACGAAGCGCGCGCCCTTGATGCGGCTGGCCACGCCACGGAAGCTCAGGTCGACCACCTCGTCGGCCAGGCCGACGGCTTCGAACAGCTGGGCGCCGCGGTAGGAGGCCACGGTGGAGATGCCCATCTTGGACAGGATCTTCAGCAGGCCCTTGGAAATGCCCTTGCGGTAGTACTTGAAGACCTCGTAGACATCGCCCAGCACTTCACCGGTGCGGATCAGGTCGGCCAGCACCTCGTAGGCCAGGTACGGGTACACGGCGGTGGCACCGAAGCCCAGCAGCACGCCGAAGTGGTGCGGGTCGCGGGCGGTGGCGGTTTCCACCAGGATGTTGCAGTCGCAGCGCAGGCCCTTTTCCACCAGGCGGTGGTGCACGGCGCCAACGGCCAGGGAGGCGTGGGCCGGCAGCTTGCCCGGGGCGATGTTGCGGTCGCTGAGGATCAGCAGCACCTTGCCGGCCTTCACGGCGGCTTCGGCCTGGTCGGCGAAGCTGCGCACCGCAGCCTCGAGGCCCACGGACTCGTCGTAGTTCAGGTCGATGACATGGCGTTCGAAGCCGGGACGATCCAGCTCCATGATGGTCCGCCACTTGGCCGGGGAGATCACCGGGTTGCTGAGGATGGCGCGGTTGGCGTGCTCCGGGGTTTCCTCGAACACGTTGCGCTCGGCACCCAGGCAGGTTTCCAGCGACATGACGATGGCTTCGCGCAGCGGGTCGATCGGCGGGTTGGTGACCTGGGCGAACTGCTGGCGGAAGTAGTCGTAGGGCGAACGCACGCGACGCGACAGCACGGCCATCGGCGTGTCGTCGCCCATGGAGCCCACGGCCTCCTGACCCTGCTCGGCCAGCGGGCGCAGCACCTGGTCACGCTCCTCGAAGGTGACCTGGAACATCTTCATGTAGGCCTTGAGCTGCTCGCCGCTGTACTGCGGGCCGCCATGGTCGTTGTCGTCCAGGGTCGACTGGATGCGCAGGGCGTTCTGGCGCAGCCACTTCTTGTAGGGGTGACGCGATTTCAGGCGGCTGTCGATGTCGTCGGTGTGCAGCACTTCGCCGGTGTGGGTGTCCACGGCGAGGATCTGGCCCGGACCGACGCGGCCCTTGGCCAGCACGTCCTCGGGCTGGTAGTCCCACACGCCCACTTCCGAGGCCAGGGTGATGTAACCGTTCCTGGTGGTGACCCAGCGGGCCGGACGCAGACCGTTGCGGTCGAGCAGACACACGGCATGGCGACCATCGGTGAGCACGATGCCGGCCGGACCGTCCCAGGGCTCCATGTGCATGGAGTTGTATTCGTAGAAGGCGCGACGGTCGGCATCCATGGTGTCGACGTTCTGCCAGGCCGGCGGCATCAGCATGCGCAGGCCGCGGAACAGGTCCATGCCGCCGGTCACCAGCAGCTCCAGCATGTTGTCCATGCTCGAGGAGTCCGAGCCGACGCGGTTGACCAGCGGACCCAGTTCCTGCAGGTCGGGGATCAGGTCGTTGGCGAACTTCAGGCGACGCGCCTGGGCCCAGTTGCGGTTGCCGGTAATGGTGTTGATCTCGCCGTTGTGGGCCAGGAAACGGAACGGCTGGGCCAGCGGCCACTTCGGCAGGGTGTTGGTCGAGAAGCGCTGGTGGAATACCGCGATGGCGGTCTGCAGGCGCTCGTCGTTGAGATCCGGATAGAAGGCGGTCAGGTCGGCCGGCATCATCAGACCCTTGTAGATCAGGGTCTTGGCCGAGAAGCTGCACACGTAATGATCGGCGTCGGCGGCGTTGGCCACCGAGGAACGGCGACGGGCACGGAACAGCTGCACGGCGAAGGCGGTGTCAGACAGCCCCTCGCCACCGATGAACACCTGCTCGATCTGCGGCAGGCGGGCCAGCGCCAGCTCGCCCAGCACGGAGGTATCCACCGGCACCTTGCGCCAGCCGATCAGTTGCAGGCCGGCGGCGAGAATCTCGCGGTTCATGTTGGCGCGCGCGGCCTCGGCCTTCACCGGATCGGCGTTGAAGAACACCATGCCTACCGCGTACTGGGCCGGCAGCTCGACACCGAATTCTTCCCGGGCCACGGCGCGCAGGAATAGATCGGGCTTCTGGATGAGCAGACCGCAGCCGTCACCGGTCTTGCCGTCGGCGTTGATGCCGCCGCGGTGGGTCATGCAGGTGAGGGCCTCAATGGCGGTCTTGAGCAGGTGGTGGCTGGCCTCGCCCTGCATGTGGGCGATCAGGCCGAAGCCGCAGTTGTCCTTGAACGCTTCGGGTTGGTACAGACCTGCTTTCATGGGGAAATCTCACCTGACGGCCTTCGTTCACGAAGGCTAATTTGCTTTTAAATCAATAACTTATCTCAGCGAAACCCGAGGGCTTGACACAGCCTTTGACAGCTGAAACGGGGAGCAATCTTACACAGCGCCCTTTGGGCCGACAATGCAAAAATGACCGAAAAGTGAAAGTTAATGTCGCAAAAGCGAATGATGGAAGCAGCGCATGAAGACCGCTGAGCGCTGGAGGCCGCGCGCGGCGGGGCCTGCGGCGAACCACGCACTGTCAGCAAAGCGAAGAAAGATGTCGAAAAAGCGACAGGGCAGAACGCAGGACGGCCGGACAGGGCCGGCCGTCAGGGGCTCGGAGATCACCCGTCAGGGACGCGCGATCTCCTGCTGGATGCCCGCGAAGGTGCGCGCCCAGGGCTTGCCCGCCCGCACCTTCTCGGGAAGTCTGTCGATGGCGTCCTTGGCGGACTTCTGGTCGGCGAAGCTGCCGGTGGTGACCACGAACAGCGGCTTGCCCTGATGGATCTTGCGATAGTAGCGGTAGTCGCCGCCCAGCTCGCGGACGAAGTCCCGCGCCGCCTGCTCGGAACTCACCGCCAGGACCTGCAGCGCGTAGCGCTGGCCCGCCTGGGACAGGTACCAGTCCGTCGAGGGGCCCTCGATCGCCGAGCGGGATGCCGGCAGAGGCAGGCTGGCCACCTGCACCGGAGCGGCCGGGGGCTGCGGCGCCGAGGCGTCAATCGGTTCCGGCTCGGGCAGCGGCAGGGCGGCGATCGGTGCGGGGGCGGAGGCAGGGGCGGGCTCCGGCGCAGCCGCCACCGGCTCGGCGGCCGGCTCGGGCCGCGGTGCCGCCGGCGAAGCCACCTCGGCACCGGCCGGCAACGGCAGACTGGTCGCCGCTGGGGTAGCCTGTCCGGGTTCGGGTTGCGGCTGGGGCGCGGCAGCCGGCGCCGCAGTCTGCACCGGCTCGCTGGGCAGCGGCAGCGGTTGTGGCGCGTTGGCGAACTCCACCCGCGGCACAGAGGATTCGGCCCCCCGGGTAATGGCCGGGCGCTCGACCGGCGCCGCAGGGCGCGCCGCCTGCGCCTCGCCGGCCGGCTCGTCGCTGCCGCTGCCCAGCCACAGCCAGCCCGCAGCCACCGCCAGCAGGATGCCGAGCAGTCCCAGCTGATGACGGCGCGGCAGATTGAACTGGAAGCCCGCCGGACGCAGCAGTCCGCGTTCCTCCATCATCGCCTCGAACATCAGATCGCGCGCCGCCTCGTTGATCGCTCCCGGCCAGCCGGCGGCGCGTTCGTGGATCTCGCGGATCTGCTCGTCGCTGAGCAGCTCGATGCCCTGCCCCGCACCTTCCAGACGCAGCGCCAGGTAGTCGCGGGTTTCCTCTTCGCTGTAGGGCTGCAGCTCGATGACATGGAAACGCTCTTCCTCGCCCTCTTCACTCAGCGCCGCCAGCTTGTCGGCGGTCTGCGACTCGCCGAACAGGAACACATGGGCGCGGCCCTCGTCGGGCCCCTGGGCCAGCACCAGCAGCTCGGCCAGCGCCTCGCTGCCCAGCTGTTCGGCATCGTCCACCAGCAGGAACACCGCCTGACCGGTCTGCGCCAGCTGCTGGATGTGACGCTGGATGGTGTCGGAATCGGCGCCAGGCAGGCCCAGCACCTGGGAGATCTGCAGCAGCAGCGCCTGGGCGGTGCTGCCGGCGCTGGCATTGAGCACCACCGGCAGCACCGTCTGCTTGTTGCAGGTGGCCACCAGAGCCTGGCGCAGCAGGGTCTTGCCGCTGCCCTTCGGCCCGGTGACCAGCAGCAGGAGCTGGCTGTAGCGGGCCAGGTGCAGCAGCTGGGCCAGCAGCGGCTTGCGCTGCGCCGGGAAGAACTTGAAGTTGGGCACCCGCGCCGCGAAGGGATCGTGGCTGAGCTGGTAATGGCTGAGGAACACGTCTTCGGCGTGCAGGCTGCTCATGGATCAGGCCTCTCCTAGGGCGCGGTAATCGGTAGTCAGGGTAGCCTGCAGCGTCTCGCGGGGATAATCGGCGGTGACCACCGCCTCGCCCAGCTGACGCAGCAGCACCAGGCGCAACTGGCCGTCGAGCACCTTCTTGTCCACGGCCATGTGCTCGAGGAAGTGCTCGGGCGTCATCTCCTGCGGCGGTACCACCGGCAGTCCGGCGCGACGCAGCAGGCGGATGCCGCGGTCCCGGTCCGCCGCGCTGATCCAGCCCAGGCGCCGCGACATCTCCAGCGCCATCACGGTGCCGGCGGCCACCGCCTCGCCGTGCAGCCAGACACCGTAGCCCATGTGGGTCTCGATGGCATGGCCGAAGGTATGGCCGAGGTTCAGGGTGGCGCGAATGCCGGACTCGCGCTCGTCGGCCCCCACCACCCGCGCCTTGGCGGCGCAGGAGCGTTCGATGGCGGCGCTCAGGGCCTGGTCATCGAGCTGGCGCAGGGCGTCCATGTTGTCTTCCAGCCAGCCGAGGAAGGGCTCGTCGCAGATCAGCCCGTACTTGATCACCTCGGCCAGCCCGGCGGACAGCTCGCGCGCCGGCAGGGTGCCCAGGGTGGCGGTGTCGATCAGCACCGCCTGGGGCTGATAGAAGGCGCCGATCATGTTCTTGCCCAGCGGATGGTTGATGCCGGTCTTGCCACCCACCGAGGAGTCGACCTGGGACAGCAGCGTGGTGGGCACCTGGATGAAGTTGACGCCGCGCTGGTAGCAGGCGGCGGCGAAGCCAGCCATATCGCCGATCACTCCGCCCCCCAGGGCGATCACCGTGGTGCGCCGGTCATGGCGGGCCTGCAGCATGCCGTCGAAGATCAGTTGCAGGGTTTCCCAGTTCTTGTGGGCCTCGCCGTCCGGGAGCACCACATGGGTCTGCTGGTAGCCGGCAAGGGCCGCCGACAGGCGCTCGAGGTACAGCGGCGCCACCGTCTCGTTGCTGACGATGGCCACCTGGCGACCGACGATGTGGCGAGCCAGCAGCGCGCCGTCATCGAGCAGGCCGCGGCCGATGTAGATGGGATAACTGCGCGTTCCGAGATCGACGTGAAGAGTCTGCATGGGGCCCCCGAATTC
>DATGNS010000114.1:0-4766 GCA_035306625.1 Pseudomonas sp. | reverse complement strand
GGAATCGCGTAGTCCAGCGCCGCCTGGGCGGTGCCGACCGCCAGCGCGCACCAGCCCAGGGCGGAGAGATCGAGGAAGGCGCGGTAATCGAAGCCCTCCCCGCTCAGGCGGGCGTCCCGTTCCACCTGCACATTCCGCAGGCGGATGCGCGTGGTGGCGCAGGCGCGCAGGCCCATGGCCGGCTCCGGTCGGCGCTCGATCCCCGGCGCGTCGGCCGGCACCCGGAACAGCGCCGGCCCGGCGCCGCACTGGGCGGAAACAATCAGCTGCTCCGCCTGGCCGCCTTGCAGCACCAGGCATTTCTCGCCGTCGAGGCGGTAGTGCCTGCCGCGCTTGCGCGCCCGGGTGGCCGGGGCTGCCGGATCGGCCAGCACCTGCGGCTCGTTCACCGCCAGGGCATGACGCGGGGCATGCTCTTCCAGCAAGGCGGGCAGCCAGCGCTCCTGCTGATCGGGGCCGCTCCAACGGCGCAGGCAGTGCGCCGCTGCCAGGGGCTGCAGCAGCCCCGCCGCCAGAGACAGGTCGCCATAGGCCAGGGCTTCGCCCATCAGGGCCGTGGTCAGTGCGGTCGGGCCGCCGGCCAGCCCCCCCTTGTCTTCCGGCACGCCGTAATGGGCCAGCCCAAGCGCGGCGGCCTGGGCCTCCAGGGCCGCCGGCACGGCAAGTGCCGCGTCCGCTTCCAGGGCGGCGGGGCGCAGCTCGTCGAGGGCGAACTGACGGAGCATGTCGGTAAGCATCTGCTGTTCGTCGCTCAGCGACAGGTCGAACAGCTCGGCCGGACCGGTCAGCAACGGGCGGGAGGCACGGCCGGCCAGGCGCCGCGTGGCCAGGCGAAAACCGGTGCGGCTGCCACGCAGCAGCAGGACTTCCAGCGATTTGCGCAGCCGCAGGCGATCCGGCCAGTCCGCTTGGGCAATGCGATTGAGCAGGGCCAGGGCGCGGCCCTGGAGATCGGTGGTCATGGGCATCATCCGCTCGGAACAATGCCCGGATGATGCGCGCCACCTCGGCAGGCGGCCATGACCTCGGCGCCGGAGTGCGCTGGCGATGCGATCAATAGCCCGCGGAAACAGAAAGGCCCGGATGGTCCGGACCTTCTCGTCAGGGTCAGATCACTTCTGGCGGATCTTCTCGACGATCGCGGTGGTAGAGCTGTTTTCCACCAGTCCCAGCACCTTCACCTCGCCACCGTAGGCGCGCACGATGTCGGCCCCCACCACGCCCTCGATGCCGTAGTCGCCGCCCTTGACCAGCACATCCGGGTGCAGCTCGCGCAGCAGGTTCTCCGGAGTGTCCTCGGCGAAGCTGGTCACCCAGTCCACCGCCTCCAGACCGGCCAGCACCGCCATCCGGCGGTCAACGGCGTTGATGGGGCGGCCCGGACCCTTGAGTCGGGTCACCGAGGCATCGTCGTTGACCGCCACGATCAGGCGGTCACCCTGGGCGCGGGCCTGCTCCAGGTAGGTCACGTGGCCGGCATGCAGGATGTCGAAGCAGCCGTTGGTGAAGACGATCCGCTCCCCCTGGGCGCGGGCGTCCTCGATGGCCACCTTGAGCTGCTCCAGGGACAGCACGCCGCGTTCGGAACCGGCCTCGCGCTGGATGGCCCGGCGCAACTCCGGCGCGCTGATGGCCGCCGTGCCCAGCTTGCCGACAACAATGCCCGCCGCCAGGTTGGCCAGCGCCGTGGCAAAGGGCAGCTCCTCGCCGGCGGCCAGGGCGGCGGCCAGGGTGGAGATCACAGTGTCCCCGGCACCGGTCACGTCGAACACCTCCCGGGCACGGGCCGGCAGGTGCAGGGCCGGGTGCTCGGGCCGCAGCAGGGTCATGCCGTGCTCGCCGCGGGTGATCAGCAGGGCGCCCAGCTCCAGCTCGGCCATCAGCCGGTTGCCCCTGGCCACCAGCTCGGCCTCATCCGGGCAGGAGCCGACGATGGCCTCGAACTCGGCCAGGTTCGGGGTGATCAGGCTGGCGCCCCGGTAGATGGAGAAATCCTTGCCCTTGGGGTCGGCCAGCACCGGGATGTTGCGCGCCCGGGCCGCCGCGATCAGCGCCTGGTGATTGCGCAGCGCGCCCTTGCCATAGTCGGACAGCACCAGCACCCGGACCTCCGCCAGCTGCTTCTCCACCTCGGCGGCCAGCGCGGCGGTGTCGGTGTTGAATGCCTCTTCGAAGTCCATGCGCAGCAGCTGCTGGCTGCGGCTCATCACCCGCAGCTTGACGATGGTCGGCTGACTGTCGATGCGCTGGAAGCAGGTCACCACGCCGGCGGCGGTCAGGCTCTGGTCCAGGCTGTGGGCCGCCTCGTCCTGACCGGTCACGCCGACCAGGCGCACCGGCGCCCCCAGGGCGGCGATGTTCAGGGCCACGTTGGCCGCGCCACCGGGGCGATCCTCGCGGTGCTCCACCTTGACCACCGGCACCGGCGCCTCGGGGGAAATGCGCGAGGTGCCGCCATGCCAGTAGCGATCGAGCATCACATCGCCGACCACCAACACGGCGGCCTGGTCAAAACGGGGCATGGACAGCTGCATGGGAGGGCTCCGAGGGCAGGCGAAAAATGCGCGGATTTTAGCACAGTGCTGCGGCGGGCTGACGGCGTCGCTGTGCCATCGAGCGATTGAACTACGCTTGGCTGATCGCCACACCCGAGGGCCTGATTTGCCGAACCATGTGAACGCCTTTTGCCCCTTCCACTCGCAGGGTTGGCACGGCCGCATTGCGCCCGGCTGGCAGCGGTTGTTCGAGGATATCGACCAATGGCTGGCAATCAACCGGGGGGAAATGCTGGTGGACTTTCCTTCTCGGGAGGTCCGACGAGTCGAAACGCCGGAGGGCGTGGTCTATGTGAAGCTGCTGCGCAGCGGGGGTGATGCCAGGGGCTCGCGCCGGCTCCTGGCCAATCTGAAATGGCTTGTTCGGCCTTCACGGGCGCTGGCCATCATGCGCATTTCGCAATCGCTGCTGGCCGAAGACTTCATCTGCCCGGTGCCGGTTCTCGCGGCACGCCGGCGTGACCGCGCGGGCTGGCCAACCGATATTTTCATCAGCCTGGAATGTCGGGGCATCAACCTGGCGGAACGGCTGAGCGCTGCGGCGAATGCCGGAGAAGCTAGCTCGGTATTGGCGATGACCGCACGAGAGATGCGCCGCCTTCATGAGGCCGGCTTCGTGCACGGCGACTGCACGCCCTACAATCTGGCGTTCACCGATCAGGACCGGCTGATCCTCTTCGACAATGACCGCACCGTGCGCAGCTCGCCCCCACTACGCCGCTACCGCCAGGAGCGCAGCCTGGCCAACCTGGGCCTTCGCCTCACGCAGATGCTGCAGAATCTGCAACCGTTTCGGGAATTTCTGGCGTACTACGCCGAATCCCCTGGCGAAGCCAGACGCATCATGGCACTGACCCGCAAGCGGTTGAGGTCCAAGGGTCTGGAGTTCGCCTGAGGCTACGCCTGGGCATCCTCGTCCTTGAATTGATTGGAATGCAGCCGAGCGTAGTAGCCTCCCTTGGCCAGCAGCTCGCTGTGGGTACCGCGCTCGACGATTCGCCCCTGGTCCATCACCAGAATCAGATCCGCCTTCTCGATGGTGGAGAGGCGGTGAGCGATCACCAGGGTGGTGCGTCCTGCCATCACCCGATCCAGCGCTGCCTGGATATGCCGCTCGGATTCGGTGTCCAGCGCCGAAGTGGCTTCATCGAGGATCAGCACAGGCGCGTTCTTCAGCAACGCGCGAGCAATAGCCAGACGCTGGCGCTGACCGCCCGACAGCAGCACGCCGTTCTCGCCCACATCGGTATCCAGGCCCTGGGGCAGGCGGTTGATGAACTCCAGAGCGTAAGCGGCCTCGGCGGCCTGCTCGATCTGCTCACGGGGCGCGCCGGCGAGGTCACCGTAGGCGATGTTCTCCGCCACCGTACCGTTGAACAGGGTGACCTGCTGGGTCACCAGGGCAATATGCCGGCGCAGGTTGCGCAGCCGGTAGTCCTCCACCGGCAGGCCGTCCAGCAGGATTTCCCCCTGCTCATGCTGGTAGAAGCGAGGGATCAGGTTGACCAGCGTCGACTTGCCGCTGCCCGATCGTCCCACCAGCGCCACCATCTGCCCCGGCTCGGCGGTGAAGCTGATGTCGTTGAGTACCGGCTTGTCGCTGCCTGGATACTGGAAGCTCAGATGACGTACGTCGATACGGCCGCTGACCCGTTCGCGCTCCTGGGTGCCACGATCCGGTTCGGGTGTTTCATCAAGCTGTTCGAAGATGCTCTCCGCGCCAGCCAGACCCTTCTGGATGGTCGAACTGATTTCCGACAGCTGACGAATCGGCTTGGGCAGCAGGCCGGCGGCGGTGATGTAGGCGACCAGATCACCGGCCGTGGCGTCGCCGCGCAGCAGCAGCACCAGGAACAGCACCACGGCCATGGCGCTGTAGGTCACCAGTTGCAGCGTTGGGGTATAGATGGCACTGGTGCGCGTCATGCGCAGCTGCCGCTGGGCGTTGTTGGCGCTGGCGTGCAGGAAGCGCTGCGCTTCGTAGGCCTCGCCGCCGAAACTGCGCACCACCCGGTAGCCCTGGATGGTCTCCGAGGCCACATGGGTGACATCCCCCATCGACACCTGGATGCGGCGGCTCTGCTTGCGGAACTTCCTGCCGGCGATGCCGACGATCACTCCGATGACCGGCAGGATCGCCAGCATCACCAGGGTCAGCTTCCAGTTCATCCACAGCAGGTAGGCGAACAGGAAGATCACCGTCAGCCCCTC
>DATGNS010000113.1:0-3947 GCA_035306625.1 Pseudomonas sp. | reverse complement strand
ACGTTGGCCGGGCGCGTCGGCAGGCTCGGCCTCGCCATCGCCGTGCCAGTGAACTCCGGCGCCTCGTACTCCTCCAGCATGCCGCCGGGCGTCGAGGTCAGGAACTTGAGGGTCACGCTCTGCCCGTCGCTCAGCTCGCGGGGCAGTGGGCGCCACATGCTCAGGCTGGTGACCAGCACCTGAGTACCCGCCGGCCATGCCTGCGGCACGGTGTCCAGGGCGCCGCGCAGCAGCGTCGGCGTACCGTCCTCCTCGTCGATCAGCGTCACCAGCGCCAGTTCACGCGCCTCCAGGGGCGTGGCGTCGTCACCGATGATCAGCAGCTCGTCGCGGACCGGGACGAGCCCCGCCGAGTTCTCCAGGGTCACGCCTGCACTGGTCGGCTCGGCAGGGAGAGCGTTGGCCAACTCCCCGCGCCCCAGAAACTCCCGCTCGGCCCCGGTGCCCGCCCACACGGTATCGCCGGAAGGCGTCGAGGTCTGGGCCAGCACCTCGTAGTGTGCCGATTCCGAGGTGGTCGGGTTGAGCGCCATGGGCGCCGCCCCAGTGGTCGGGTAGGTGAGTGTGCCGAGGTCGATGCCCTCGTTCGAGGCGATGAACGCCGGGGGCGGCATCAAGAACGCCTGGGTGACCGGGGCCGGGGGCACGGCAGGGTCTTGCCACTCTCCCGTGGCCGGCGGCACATAGCTCGCCAGGGGCAGGCTGAACACATCCTCCACCAGCGAGAGGCGGATTTTCGAGGATGACGAGTCGCCGTAGTTGACCTTCATGACGCGCATCACCAACTCATTCAGGCCGTACTCGGGCCAGGTCACGCGCACGCCGTCGAAGGGCACAATGTCCCAGAACTCGCGGTTGACCTCCACCTCGCAGGAGCAGAGCGGCGCCGACGCCTCGCGCAGCTCACGCTCGGCCACGCGAGCGGCCACCTCGGCGGTGCGGATGCCGTGGTAGTTCTTCGAGTCGGAGACAATACCCCCCTGCTGGGCGATGTTCGCCAGGTCTTGCGCCCGCACCGTCTCCTCTTTCTCGGTCTCGGGGTTGGTCCACGTCACCACCACCTCGTTGACGGTCTCGCCCCAGCCTTTGCGGCTGAAGTTGGTCAGCGTGGCGTTGTCGGGGGTGATCTCCTTGAGGTTGGCCGGCACGAGGTCGTCACGCAGCAGGCGCAGCGTCATCTTGCCGGTGCGCGGGTGCGGGTAGAGCGCCCCTTTGGCATGCTCCAGCACGTTGTTGATGAAGTCCTCGATGCTGGATTGCGCTGTCCACTGCATGAACAGGCCGAAGTTCTCCCCGAACAGCCGGGCGCTGGCCGACTGAAAGGATTCGGTGTCGATGCTCGCCGGATCGGCACCCATGCCCCAGTCGGTATCGGTCAGGCACTCGTAGATGATGTGCGCTGGGTTGGCGTCGAAGATGCTGATCATCGCGTTGGCGATGATGGTGGCCAGCTCGTCGGGGTTGTTGCCCGAGATCACCGGCACCGGGGCCTCCATGTTATGCAGGTACTCGGTGTACTGGGTGCCCGCCAGGTTGATGTTGATGCCCCACATATCCACCGGGATCGTGCGATCCAGCAGCTCCGAGGCGATGTCGGCGGCGGCGATGTGCGAACTCGATGACGGCGCCCCGTCGGTCACGAAGAAGTTGAAGCGGTTGACGAGCTGGCCGTCGTTGCGGCTCGCTTCGAACCAGTTGACGGCGTGCTGCATGGGGGTGTCGAAGGGCGTCCCGCCGGAGGCCGTGAGCCCGGCGATGAAGTCGCGGAAGTCCTGAATATCGGACAGACCGATGCGCTGCTTCTCGATGCGCCCCCGGTTGAAGCCGACCATGCCGAGGTCCACCCGCTGCCCGGCCTCGATCTGCCCGGCGAGCTGGTCCAGCACGAGGTTCATGCTCGCCTTGAGGTTGGTCATCCGGGTGCCGCCCATCGAGCCGGAGTCGTCCAGCTCGAAATAGAGGCTCATGGGGTTGTAGATCACCCCGCGCGGGATGGGCGCCGTGTTGGGGGACAAGCCGCGCGCAGGGATGCGCTGCACCGTGACCCAGACGGGCTTTAGATAGGGCTGAGTGCCCCAGTAAAAACCATTGCCCCAGAAGGCCGCAAAGACAGGGAGCAAGAGTTTGCCGAAGACGTTATTCTTCAGCCTATCTACTCGCCCCTGATCCTGACCGCCGCCTCGGAAGAAACCTGAGCAGATACCTCTATACCCGGGCACCTCCGCGCCGCTTTCGCCGCCTAGCCGGGAGGCCGAAATATCCGACAGCACCTGATCGGGACCGCCCAGGTATACCTCGACATAACCGAGCAGGCCACCCTCTTTTTTAGGGCCGCCGAACATATTTTCCTTCACGATAAACTCGATCGAGTTCTCCGTGATGCTGCCGCTCCAGGCTTTCTTCTCGCCCACCCATAACGCCTTAACCGCATCAACAGGCCCCTGGCAAAAACCTGTGTGCATCGACGCATAGTACCGGGTCACTTTCATTGTAGGCTGGCCGCCGCTCTTACCGCCCATGCCGCGCCTCCTTGAGTATCAACGCTCGTTCAATAAAGGCGTCGTTGCAGGACTTGGCTTGCTCCAAGGTCATGCCCTCGCGCATAAAGGAGCGCAGGGTGACCCCTTCCGGTAGGTCGTCGCCTCGGGCGGTAAACCAGCGGCGGATACCGGACGGGCACCCACCCGCTTTCATCACGTCGTCGACAGTGAATCGCCCACTCATATGTTCACCGCCTGCTCTATTGTGCCGACGTCGCCATACCACAGGCAGTTCGGCGACTTCACCGTCCCTTCACCGAAAACCACCGGGATCGGTCGCCCGGCCTCCGAGGTAGGCATCTCCATGTCGCGGGCCATGTCCGGCGTAGTACGCTTGGGGCGGGGCATCAAAGCGTAGGCGATCAGCGACAGGGCGACGGAGACTGCCAGGGAGATGAAGAACGTCGCAAGAAACGGCATGGCGCCTCCTAGTAGAAGATGTTGTTCTGGCCCAACGGATTGATCTTGGTGATCCACGGCTGGCCGCCGTAGTTGAGGATATTGCCGTGCAGATCGCGGCAGTCGTCCATGCGCCGGTTGCAGCCCAGTACCGCCGTGACACTCATGCCGGGCGTCAGGTCGCGGACGATGCCCGCCAGCAGCACCTGGGTGGGCGACAGCACCTGCAAGATGGTGCGCCGGGTGGTGCCGGCGTCCGTCTGCCACTCCAGCAGGCCGCGCAGGTACTTGACCGTGGGCTCGGCGTTCCAGCCGCTGTTGAGGGTCACCACCGAGCCGCTGACGCCCTGCACCGTGGCCGTGGTACTGGCCGCGCTCTTACTGGCCTTGCACTGCGGCCCGTAGAGCACATGCGGGCAGCCGTATTGATAGGTGCGCCGCAGTCCGGGGCGACGTACCGCCGTGGCGATGGGCTCGCAGGAGAACGTCGCTTCCAGCCCCTGCATGCCGAAGTTGAGGATGCGGCCCGACCACACCGCCTTGAAGTCGGCGTCGGGGTCGTCCAGCTCACCCCGGTAGATGATCAGGTTGACGACCTGCTCGGGCGGGTAGACGCGGAACACCTCGACCAGCGGGTTGAAGCGCGGCGTCTTGACCTCCAGGGTGGCATTGTCCAGGGTGCCGCTGCTCTCGATCTCACCATGCTTGATCTGGGCGGGCACATACTCGGCCCCGGCGAAGATGACGGGCGTGCCGGCGCTGGTCAGGCGCAGGCGACCTTCCTCACCCTCGGCGAAGGCGATGTCGTAGAGATAGACCGGTCGCGATAGCGACCGACTGCGATGGAATACCTCGAACACTAGACGGCCTCCTCGGGTAGCAGCTCCAGCGACATCAGTCCCGCTTGCAGGCTCATGGCGCCGGTTGGGTAATGCTCGATGACCAGCTCGTCAGAGGCGAATCGCCGCAACAGCAGCCAGCCGGCCATCACTACCTCGCTTTCTGTCA
>DATGNS010000112.1:0-10028 GCA_035306625.1 Pseudomonas sp. | reverse complement strand
GCGCGCCTTCACCGTGCTGGAGCTGATCGCCCCGGACCGCCCCGGCCTGCTGGCGCGCATCGGCAAGATCTTCCTGGACTTCGACATCTCCCTGCAGAACGCCAAGATCACCACCCTGGGCGAGCGCGTGGAGGACGTGTTTTTCATCACCGACGCCAACAACCAGCCCCTGTCGGACCCGGAGCTGTGCGCCCGCCTGCAGCGGGCCATCGTCGAGCAGCTCGCCGTGGAAGGCAGCCCTCTCATCGACCTGAATCACCTCGGCATCTGAAGCATGAATCCAGCCCTCTCCCTGCTGCACCCCTACCCCTTCGAGAAGCTGCGCGCCCTGATGGCCGGCGCGCAGCCGCCGGCCGACCGCCAGCACATCTCGCTGTCCATCGGCGAACCCAAGCACGCCGCACCGGTCTTCGTCGCCGAGACCCTGGCCCGCCACATGGATCAGCTGTCCATCTACCCGGCCACCCTGGGCTCGCTCGCTCTGCGCCAGGCCATCGTCGACTGGTGCCGGCAGCGCTTCGGCGTACCGGACGGCTGGCTCGACGCCAGCCGCCATGCCCTGCCGGTCAGCGGCACCCGCGAGGCGCTGTTCTCCTTCGTGCAGGCGGTGTTCAACCGGGAACAGGGCGGACTGGTGGTCAGCCCCAACCCCTTCTACCAGATCTATGAAGGCGCGGCCCTGCTGGCCGGCGCCACCCCGCACTACCTGCCGTGCCTGGCCGATCACGGTTTCGCGCCGGATTTCGACGCGGTGCCGGCCGAGGTCTGGCAGCGCACCCAGATCCTCTTCATCTGCTCGCCGGGCAACCCCACCGGCGCCCTGCTGCCCACCGCCACGCTGAAGAAGCTGATCGCCCTGGCCGACGAGCACGACTTCGTGATCGCCGCGGACGAGTGCTACAGCGAGCTGTACTTCGACGAGGACAACCCGCCGCCCGGCCTGCTCAGCGCCTGCGTGGAGCTGGGCCGCCAGGACTTCCGGCGCTGTGTGGTGTTCCACAGCCTGTCCAAGCGCTCCAACCTGCCGGGCCTGCGCTCCGGCTTCGTGGCCGGCGACGCCGAGATCCTCAAGGGCTTTCTGCTCTACCGCACCTACCATGGCTGCGCCCTGCCCGGCCATGTGCAGCTGGCCAGCGAGGCGGCCTGGAAGGACGAGGCGCACGTGCGCGCCAACCGCAACCTGTACCGCAAGAAGTTCGACGCGGTGCTGGATATCCTCGCCCCGGTGCTCGACGTGCAGCGCCCGGACGGCGGCTTCTACCTGTGGGCGAAAACGCCCGGTGATGACACCGCCTTCACCCGCGAACTGTTCGTCCGCGAGAACGTCACCGTACTGCCCGGGTCATTCCTGTCCCGCGAGGTAAACGGGGTCAATCCGGGCGCCGGCCGCGTACGCATGGCCCTGGTGGCCTCGCTGGAGGAATGCGTCGAGGCCGCCGAGCGCATCCGCCGCTTCGTGCAAGAGGGCCGTTAGCCCCATCGGGGCGGTCGGCCTTCCGACCGCCCCGGGCCAATCACGACACAAGCAACGAAGCCGTCGACCGTGGCATAATCCGCCGTCCCGCCCGCCTCCCCACTTCGCCCGCAAGAGGAGAGAAATCAGTGAGTTACACCCTCTACGGCATCAAGGCCTGCGACACCATGAAGAAGGCCCGCACCTGGCTCGACGAGCAGGGCGTGGGCTACCACTTCCATGACTACAAGACCGCCGGCATCGATCGCGAACACCTGCAGCGCTGGTGCGCCGAGCACGGCTGGCAGACGGTGCTGAACCGCGCCGGCACCACCTTCCGCAAGCTCGATGACAGCCAGAAGGCCGACCTTGACGAAGCCAAGGCCATCGAACTGATGCTGGCCCAGCCGTCGATGATCAAGCGCCCCGTGCTGGACCTGGGCGAGCGAACCCTGATCGGCTTCAAGCCCGACCTGTATCGCCAAGCCATTGGCTGATCCATTCTTCTTTGAACCTGACGAGCAAAAGGAACTACCGAACATGTCCACTTCCCTCTTCAGCCTGGCCTTCGGTGTCGGAACCCACAATCGTCAGGGCGCCTGGCTGGAAGTCTTCTACGCCCAACCGCTGCTCAACCCCAGCGCCGAACTGGTGGATGCCGTACTGCCGCTGCTGAACTACGAGGGTGGCAACCAGGCCATCAGCATCACCCGCGACAAGGCCGCCGACCTGGCCCTGGCGCTGAAAGGCATCGACGCCGCCCAGTCGGCCCTGCTGGTACGCCTGGCGGAAAGCCAGAAGCCCCTGGTGGCCACCGTGCTGGCCGAGGATGCCGCGCTGACCTCCACCCCGGAGGCCTACCTGAAGCTGCACCTGCTCTCCCACCGTCTGGTCAAACCCCACGGCCTGAACCTGACCGGTATCTTCCCGCTGCTGCCGAACGTGGCCTGGACCAACGAAGGCGCCATCGACCTGAGCGAGCTGGCCGAGCGCCAGCTGGAAGCCCGTCTGAAGGGTCGCCTGCTGGAAGTCTCCTCGGTGGACAAGTTCCCGAAGATGACCGATTACGTGGTGCCGAGCGGCGTGCGCATCGCCGACACCGCGCGCATCCGTCTGGGCGCCTACATCGGTGAGGGCACCACCGTGATGCACGAGGGCTTCGTCAACTTCAACGCCGGCACCGAAGGCCCGGGCATGATCGAAGGCCGCATCTCCGCCGGCGTGTTCGTCGGCAAGGGTTCGGACCTGGGCGGCGGCTGCTCCACCATGGGCACCCTGTCGGGCGGCGGCAACATCGTCATCAGCGTCGGCGAGAACTGCCTGATCGGCGCCAACGCCGGCATCGGCATCCCGCTGGGCGATCGCAACACCGTGGAATCCGGCCTGTACATCACCGCCGGCACCAAGGTGACCCTGCTCGACGAGGACGATCAACCGGTGCGCGTGGTCAAGGCCCGCTACCTGGCCGGCCAGCCGGATCTGCTGTTCCGCCGCAATTCGGTGACGGGCGCGGTCGAATGCAAGAGCAATCGCAGCGCCATCGAGCTCAACGAAGCGCTGCACGCCCACAACTGACGAGGGTAGCCGCAGGCGGCAGGCTTTCGGGATTCGCCCCGAAGCCTGCCGCCTGCCGGCCGGAAGACATGAACCTGCACTCCCCCTGGCGGGCCGACTTCCCGGCCCTGTCGCTGTTCGAGGCCCAGGGCCAGACCTACCTGGACAGCGCCGCCACCGCCCAGAAGCCCCAGGCGCTGATTGACGCCCTGACCGGCTACTACACCAGTGGCGTGGCCAACGTGCATCGCGCCCAGCATCCGCCGGCCGAGCGGGTCACCCGCCTGTACGAGGAGGCCCGCCAGCAGGTGGCGCGCTGGCTGAACGCCGCCAGCCCCGCCCAGATCGTCTTCACCCGCGGCACCACCGAGGCCCTCAATCTCCTGGCTTATGGCCTGGAGCATCGCCTGCAGCCCGGCGACGAGATCATCGTCAGCGCCCTGGAGCATCACGCCAACCTGCTGCCCTGGCAGCAACTGGCCCTGCGCAGCGAGGCGCAACTGGTGGTCCTGCCCCTGGACAGCCGCGGTGAAATCGAACTGGAAGCCGCGACCCGCCTGATCGGACCACGTACCCGCATCCTGGCGGTCAGCCAGCTGTCCAACGTGCTGGGCCGCTGGCAGCCGGTGGAGGCGCTGGTGCGCCTGGCCCGGGCCCAGGGAGCGCTGACGGTGGTCGACGGCGCCCAGGCCAGCGTGCACGGCCGCCATGACCTGCAGGCGCTGGGCTGCGACTTCTACGCCTTTTCCGCCCACAAGCTCTACGGGCCGGACGGCGTCGGTGTGCTCTACGGTCGCGACGGCTGCCTGGACCTGCTCAAGCCCTGGCAGTTCGGCGGCGAGATGGTGCGCCGCGCGGACTTCCACAGCGCCGACTTCCATGCCGCGCCCATGGGCCTGGAAGCCGGCACCCCGCCCATCTCCGGCGTGATCGGCCTGCGCGCCAGCCTGGACTACCTGGCGAGCCTGGATGCCCAGGCCGTGCGCAGGCACGAACAGGCCCTGCTGGAGCATCTGGTGGCCGGCCTGTCGGTACGCGAGGGCATCCGCCTGCTGGGCGAGCCCCAGACGGCGCTCGCCAGCTTCGTGGTGGACGATGTGCACCATGCCGACCTGGCCCAGTTGCTCGGCGAACAGGGCATCGCCGTGCGCGGCGGCAACCACTGCGCCATGCCGCTGATGCAGCGCCTCGGCGTGCCGGGGGCCATCCGCGTGTCGCTGGGGCTGTACAACAACGGCGATGACCTGGCCCGCTTCTTCAGCGCCCTGGACCAGGCCCTGGAGATTCTGCGATGAGCCTGCCGGCCCATGCCCATGAGGCTCTGCAAGCCTTTACCGCCTGTCCCGGCTGGGAACAGCGGGCGCGCCTGCTGATGCAATGGGGCGAGCGTCTGGAACCGCTCGACGAGGCGGAGCGCATTCCCGCCAATCAGGTGCAGGGGTGCGAAAGTAGCGTCTGGCTGATCGCCGAGCAGCGCGACGGCCACTGGCACTTCCGCGCCGCCAGCGACGCCCGCCTGCTGCGCGGCCTGCTGGCCGTGCTGCTGGCCCGGGTCCAGGGGCTGTCGGGCGAGGACTTGGCGCAGGTGGACGTGGCGGACTGGTTCGGTCAGCTGGGTCTGGCGCGCCAGCTCTCCCCCTCGCGCAGCAACGGCATGAATGCCGTATTGCAGCGCATGCGGGAACTCACCGCTCCGTAAGTCAACACTACGCGTACCACCGGCCGCAGCATGTGCACACCGCATCGGCGGCCGGAAATACGCCGACCGCCCTACACTCGTGCGCCCTTACCGAAAGCCGCGCACATCCGTAGGGTGTCAACGCAACGCGTTGGCCACCGACCGCGGCATCGGTGCAAGCCGCATCGGCGGCCGGAAATACGCCGACCGCCCTACGCTCGGGCACCCTTGCCGACGGCCGCACCTATCCGTAGGGTGGTCAACGCAACGCGTTGGCCACCGGCCGCAGCATCGGCACACACTGCCGCGGCGGCCGGATCAGGCGTCTACCGCCCCACCACGCTCCCCCGGCCGGCGCGCGCCGGCCACCAGTTTCTCGACCGCCTTGGCGGCGGCGGCCATGCCGAAGCTGGCGGTCACCATCATCACCGCGCCGAAGCCGCCGGCGCAGTCCAGCTTCACACCCTCGCCCACGAAGCTCTTGCTCTGGCACACCCCGCCATCCGGCTTGGGATAGCGCAACTGCTCGGTGGAAAACACGCAGGGCACGCTGTAATGGCGCCCCGGGGTGCGCGAAAAGCCGTAGTCGCGGCGCAGCAACGAGCGCACCTTGGCCGCCAGCGGGTCGTTGAAGGTCTTGTTCAGGTCGGCAATCTGGATCTGCGTCGGGTCGATCTGCCCGCCCGCGCCGCCAGTGGTGACGATGCCGATCTTGCGCCGCTTGCACCAGGCGATCAGCGCCGCCTTGGCCTGCACGCTGTCGATGCAGTCGATGACGAAATCGAGCTGCGGGGTGATGTACTCGGCCATGGTGTCGCGGGTGACGAAGTCGGCCACGGCATGTACCCGGCAGGCCGGGTTGATGGCGCGGATGCGCTCGGCCATCACCTCCACCTTGGGCCTGCCCACGTTGCCATCCAGGGCGTGCAGCTGACGGTTGGTGTTGGTGATGCACACATCATCCAGGTCGAACAGCGAGATCTCGCCCACCCCGCTGCGCGCCAGCGCCTCGGCCGCCCAGGAGCCGACCCCGCCGATGCCCACCACCGCCACATGGGCCGCCTGCAGGCGCTCCAGGCCTTCGCGGCCGTACAGACGGGCGATGCCGCCAAAACGCTGATCGTCGATAGTCATTGCCGTACCTCATGAGCGGGGTGCGCATTATCCGTGCCTTCGACACAGGATTGAAGGGTGGCCTGCAGGCGCGGGTCCCCTTGTGGAAGCGGCCTCAGCCGCGATCATGCACCCACCTCCGTTATCGCGGCTGAAGCCGCTCCTGCGATTCTCAAGGTCACGAACTTCCGCCGTGCCCCCACGGCCCAATACTCATCCGCAAGAAAGGCCAAGGAGGCCTGCATGACCGTTCCCGCCCGCCCGCTGCTGACCCTGGTGATCGTGTTCGCCATCGCCGCGCTGTCCATCGGCGCCTGGGCGCTGGTCAACCGCCCCATGCCGGCACCGGACTGGCCCGAGCAGGTGGGCGGCTATTCGTTCTCGCCATTCCGACCCGGCCAGGATCCGCGCGACAACCGCTACCCCAGCGAGGAGGACATCCGCGGCGACCTGGAGCTGGTCAGCCGGCAGACCAACAACATCCGCACCTATTCGGTGGAAGGCAGCCAGGCGGACATTCCCCGGCTGGCCGAGGAATTCGGCCTGCGCGTCACCCTCGGGGTGTGGATCAGCACGGACATCGAGCGCAACGAAAGGGAAGTGGCCCGCGCCATCGAACTGGCCAACCAGTCGCGCAGCATCGTGCGGGTACTGGTCGGCAACGAGGCCCTGTACCGGGGCGAGATCGAGCCCGAGGCGCTGATCGAATACATCCGCCGCGTGCGCGAGGCGGTCAAGGTGCCGGTGTCCACCTCGGAGCAGTGGCACATCTGGCAGGAGCATCCGGAACTGGCCCGGGAAGTGGACCTGATCGCCGCGCACATCCTGCCCTACTGGGAATTCGTGCCCCGCGAGCACGCCACCGCCTTCGTGCTGGAACGGGTCCAGGACTTGCGCAAGCAGTTCCCCGGCAAGCCCCTGCTGCTCTCCGAGGTGGGCTGGCCCAGCAACGGCCGGGCGCGTGGGCCCGCCGAGGCCAGCCCGGCCGACCAGGCCCTCTACCTGCGCACCCTGGTCAATGCCCTGAACCTGCGCGGCTACAACTACTTCATCATCGAGGCCTTCGATCAGCCCTGGAAGATGGATGACGAGGGCTCGGTGGGCGCCTACTGGGGCGTGTGGAACCTGGAGCGCCAGCCCAAGTTCGCCTTCAGCGGCCCGGTGATCGCCATCCCCCAGTGGCGCCTGCTGGCCATCGGCTCGGCGGTGCTGGCGGTGCTGGCCCTGGCCCTGCTGCTCATCGACAGCAGCAACCTGCGCACCAACGGCCGCGCCTTCCTGGCCCTGGTGGCCTTCGCCTTCGGCTCGCTGCTGGTGTGGATGGCCTACGACTACAGCCTGCAGTACAGCAGCTGGTTCACCCTCACGGTCGGCGCCCTGCTCGGCGTGGGCGCCCTGGGCGTGTTCATCGTGTTGCTCACCGAGGCCCACGAGCTGGCCGAGAGCGTCTGGCTGCGCCGCCGGCGCCGGCCCTTTCCGCCGGTCACCCAGGACGACGCCTACCGACCCAAGGTGTCGGTGCACGTGCCCTGCTACAACGAGCCGCCGGAGATGCTCACGCGCACCCTGGACGCCCTGGCCCGCCTGGATTACCCGGACTACGAGGTGCTGGTGATCGACAACAACACCAGGGACCCGGCCGTGTGGGAGCCGGTGCGCGACCACTGCGAACGGCTCGGGCCGCGCTTTCGCTTCTTCCATGTCGCCCCGCTGGAAGGCTTCAAGGGTGGCGCGCTGAACTGGGTACTGCCGCACACCGCGCCGGATGCCGAGGTGATCGCGGTGATCGACGCGGACTACTGCGTCTCGCCCGACTGGCTCAGGCACATGGTGCCGCACTTCGCCGATCCGAAGATCGCCGTGGTGCAGTCGCCACAGGATTACCGCGACGCCGGTGAAAGCGCCTTCAAGCGCCTGTGCTACGCCGAGTACAAGGGCTTCTTCCACATCGGCATGATTACCCGCAACGAACGCGACGCCATCATCCAGCACGGCACCATGACCATGACCCGCCGCCGGGTGCTGGACGAGCTGCGCTGGGCCGACTGGTGCATCACCGAGGACGCCGAGCTGGGCCTGCGCATCTTCGAGCGAGGGCTCTCGGCCGGCTATTCCGAACACAGCTACGGCAAGGGGCTGATGCCGGACACCTTCAGCGACTTCAAGAAGCAGCGCTTCCGCTGGGCCTACGGCGCCATCCAGATCATGAAGCGCCACGCCCGCTGCCTGCTGCTGGGCCGGGACTGCCAGCTCACCCCCGGACAGCGCTACCACTTCCTCGCCGGCTGGCTGCCCTGGATCGCCGACGGCCTGAACATCTTCTTCACCCTGGGCGCGCTGCTCTGGTCGGCGGCGATGATCATCGTGCCGCAGCGGGTCGACCCACCGCTGCTGATCTTCGCCCTGCCGCCGCTGGCGCTGTTCGTGTTCAAGGTGGGCAAGATGCTCTACGTCTACCGCAGGGCCGTGGGCGTCAGCCTGACCGACGCCCTGTACGCGGCCATCGCCGGGCTGGCGCTCTCCTACACAATCGCCAAGGCCGTGCTGTTCGGCTTCGTCACCCGCAGCATCCCCTTCTTCCGCACCCCCAAGCTGGCCAGCCGTTCCGGGCTGCTCAAGGCGCTGGCCGAGGCGCGCGAGGAGCTGTTCATCATGCTGCTGCTCTGGTGCGCGGCGGCGGGCCTGCTGATCGGCGAGGACAACCCCGGCTGGGACCTGTACTTCTGGGTGCTGGTGCTGCTGGTGCAGTCGCTGCCCTACCTGGCGGCGCTCGCCATGGCCCTGCTCTCCTCCATGCCGGCCAGGACGCAGAGCGAGGCCCTGGCCACCGAGGGATGATGCGCGCGGCGCCGGCGGGTTTCCTTTAAGATACGCGCCCGACTTTCGCCACCCGCCGTGGAGCCCCTATGAGCACCCTGTCCCCCACCCTGGAACTGGCCTGCGAGCTGATCCGCCGTCCTTCGGTCACCCCGCTGGACGAAGGCTGCCAGGAACTGATGATGCGTCGCCTGCAGGCCTGCGGCTTCAGCGTGGAACCGATGCGCATCAAGGAGGTGGACAACTTCTGGGCGCGGCGTGGCGGCGCAGGCCCGGTGCTGTGCTTCGCCGGTCACACCGACGTGGTGCCCACCGGCCCCGAGACCAGGTGGCAGACCTCGCCCTTCGAGGCGCAGATCGACGCCGACGGCATGCTGCGCGGCCGTGGCGCGGCGGACATGAAGGGCAGCCTGGCCTCGATGATCATCGCCGTGGAACGCTTCGTGGCCGACTACCCGAACCACCAGGGCGCCATCGCCTTCCTGATCACCAGCGACGAGGAAGGCCCGGCCGAGCACGGCACCAAGGCCGTGGTGGAGCGCCTGCGCCAGCGCAACGAGCGCCTGGACTGGTGCATCGTCGGCGAGCCTTCCAGCACCGAGCGCCTGGGCGACGTGGTGAAGAACGGCCGGCGCGGCTCCCTGGGCGGCGTGCTGACCGTGCGCGGCAAGCAGGGCCACGTGGCCTACCCGCACCTGGCGAAGAACCCGATCCACCTGGCCGCCCCGGCGCTGGCCGAACTGGCCGCCGAACACTGGGACAACGGCAACGCCTACTTCCCGCCGACCAGCTTCCAGATCTCCAACATTCACGGCGGCACCGGCGCCACCAACGTGATCCCCGGCGAGCTGGAGGTGGTGTTCAACTTCCGCTTCAGCACCGAATCCACCGAGGAAGGCCTCAAGCAGCGCGTGGCCGCCATTCTCGACAGGCACGGCCTGGACTGGAGCATCGACTGGTCTTTGTCCGGCCTGCCCTTCCTGACCCAGCCGGGCGAACTGCTGGACGCCGTGGCGGCCAGCATCCGCCAGGTCACGGGGCTGGAAACCACCCCCTCCACCAGCGGCGGCACCTCCGATGGCCGCTTCATCGCCACCCTGGGCACCCAGGTGGTGGAGCTGGGCCCGGTCAACGCCACCATCCACCAGGTGGACGAGCGTGTACGCGCCAGCGATCTGGACCTGCTCACCGAGGTCTACTACCAGACCCTCGTCAAGCTGCTGGCGGCCTGAGCATGCTGATCTGCCCGCTGTGCCGGAACCCTCTCGACGCCGTGGAGAATGGCGTCGCCTGCGCCACCGGCCACCGCTTCGACCGCGCCCGCCAGGGCTACCTGAACCTCTTGCCGGTGCAGCACAAGAAGAGCCGTGACCCGGGCGACAACCAGGCCATGGTGGAGGCGCGCCGGCGCTT
>DATGNS010000111.1:0-4590 GCA_035306625.1 Pseudomonas sp. | reverse complement strand
GACCGAGCAGATGCAGCTGCTCTCCGGTATGCCGGCCGAGGTGATGATCCGCACCGGCGAGCGCACCTTTGCCAGCTATATTGCGAAGCCGATCACCGACATGCTTTCGCGTGCGATCAGGGAGGATTGATGGACGTGCCCCGCAAAGGTCTCGCTCTTTACCGCCGGCGGCAGCGGCCGGCCTGGTGGGCGGCAGGCGCGCTGGCGCTTGCCCTGGGCAGCGCCGGGTCGCCCCCGGTGTTTGCCGAAGAAGTACCGGCCGAGCCTCAGGCGCTGGAAGCGCTGGAAGCCCTGGAGGAAGTGGCGCCCGAAGCTAACGGCGCCGCTGCTCCCGCCGGTCTGCCCTCGCTGTCCGGCCTGGTGCGACGCGCCTTCGAGCATGACGCTCAGCTCTCGCGTCAGCGCTTCGAGCTCGAGGCCACGCGAGAGGAGCGCCCCATGGCGCGCTCCCAGCTGCTGCCCCAGGTGACCGCCAGCGGCGGCTACCTCTGGCAGGACTCCACCAACGTGCAGACGGATCCAGAGGGCTTCGGGCTGGACCAGCCTGCCCAGCGTCCCGGCGAGTTCGACGAAACCTTCTGGCGTCTCAGCGTCCAGCAGCCGCTCTTCAGCCTGGAGCGCTGGCGCGGCATGGAGCGGGCCACGGCCCAGGTCGGCCAGTCCGAGCTGGAGCTCGCGCTGCTGGAGCAGGACCTGTCGCTGCAGGTCAGCGAGGCCTATGTCAACGCCTATCTTGCGTCCCGCACCCTTGGGCTGCTGGAGGCTCAGCAGCAGGCCCTGGAGCTACAGGTGCGTCAGGCGCGTCGCGCCTATGACCTGGGCGTGGGCGACCGCATCAACCTGCTCGAGGCGCAGTCCCGCTTCGATCAGGCCATGGCCGATGCGGTGCAGGCCGAAAACCAGCTGGACGACGCCCTGAGCGAGCTGGAGCGCCTGACCGGTGAGTTCCCTGAATTTCTTGGCTTCGCGCTTGGCGATCTCTCTGAGGCAGCGCTGCAGCGCGACTGGGGAGATGAGTCGGCTTGGCTCGAGCGCATAGGGCGCAACCTGCATGTGCTTCACGCCGAAGCAGAGCGTCAGGTGGCCGCCAGCGACACCCGCGTGCGCCGCGGAGGCTTCTACCCCGAGGTGAACCTCAACCTCAGCTATTCCGACCGCGACAGCGACGACCAGCTGCGTACCAGCGAGGATTACACCGCCAGTGTCGAGGTCTCCATGCCGCTCTATCGAGGGGGCTATACGGCGGCCAGCGTGCGCCAGGGGGAGCTGCGCACCCGGGCGTCGCAGGAGGGGGTCGAGCATCAGCGCAACCTGGCGGCCCAGGAGGTGCGCCGGCGCCTGCGCGGCCTGAACGGCAGCGTGCGTCGCCTGGAGGCGCTGCAGCAGGCCATCGAGTCCAGCCAGCTGTTCCTGTCCGCCGCCGAGCGTGGCGAACAGTTGGGGCTTCGCGACCTGGTTGACGTGCTGGACGCGCGCGCCAGCCTGTACGACCAGCGTATCCAGTACGTCGAGACCCTGGGCCGCTACCTGCTCGACCGCCTGGCGCTGCAGGCGGCCGTGGGTGCTCTGGGGGATGACGACCTGGAGGCGACCATGGACCTGCTGGATCGCATCACTCGCCCCGCGAACTGATATAGGGGTCAGGGATGCGCCCGAAAAGTACCAGCAGTGACTGGCTGCGCCGCGGCATGCGCAGCTTCGATGCTGCCATTGCGGCGGCCTGCGCCTTCGCCCTGCTGGCGCTGATGCCCGGCATCGAGCAGGTCTCGGGCATCGAGTATCCCCTGCTGATCCTGTTCGGCAGCTTGCTGCTGCCGGCATGTGGTGAGCTGCTGGGCCTCTACCAGCCCTGGCGGGGTCGCAGCCTGTTCACCATGCTGGGTGTCTACGCGGCCGGCTGGGCGCTGACCATAGGCCTGCTGAGCCTGTTTCTGGTGGTGACCCAGAGCGCCACGATCTTTTCGCGCCTCTGGATGGCCTCCGCCGCCGGCGGCGTGCTGGGGGCAGGCCTGCTGGTTCGAGGGTGTCTCTACGTGGCGCTGCGTGCCCTGCGGGCCCGTGGGCGCAACCATAAGCGGGTGCTGCTGATTGGCGCACCAGGCAACATTCAGCGTATTCAGCGCCGCCTGGTCGACATGCCTTTTCTCGGCTATCGGCTGGGCCAGTCCCTGGTCGACGCCCGTGAGGAGGGCGCCGGGCAGGAGGGTGAACTGCTGGCCAGGGTAGAGGCGCTGGCCCAGGAAAGTGTCTTTCAGCGCGACTTCGACGAGGTGTGGTTGACCTACCCTCTGGCCAGCGGTGAAAGAGTCAAGCAGCTGGCCTCGGCGCTGACCATGGTGCCGGTGGACGTGCGCTATTTCCCTGACCTTTCGGATGTACGGCTGCTCAACCACCGCGTCACCCAGGTGGCTGACATGTTCTCCCTTGACCTCAATCGCTCACCGCTGGACGGGCCGCGGCGGCTGATCAAGATGCTCGAGGACCGCCTGCTGGGGCTGGTGCTCTTTCTCATCTTTCTACCTGTGATGCTGCTGGTCGCCCTGCTGGTGCGCTGGCGGATGGGCTCGCCGGTGCTCTTCAAGCAGCATCGCCACGGGCTGGATGGCAAGCGCTTTCGTATCTACAAGTTTCGAACCATGGCGGTGCATCGCGCCGAGGGGGCCCCTCAGGCCAGGCCCGGCGACCCTCGGGTGACGCCGCTGGGCGCCTTTCTGCGCCGCACCAGCCTCGACGAGCTGCCGCAGCTCTATAATGTGCTGCAGGGGCGCATGTCGCTGGTGGGGCCCCGCCCCCACGCCATGGATCACAACGAGTACTACAAGGATGAGATCGAAGCCTATATGCAGCGCCATCGCGTCAAGCCCGGCATGACCGGCTGGGCCCAGGTCAACGGCCTGCGCGGCATCACGGAAGACGTGGCGCTGATGCGCAAGCGCGTGGAATACGACCTCTACTACATCGACAACTGGTCGCTGGGCTTTGACCTCAAGATACTTGCCATGACGGTGCCCCGGGGCTTTATCAACCGTCAGCCTTAGGGCGGCTATGCTGCGGCTGCTCAGAGTGTCAGGAAGTGTTATTCTCTCAGCCCGGATCTACAAGCCATCGCTCAGGCGCGGGGAACGCCAGAGACATCTTTTCCATGGAGGACATCATGCTCTTGCCCATCATCCTTTCAGGTGGCTCGGGCTCCCGCCTATGGCCCGTTTCTCGCGAGCAGTTTCCCAAGCAATTTCAGCGCCTTAGCTCGTCGGAAGAGAGCCTGCTGCAGGAGACGGTTCAGCGCCTTGCGCACCTGCCTGGCTGTGCGCCACCGCTGGTCATCTGTAATGATCAGCACCGTTTCCTGGTGGCAGATCAGCTGCTCTCGATTGGTGTCTCCCCCACCGGTATTCTGCTGGAGCCGATCGGGCGCAACACGGCGCCGGCTCTGGCCCTGGCCGCAATGGCGGCGCTTGGGCAGCATGAAGACCCGGTGCTGCTTGCCATGCCGGCGGATCATGTCATTCGCGATGGCAGTGCCTTTGCATCAGCCGTGAACCAGGGGCTGGCGCTGATCGACGCCGGGCAGCTGGTTACCTTCGGGATCGAGCCGACCCATGCCCATACGGGCTATGGCTATATCCGCTGCGGGGCGCCGCTAGGCTCGGGGCATCGCGTCTCCGCCTTTGTCGAGAAGCCCGATGCCGGTCTTGCCGCGCAGTATCTGGCCAGCGGTGAGTATCTCTGGAACAGCGGGATTTTCCTAATGCGCGCTCGGCACTACCTGGAAGAACTCTCCCGGCATGCGCCTGATGTGCTGTTCGCCTGCGAGGCCGCGTTCGAAGGGCGCGCCGTTGATCTTGACTTCATGCGTATCGATGCCGAGCGCTTTGCCAGCTGTCCCGATATCTCCATCGACTACGCGGTGATGGAGCGCACTCAGAGTGCCGCCGTGGTGCCCATGAGCCCGGGGTGGAGCGATATCGGATCCTGGGATGCTGTCCATGCGCTACACGCCGACGCCGAGGCCGACGGCAACGCCACCCACGGCGACGTGGTCCTTGCCGATACGAGCAACTGTCTGGTGCGCAGCGAGTCACGGCTGGTGGCGGCGCTGGGCGTGCAGGATCTGGTCATCGTCGAAACCGACGATGCGGTGCTGGTGGCGCACCAGAGTCATGCGCAGAAGACTCGTGAGGTGGTCGACATCCTCAAGGCGGGCAAGCGCTCCGAGCCTCAGATGCATCGCTGTGTCTACCGCCCCTGGGGGCACTACCGCAGTGTGGCCAGTGATACGGGTTTTCAGGTCAAGCAGATCGTGGTCAAGCCGGGCGCGCAGCTCTCCCTTCAGATGCACCATCATCGCTCCGAGCACTGGGTCGTGGTGGCCGGTACGGCCAAGGTCACGCTGGGCGAAGGCTATGGCGAGGTCGCCAACCTGAAAAGCTTTCTGCTTGGCGAGGATGAGTCCACCTATATTCCCCAGGGCACGGTACACAGACTCGAGAACCCTGGCCTCATCCCCCTGCGCCTGATAGAAGTGCAGACCGGCGACTACCTTGGCGAGGACGATATTGTCCGTTTCGATGACGCCTATGGGCGCTCCAG
>DATGNS010000110.1:0-5469 GCA_035306625.1 Pseudomonas sp. | reverse complement strand
GCCGCAGATCAGGTCGAGCACCGTGGTCTTGCCGGCGCCGTTGGGGCCGATGATCACGCGGATTTCGTTCTGGTCGACGTAGAAGCTCAGGTCGTTGACCGCCTTGAAGCCATCGAAGGACACCGTCAGGCCTTCCACGGCGAGGATGAAATCGGTATTGGATCCGCTCATGGGGTGGCTCCCTGGCTGTTGGGTTCAAGGGGCGGCTGAATGGGCTGCGCCTGGTCCGACGGGGTCTGCTTGCCGAAGATCCGGTCCAGCAACCGATCGACGTGCGGGCCTACGTAAATGGCATACAGGCCGGCGATACCGTTGGGCAGGCCGAGTACCACACCGATGAAGATCAGGCCCATGGCGAACAGCCACAGCTCGGGGAAGTTCTCACCGAACACGGTCTTCGCCACGCTGACCAGCAGTACGCCGTAGACCGCGCCGATGATCGACAGCCGGCCGCCGACGGCGCAGAAGATGACCATCTCGATCGACGGCACCACGCCGACGAAGCTCGGCGACATGAAGCCTTCCTGCAGGGTGAACATGGCCCCACCGATGCCGGCGAAGGCGGCGCCAATGCAGAACACGAAGATCTTGAAGTTGGCGATGTCGTAGCCGGAAAACCGCACCCGGTCCTCCTGCCCGCGCATGGCCACCAGGATGCGCCCGGTCTTGCAGCGGCGAATGTACTGGGCGATCAGCAGGCAGGCGAACAGCAGCGCCACGCAGACGAAGTACAGCACGTAGCTGGCCGAGTCGGTGTGGATGTTCCAGCCATTGAGGGTGCGCAGGTCGGTGATGCCGTTGACCCCACCGGTCAGGCCCTGCTGGCCGATGATCAGGATGGTCAGGATGGCGGCGATCGACTGGGTGATGATGGCGAAGTAGACCCCGCCGACCCGGCGCTTGAACATCGCCAGGCCGATCAGGTAGGCGACGATCATCGGCACCACGACTACCGCCAGAATACTGAAAGTCAGGCTGTAGAAGGGCTCCCAGAACCACGGCAACTCGGTGATGCGGTTCCAGTCCATGAAGTCGGGAATACCCGGTGTGGTCTGGATGCGGGTGTTCTCCGGGGTCGAGGCCTCCAGCTTGAGGTACATGGCCAGGGCGTAGCCGCCCAGACCGTAGAACACCCCCTGGCCGAGACTGAGAATCCCGCCGTAACCCCAGCACAGCACCAGGCCGACGGCGACGAAGGCGAAGCTGAGGAACTTGCCGGTCTGGTTCAGACGCATCACATCGAGCGTCAGCGGCAGTATCACCACCAGCAGCAGCGCCAGTACCATGAAGGCGAGCAGGTCCTGGCGCGGCATGTAGTCCTTGAATGATGAGAATGGCATGTGGGTACTCCTCCTAGCGCCGTACTTTCAGACTGAACAGACCCTGCGGCCTGAACATCAGGATGATCACCACCACCAGCAGGGTGAGAACCTTGGCCATCGAGCCGCCCATGAAGAACTCGAGGATCGACTGCGACTGGGAAATGCTGAAGGCCGAGGCCACGGTGCCGAGCAGGCTGCCGGCGCCGCCGAATACCACCACCAGGAAGGTATCGACGATGTACAGCTGGCCGGAACTGGGGCCGGTGGAGCCGATCATGGTGAAGGCGCTGCCGGCGACCCCGGCGATGCCGCAACCGAGGGCGAAGGTCAGACGGTCTACCCGCGCGGTATTGATACCCACGGCACCGGCCATGGGACGGTTCTGCACCACCGCGCGCACTTGCTTGCCCCAGCGCGAGCGGTACATCAGGGCAGCAACGAACAGCGTGGCGAACACTGCCAGGGCCATGACGAACAGGCCGTTGATCGGCACCTCGATCATCTCGGTGAGCTGGTAGGAGCCCATCAGCCAGTCGGGTATCACCACGCCGACTTCACGGGCGCCGAAGATCGAGCGATAGGCCTGCTGCATGATCAGGCTCAGGCCCCAGGTTGCCAGCAGGGTGTCCAGCGGGCGGTGATAGAGGAAGCGGATCATGCCCCATTCCACCAGGGCTCCGAGCAGTGCTGCGGCGAAGAAGGCGAAGACGATGGCGAACAGGAAATACGCGTCGAACAGGTTGGGAAAGTGGCTGGCAAACAGGTTGGAGGTCATATAGGTGACGTAGGCGCCGAGAATCATGAACTCCCCGTGCGCCATATTGATGACCCCCATCTGGCCGAAGATGATGGCCAGGCCCAGGGCCATGAGAACAAAGACCGCAAACAGAATCAGCCCGGCAAACCCCTGCATGGCAAGGATCGCGGACAGCTCGGCGGCAGAGAAATCAGAGAACATGGTCCTTCCTCCGGCGATATGAACAGGGATGGCGGCACCGCTGGTGCCAGACCCGCACCCTAGAGGGTGCGGGCCGGGGCAGGGTTACTGGTAACCGGCGGGGAACGGATCGGGCTGCATCAGCTCTTCGGTCTCGTGGACAACCTTGAACTGGCCGTCACGCTGGGCCTGGCCAATGCGGCCGGTGGACCACAGGTGGTGGTTTTCATGGATGCGCACGTAGCCTTCAGGCGCGCTGGTCAGCTCGATCTCTGGCGAGGCGGCACGTACCTTGTCGACATCGAAGGAGCCGGCGGCTTCGACCGCGGCTTTCCACAACCAGGGGCCGAGGTAGGCAGCCTGGGTCACGTCGCCGATGACCGCATCGGCACCCCAGCGCTCCTTGAAGGCCTTGACGAAGGCTTCGTTGTTTTCATTCGGCAGGCTCTGGAAGTACTTCATCGAGGCATAGGCACCTTCAATGTTCTCGCCACCGATACCGAGGATTTCATCCTCGGTGACCGAGATGGTCAGCAGGGCGAAGTCTTCCTTGGTCATGTCCAGACCCGCGGCCTTGAGCTGACGGTAGAAGGCCACGTTGGAGCCACCGACCACCGAGGCGAAGATCACGTCCGGCTTGCGCAGGCGGATGCGGTTGATGACGGAGTTGAAGCTGGTATGGCCGAGCGGGAAGTAATCCTCCCCGACCACCTGGCCACCCAGGTGCTGCTCGATGTGGGTGCGGGCGATCTTGTTCGAAGTGCGTGGCCAGATGTAGTCCGAGCCGATCAGATAGAAGGTCTTGGCATCCTTTTCTTCGGCTACCCAGTCCAACCCGGCAAGTACCTGCTGGGTCGCTTCCTGGCCGGTGTAGATGACGTTCGGCGATTGCTCCAGACCCTCATAGAAGGTCGGATAGTAGAGCATGCCGTTGTAGCGTTCGAAGATCGGCAGCACCGCCTTGCGCGAGGCCGAGGTCCAGCAGCCGAACACCGCGGCCACCTTGTCCTGGCGCAGCAGCTTGTTGGAACGGTCGGCGAAGGTCGGCCAGTCACTGGCGCCGTCTTCCTGTATATATTCGATCTTGCGCCCGAGCACACCACCCATGGCGTTGATCTGTTCGATGGCGAGAATCTCCGCCTGTACCGAGCCTTCCTCACTGATCGCCATGGTGCCGGTGATCGAGTGCAGGATGCCGACCTTCACGGTGTTATCGGTGACCGCCAGGCCAGTGGTATTGACCTCGGCGGTGGCGGGTGCCGCAGCCTGTATGGTCATCGGCATGCTCGCCATCATCACTGCGGCGGTGATCGCCGTGACCGTGGTGGAGAGAAACTTGCGGCGTGTCTGCTTGAACGGCTTGGAGTCATTGGAATGATCCATAGATGCTTCCTCGTTATCGGTTGATCCTTCTGAATTGCTGTCACCGGTGGCAGGGCCGGTGACAGCCACAGCGCCCACGTCTCGCATTCTGCGCAGCCCTCGCCAAGCTGCCCATTCGACAAATACCCCAGCCGCCTACGTCATTTGACGCATGGCTGAAACCGGCAAACAGGGGTAAGGGCAGCGCACTGGCATATATCTGGCATAGGTATTGGAAGCAGCTGCGGATCCGGCCGGGGAGGGCGGATTCCAGGCTTGTCCAGATCGAGCATGCATCACGACGGTGCAGGCCAGTACGCCAGTGTCACCCGATCTGGCATCAAGGGGAGCAGCATGACCGCCAGACAACACATCTTCCGTGTGCGGCGCAGTTACAACCAATGGGTGGCCAACGAGACGCTGGAGGATTACGCCCTGCGCTTCACCGCCAAAAGCGCCCGGCGCTGGTCGGCGGCGAAGGTGGCGGGTACCGCCCTGGGGGCGATTTCGTTCCTCGCGCTGGAGGCCATCGGCGGCGCCATTACGTTGCACTACGGTTTCAACAACGCGGTGGCGGCGATCCTGGCGGTGTGTACGGTGATCTTTCTCACCGCCATCCCGATCAGCTACTACGCCGCCCGCTATGGTGTCGACAGCGATCTGCTGACCCGCGGCGCTGGCTTCGGCTATATCGGTTCGACCATCACCTCGGTGATCTACGCCAGCTTTACCTTCATCTTCTTCGCCCTGGAAGCGGTGATCATGGCCATGGCCATCGAGCTGCTGTTCGGTGTACCGCTGGCTGCCGGCTATATTCTCTGCGCGGTGGTGATCATCCCGCTGGTGACCCATGGCATCACCCTGATCAGCCGCTTCCAGCTATGGACCCAGCCGTTCTGGCTGATACTGCAACTGCTGCCATTCGTGTTCATCATCTACCTCAACGTCAGTGCGGTGGAGGATTGGACCAGCTTCGCCGGTACCGAGCCCGGCAGTGGGCCGGACAACGGCGTCAGCCTGCTGATGTTCGGCGCGGCGGCGGCGGTGATGTTCGCGCTGATGGCGCAGATCGGCGAGCAGGTCGACTTCCTGCGCTTCGTTCCCGAACCCAAGGCGGGCCGGCGCCTGCGCTGGTGGGCGGCAGTAATGGCGGGTGGTCCCGGCTGGGTGCTGCTTGGCGTGATCAAGCTGCTGGCCGGCTCGTTCCTCGCGGTGCTGGCGCTCAATCACGCCATCCCGCTGGAGGAGGCCGCCGACCCCACGCGCATGTACATGGTCGCCTTCAGCCACCTGACCAGTTCACCCCAGGTGGCGCTGGCGCTGGCCGGCATCTTCGTCATCCTCTGCCAGGTCAAGATCAACGTCACCAATGCCTATGCTGGCTCGATCGCCTGGTCCAACTTTTTCTCACGGCTGACCCACAGCCATCCCGGCCGGGTGGTGTGGCTGGTGTTCAACGTCAGCATCGCCCTGCTGGTGATGGAGCTGGGCGTCTACCGGGCGCTGGAGGAGACCCTCGGCTACTACGGCATCATCGCCACCGCCTGGGCCGGCGCGCTGGTGGCTGATCTGGTGATCAACAAGCCGCTGGGGCTGTCGCCGCCGCATATCGAGTTCAAGCGCGCGCATCTGCACGACATCAACCCGGTCGGTGTCGGCGCCATGCTGCTGGCCACCCTGATCGGCATGCTCTGCTTCACCGGCGCCTTCGGCGAGGTGCCACGGGCCCTGGCGCACTTCATCGCGCTGGGTACCGCACTGCTGACCGCCCCCTTGATCGCCTGGCTGACCAAGGGCCGCTATTACCTGGCGCGCCAGGTGATCCGCATCCAGCCGGACAGCGACGGC
>DATGNS010000109.1:0-18272 GCA_035306625.1 Pseudomonas sp. | reverse complement strand
AGCATGGCCGCGCCCTCGGCGGCCAGCTTGTCGACGTTCTGTTCGGCCTTGTCCACCTGGGAGGCCGAGTCCAGCGAGGAGAGGCGCAGCGGACGCCCCAGCACCCCGCCGCGGGCATTGATCTCGTCGATGGCCAGCAGGGCGCCGCGCATCTGGGACAGGCCTTCCTCCTTGTAACTGCCGGTACGGGGATAGTTCAGGCCGAGGGTGATCGGGTCGGCGGCCTGGGCACAGGCGGCGAGACCTGCCCACAGCGCCAGCATGGCAGTCAGGCGTTTCATGCAAATCCTCAGGTTCTTGTTGGAAAGGAGTGTTTGTACGCAAAGGCCCCGACGAGCGGCATCGGCTAATGGTCTAAGCCCTTTTGTTGTGTGAGGAAAATCATATCGAGCCGGCCTGGTGCGTCCCTGAGGCCGATTGCCGCTGGCCAGCTTGACTTGCCCGCAGGGCTTCTCTAGGTTGCCCGGCGAACCAAAGGGGGTAGGCATGAGCGAAAGCCAGCGCATCAGGCTGGAGGCGAGCTGGAAGGCCGCGCTTCAGGACGAATTCGAGCAGCCTTACATGCGGGCGCTGCGCGAGTTCCTGCTGCGGGAGAAGGCCGCCGGCAAGACGATCTTTCCGCCGGGGTCGCTGATCTTCAACGCGCTGGATTCCACGCCCCTGGACCGGGTCAAGGTGGTCATCCTCGGCCAGGATCCCTACCACGGGCCCGGTCAGGCCCACGGCCTGTGCTTCTCGGTGCAGCCGGGCGTTCCGGCGCCGCCGTCCCTGCAGAACATCTTCAAGGAGCTGCAGCGCGACCTGAACCTGCCCATTCCCGGCCACGGCTGCCTGCAGTCCTGGGCGGACCAGGGGGTGCTGCTGCTCAACACCTCGCTGACCGTGGAGCAGGGCCGTGCCGGCTCGCATGCCGGCGCGGGCTGGCAGACCTTCACCGACCGCATCATCCAGGTGGTGAGCGAGCGCCGCCCGCACCTGGTGTTCATGCTCTGGGGTGCCCATGCGCAGAGCAAGCAGCCGCTGATCGACGCCACCAGGCACCTGATCCTGCGTTCCCCGCATCCCTCGCCGCTGTCGGCCCACCGCGGCTTCATCGGCAACGGCCATTTCAGCCGCGCCAACAGGTTCCTCGAGCAGCACTGCATGACGCCGATCGACTGGCGTCTGCCGGAGCTGGCGGAGGGGTAGGGCGGGCTGTTTCGGCCTTTGCGTGGCGAGTGGAAAGGCTGGGCGGCATCGACCGCACCAGTCCCGTAGGGCGGACAGCGCTTTCCTGTTCGCTGACGGGCGCCCGACCCGCCCGGCGGGCAAGAACGACCTTGTCCACCCTACGCCCGGTGCGGCGTCATTGCGGTTGCTGGCTCAGCGTCGGGCGGCGCGGATCAGCTGCTTCATTTCCCTCACAGCGTCTTTGAAGCCCACGAACAGGGCATGGGCGACGATGGCGTGGCCGATGTTCAGTTCGTGGATGCCGTCGATGGCGGCGACGGCCTCGACGTTGTGGTAGTGCAGGCCGTGCCCCGCATTGACGATCAGCTCCTCGGCGCGGCCCAGGCGCACGCCGTCGCGGATGCGCTGCAGCTCCCGGGCCTGGCTGGCGGCGTCCGCGGCGTCGGCGTAGCGGCCGGTGTGCAGCTCGATGGTCGGCGCGCCGACCCGGCGCGCGGCGCGGATCTGGCTTTCCTCGGCGTCGATGAACAGCGACACCTCGCAGCCGATGGCGCTCAGGCGCTGCACGGCGGCGCGGATGCGCTCCTCCTGGCCGGCCACGTCCAGACCACCCTCGGTGGTCAGTTCCTGGCGGGTCTCGGGAACCAGGCAGACATGCTCGGGACGCACCCGCTCGGCGAAGGCCAGCATCGCCTCGGTGACGCCCATCTCGAAGTTCATGCGGGTCTGCAGGCAGTCCTTGAGCAGCAGCACGTCGCGCTCCTGGATGTGCCGGCGATCCTCGCGCAGGTGCACGGTGATGCCGTCGGCGCCGGCTTCCTCGGCATCCAGGGCGGCCTTCACCGGATCGGGATAGCGGGTGCCACGCGCCTGGCGCAGGGTGGCGACGTGGTCGATGTTGACGCCGAGCAGGATGGGATCAGGCACGGGGAGGCTCCTTGAGGTTCATGAACAGCTCGCGGCTGACCAGGGGCCGGCCGCCCAGGTGGGGGGCCAGCGCCTGGCGCATCAGCCGCTTGGCGGTGGACAGGGTGGACGGCTGCGACCAGTCGGCCTCGGCCAGGGCCAGCAGGTCGCGGCCCAGGAACAGGCCGGGCTGCAGCTGCGCCACCGCCTCCAGGCCGGCTTCCGGCAGCAGGCGGTAATGGGCGTCGGCCGCCAGCGGCTGGTCATGCACATCCCGGTCGAGGGCGAAACCATAGCCCAGCTCGTCGAGCAGGCGCCATTCGAAGGTGCGCAGCAGCGGCTGCAACGGCCGGCCGGCGGCCAGCGCCTGCAGGGTCAGGCCATAGTGTTCGAACAGGCCGGGATGCGGATCCTGCGCGGGCAGCAGGCGGATCAGCAGCTCGTTGAGGTACAGGCCGCTGAACAGCACCTCGCCGTGCAGCAGGTTGGGAATGCCGTTGGGCTCCAGGCGGGCAACCGTCTTCAGCTCGCCCTTGCCGCGCAGCTCGATCTCCACCGGCAGGAAGGGCCGTGCCAGGCTGCCGGCCTTGCCGCGCGCGTTGCGCAGCACCCCGCGCAGGCGCCCCTCGGGGGTGAACAGGTCGACCAGCGCGCTGCTTTCCTTGTAGGGACGGCTGTGCAGCACGAAGGCCGGCAGCGCCACGCCGACGAGGACCACGGAAAAGGCGCCTCGCCGTCAGAGGTCCAGGTAGCCGAGGGAGCGCAGGGCGCGCTCGTCGTCGGACCAGCCGCCCTTCACCTTGACCCACAGATGGAGCATCACCTTGGAGTCGAACAGGGTCTCCATGTCCCGCCGGGCATCCTGGCCGATGCGCTTCAGGCGCTCGCCCTTGTCGCCGATGATGATCTTCTTCTGGCCCTCGCGTTCCACCAGGATCAGCGCGTGGATGTGCAGGAGGCGTCCCTCGCGCTTGAATTCCTCGATCTCCACGGTGATCTGGTAGGGCACCTCGGCGCCCAGCTGGCGCATGATCTTCTCTCGCACCAGCTCGGCGGCCAGGAAGCGGCTGGAGCGGTCGGTGATCTGGTCCTCCGGGAAGAAGTGCTCGTTCTCCGGCAGGCGGCTGTTGATCAGGTTTTCCAGGGTGTCCAGGTTCTGCGAGTGCAGGGCGGAGATGGGCACCAGCTCGGCGTTGGGCAACTGTTCGGCCAGCCATTGCAGGTGGGGCAGCAGCTCGGCCTTGTCGGTCAGCTTGTCCGCCTTGTTGACGGCCACGATCAGCGGGCATTTGACGGTCCGCACCTTTTCCAGCACCAGCTCGTCCTCGTCGGTCCAGCGGGTGCGGTCGACCACGAACACCACCACGTCCACGTCGCGCAGGGCGCTGCTGGCGCTGCGGTTCATGTAGCGGTTGAGCGCCTTCTCGTTGTTCTTGTGCAGACCGGGGGTGTCCACGTAGATGGCCTGGGTGGCGCCTTCGGTCTTGATGCCCAGCATGTTGTGCCGGGTGGTCTGCGGCTTGCGCGAGGTGATGGCCAGCTTCTGGCCGAGGATATGGTTGAGCAGCGTGGACTTGCCCACGTTCGGGCGGCCGACGATGGCCACGTAGCCGCAACGGCTGATGTCATTCATGGCTGTTCTCCACGCCCAGGGCCACCAGGGCGGCCGCGGCGGCCACCTGTTCGGCGATGCGGCGGCTGGCGCCCTGGCCGCAGGTCTTCTCGTTGAGCAGGCTGACGCGGCACTCCACATAGAAGGTGCGGCAGTGCGGATCACCCTGGATGTCCACCACCTCGTACTGGGGTAGTTCGCAGCCCCGCGACTAGAGGAATTCCTGCAGGCGCGTCTTGGGATCCTTGTTGATGTCGACCAGGGTCAGGGTTTCCAGTTCGTTGGCCAGCCAGGCCAGTACCCGCGTGCGTGCCTGGTCCATGCCGCTGTCCAGGTAGATGGCGCCGATCAGTGCCTCCAGCGCGTCGGCGAGGATCGAGTCGCGGCGATAGCCGCCGCTCTTCAGTTCCCCCGAGCCCAGGCGCAGGTACTCGCCAAGACCGAAGCCGCGGGCCAGCATGGCCAGGGTCTCGCCCTTGACCAGCCGCGCGCGCAGGCGCGACAGCTGGCCCTCGCGGGCCTGGGGAAAGCGCTCGAACAGCGCCTCGCCCGCCACGAAGTTGAGGATGGCGTCACCGAGAAATTCCAGGCGCTCGTTGTTGCGCCCGGCAAAGCTGCGATGGGTGAGGGCCAGGAGCATCAGCTCCTGGTTCTGGAAGGTGTAACCGAGTTGGCGCTCAAGGCGATTGAGTGGGGGGTTCACTGGACTCTTACGCGGAATTCTTTATCGAAACGAACCACCAGATCGACGTTGCTGATCAGGGGTTCACGCTTTTCGTACTGCAATCGTGCGTGGAAATACTGGTTTTCCACTTTCACCGTCAAGGCCTCGCGCAGGTCGAGGTCGCGGATGCCGTTGACCTGCATGCCCTTGCCGACATGCTGGTAGAAGTCGCTCACCGTGCGGATGTCCGCCGCCTTGTGGGCCTCTGCCGAGGCGACGATCTTCCCCATCGACAGATAGTCGAGGTAGTGGGGGACCAGCCGCAGGGCGATGCTGGCCAGGAACGCCAGTACCGCCAGGGCCATCAGCCAGCCCAGCAGCGAAAGGCCCCTCTGGGTATTTGCAAACGTCATGTGTGACCTCGGAAAGCGGTTGAACAGGCGTCCAGCCTATCGGAGCCGCTCGCCGGGGAGTGTCTGGCGCCGCACAAATCAGTGGATAAGGCCCACCCGGGAAAAGTTCGGCAGGTGGCTGCTCTTGGGCTCCGGCCAGCTCATCCACACCGCAAAGGCCTTGCCGACGATGTTGCGGTCGGCCACCATGCCGCGCAGTTCCGGCGGGATCGACGGGTCGTCCCAGTAACGGCTGTCGTTGGAGTTGTCGCGGTTGTCGCCGACCATGAAGTAGTAGCCCTCGGGCACCACCCACTCACGGCTCGGCTCGATGCGGTAGCGGCGCATTTCCTTGCGGATCAGGTGTTCCACCTCGCCAAGGCGTTCCTTGTACAGCGCCGCGCTGCCCAGGGAGCCGGGCTCCTCGTGCAGGAAGGTCTCCGCCACCGGCTCGCCGTTGATCAGCAGACGCTTGTCGCTGGTGTAGCGCACCGTGTCACCGGGCAGGCCGACCACGCGCTTGATGTAATTGATGTTCGGGTCGCTGGGATAGCGGAACACCATGACATCGCCGCGCTGGGGATCGCCCACCTCGATGATCTTGGTGTCCAGCACCGGCAGGCGGATGCCGTAGGCGAACTTGTTGACCAGGATGAAGTCGCCCACTTCCAGGGTCGGCACCATGGAGCCGGACGGGATCTGGAACGGCTCGACCAGGAAGGAGCGCAGTACCAGCACGATGGCCAGCACCGGGAAGAAGGACTTGCCGTACTCGACGAGCAGCGGCTCCTTGTTCAGCTTCTCCAGCACCTTGGCGTCAGCGGCGCCGTTGACCTGACCCTGGTACTGGGCGATCGCCGCCCGCCGCCGCGGCGCGAGGATCAGCAGGTCGAACAGCGCCAGGGCGCCGCAGATGAAGACGGCGAGAACCAGAAGCAGCGGGAAATTGATCGACATGGGCGTTTAGCTATCCACCTTGAGAACAGCGAGGAAGGCTTCCTGCGGGATTTCCACACTGCCGACCTGCTTCATCCGTTTCTTACCGGCCTTCTGCTTTTCCAGCAGCTTGCGCTTGCGGCTCACGTCGCCGCCGTAGCACTTGGCAAGCACGTTCTTGCGCAGCGCCTTGACCGTGGTGCGCGCCACGATCTGGCCGCCGATGGCCGCCTGGATCGCCACGTCGAACATCTGGCGCGGGATCAGTTCCTTCATCTTCTCGGTCAGCGCGCGGCCCTTCTGATGGGCACGGTCGCGGTGCACGATCAGCGCCAGGGCATCCACCTTCTCGCCATTGATGAGTACATCGAGACGCACAAGGCTGGCTGCCTGGAAGCGGTCGAAACTATAGTCCAGCGAGGCGTAGCCGCGGCTGACCGACTTCAGGCGATCGAAGAAGTCCAGCACCACTTCGTTCATCGGCAGATCGTAGACCACCTGCACCTGGCTGCTGAGGAACTGCATGTCGCGCTGCACGCCGCGCTTCTCGATGCACAGGGTGATGACGTTGCCCAGGTGCTCCTGCGGCACCAGGATGGTGGCGCGCACGATGGGCTCGCGCATTTCCTGGATGGTGGAGATGTCCGGCAGCTTGGACGGGTTGTCCACGTAGATGGTTTCGCCGTTCTTGAGCAGCACCTCGAAGATCACCGTCGGTGCGGTGGTAATCAGGTCCAGGTTGTATTCGCGCTCCAGGCGCTCCTGGATGATCTCCATGTGCAGCATGCCGAGGAAGCCGATGCGGAAGCCGAAGCCCAGGGCGTCGGAGCTTTCCGGCTCGTACTGCAGTGCGGCGTCGTTCAGGGTGAGCTTTTCCAGCGCGTCGCGGAAATCCTCGAAGTCGTCGGAGCTGACCGGGAACAGGCCGGCATAGACCTGCGGCTTGATGCGCTGGAAGCCCGGCAGCATCTCCACGTCCGGCGTGCTGGACAGGGTGAGGGTGTCCCCCACCGGTGCGCCATGGATATCCTTGATGCCGGCGATCACGAAGCCCACTTCGCCGGCCTTCAGGTCTTCGGTCTCGGTGTGCTTGGGATTGAACACGCCGACGCTGTCCACCTGGTGGATCTTGCCGGTGGACTTGACCAGGATCTTGTCGCCCTTCTTCACCCGGCCGTGCTTGACGCGCACCAGCGAGACCACGCCCAGGTAGTTGTCGAACCAGGAGTCGATGATCAGCGCCTGCAGCGGCGCCTCGATCTCCCCGGTGGGCGGCGGCACCACGGTGATCAGACGCTCCAGCACATCCTCGACGCCCATGCCGCTCTTGGCGCTGCAGGGCACGGCTTCGCTCGCGTCGATGCCGATGATCTGCTCGATCTCGTCCTTGACGCGTTCCGGGTCGGCCTGGGGCAGGTCCATCTTGTTCAGCACGGGCATCACTTCCAGGCCCTGCTCGATGGCGGTGTAGCAGTTGGCCACGGACTGGGCTTCCACGCCCTGGCCGGCATCCACCACCAGGATGGCGCCTTCGCAGGCAGCCAGGGAGCGGCTCACCTCGTAGGTGAAGTCCACGTGGCCGGGGGTGTCGATGAAGTTCAGTTGATAGGTCTTCCCGTCGCGCGCCTTGTAATGCAGGGTCACGCTGTGGGCCTTGATGGTAATGCCGCGCTCGCGCTCCAGATCCATGGAGTCCAGCACCTGGGCTTCCATTTCCCGGTCGCTCAGGCCACCGCAGATCTGGATGAAGCGGTCGGCAAGGGTGGACTTGCCGTGGTCGATGTGGGCAATGATGGAAAAGTTGCGGATATGGCTCAGGTCACTCACGGAACATCACTCGAAAGGGCCGCGGGAACCTCCCGCCGAAAAATAGTCCGGAATTCTACCCGAAGCCCGCGGGAGACGTCACCTGCCGCCGGTGGGTGGCGGGAAGGGCAGGGCGCCCTTCCCGCAGGGCTCATTCAGCCAGCTTGAAGGTGATGAAGCTGGCGCGTCCCTGGCGCAGCACGCGCATCGAGACGGAGCGGTTCTTGGGCAGGTCCCTGGCGACCTGGGCGAAGTGCTGCGACGACTTGATGGCCTGGTTGTTCAGGTGGGTGATGACGTCGCCCGGGCGCAGGCCGATGGCCACCGCTGGTCCGCCCTGGACGCCCTTGATGATCACGCCGCCCTGCAGATCCAGGCTCCTGCGCTGCTCCTCGGTGAGGTCGGTCACCGTCACGCCCAGGCGATTGGCACTGCGCTCGGTGCCGCCGCTGGTGCGCGGCACGGCCGCCTCCTCGTCATCGGGCAGGGCACCGATGGTCACGTTCAGGGTGCGGCGCTTGCCGTCACGCATCACTTCCAGGCGCGAGGTGGTCCCCGGCTTGAGCACGCCGACCCGGTGCGGCAGGTCGCTGGACATCACGATGGGATGGTTGTCCAGACGCAGGATCACGTCGCCGACCCGCAGGCCGCCCTTGGCCGCCGGGCCGTCTTCCAGCACCTGGGCCACCAGGGCGCCTGCCGGCCGATCCAGGCCGAAGGATTCGGCCAGGTCCTTGTTGACCTCCTGGATCACCACGCCGAGCCAGCCGCGGCTGACCTTGCCGGTCTCCTTGAGCTGGTTGGCCACGTCCAGGGCGACGGTGATCGGAATGGCGAAGGACAGGCCCATGAACCCGCCGGAGCGGGTGAAGATCTGCGAGTTGATGCCCACCACCTCGCCGTCCAGGTTGAACAGCGGGCCGCCGGAGTTGCCGGGGTTGATGGCCACGTCGGTCTGGATGAAGGGCACGTAGCTCTCGTTGGGCAGGCTGCGGCCCTTGGCGCTGACGATGCCGGCGGTCACCGAGTAGTCGAAGCCGAACGGCGAACCGATGGCCAGCACCCACTCGCCCACCTTGAGGTTCTCGGACTTGCCGAGCTTGACGGTGGGCAGGTTCCTGCCCTCGATCTTCAGCAGGGCAACGTCGCTGCGCGGGTCGGCGCCGACCAGCTTGGCCTCCAGCTCGCTGCGGTCGGACATGCGCACGATGATCTCGTCGGCGTCGGCGACCACGTGATTGTTGGTCAGCACGTAGCCGTCGGAGGAAATGATGAAGCCCGAGCCCAGCGACTGGGCCTCGGGCTGGCGGCCGTTGCGTGGAACCTGGGGCAGGTTGCGCTCGAAGAACTCACGGAACAGTGGCGGCAGGCCTTCCAGGTCGGGAATCATCAGCTGCGAATGGCCGCGTGCCGGCACCTTCTGGCGGGTGCTGATGTTGACCACGGCCGGCGAGGCCTCTTCCACCAGGCTGGTGAAGTCCGGCAGTTGCGCCTGGGCGGTCAGCGCATGACCGCCCAGCAGCACCAGCAGGAGGACGGCTGCATAGGTCCTTAGATGTGCTTTCAAGATTTACTCCCCTTTGCCAAGAGCTACAAGGTCCGGCCGGAGGCTCGGACAGGCGCGCAGCACGACAGGCTGCAGCGCCGGGTCTTCGGCCGTGCGCAGGTTGCGCCGGCGAATGTATATCCAGGTGGCGAGCAGGCCGGCGAGTCCGGACAGGATCACCCAGGGCTCGGAGGCGCCCAGTTGCTGGGCCAGCAGCGCCAGGGCGAACAGCCCCAGCAGGGGCAGGAGATAGACTTGAATGGCACTGCTCAGCATCAGGTGCTCGGGCACGCCGACGGCAACCGCGTCGCCCACCCGCAGCCGCAGGTCGGTCAGGGCGCGCAGGCGTCCGCGACGCTCGCCCACGCCCAGGCTGTTCATCAGTCCCTGGCCACAGCCTGCACGCGCCGCGCAGCCCGAGCAGGCGCTGCGGCGCAGGGTTTCCACCCAGACGGCGCCGGGCTCGACAGCCACGACGCGACCTTCCTGTTCGATCACTGCAGAACGACTCCCGATCCGGAACGAATCGACAGCGCCACGCGCTCGGCGGTACCCAGCGGAATCTCGCCGATCACGGTGACCAGCAGGTCGCCCTGATCGGTGGCCAGCTTCCGCGATACGGCGGCGGTGGGCCCCAGCTGGCTGCGCTGGTCGATGCCCAGCCCTTCATGCCAGGGCTCCAGGAATACCGAAAAGCGCGCCAGGCCGTCACCATACACCAGCCAGGCCACGGGTGAATCCCCGGCGGTGGTGCGCTGTTCGACGATGCGGGTCAGGGTGAAGCCGTCCGGCAGCCATTCCGAGCGCCAGGTGTTCTCCTCCAGCGGTCGCGCACTCAGGCTGGTGGGCGGGGTGCAGCTCGGCCGCGGTTCCAGACGGGGCTGGGCGGCGGGGTCGAAGACCACGTACTGGAAGCGTTCCAGCGGCTGGCCATTCTCGTTGAGCAGCAGCGACTTGAGCGGCAGGGCGGTCTCGCGGTCCAGGTGCAGCTCGAAACCGTAACGGTGCTGGTCGCGGGGGCGCAGTGACAGCATCACGGTTTCACGGCCCGCCACGCGCGACAGACCGACCATGCGGATGTCGTACCACTGGGCCAGGGAGCGGGGCTCCAGGCGGCGCAGACCATCGGCGCGGCCGCTGGTGAGCCGTTCCTGGCGCGGGCCGGTGATGCATTCCAGGCTGCCATTGTTGCGCAGGCTCTCCTGGAAGGCGCCATCCAGCTGCCGGATATGCTCGCGCACCTGGCCCTCGCGCACCTGCCGGTGGATCTCGTGGGTGGAGAAGCTGCCATTGCGCTCGTAGACAAAGACGCCCTGGAACTCCTGGCGCTGCTCAGCCTCCTGCAGGCGCAGCAGCCAGTTCTGGCTTTCTGCGCCCAGCGCCAGCGGACTGAGCAATGCGCTGATCAACAAGCATGGAATGAAGCGCATGCGACTCCCTGTCAGCGGTTTTCCAGACTGGCGGCCCGTGCGTGGGGCAGGATGCTCTCGGGGCCGCTGCCGGCCTGACGGGCATGCTGCCGAACATAGTCGAGCAGGCGCTGATCTCCGACGCTCAGCGATGCTTCGCGATCGGCCGGGATGGCCAGGGTGGCGTCGGCGCCGGGGTTGTAGCCGGCCAGTACCGCAGGGCCCTGCACCTGAGGTGCGATGCTGGGAGCGACCGGCGTTGCCGACTGCTGGGCCATCTGCGCGCCGTCCAGAGCGTCCTGGTTGTAGAACCGTACCCCTGCCAGCACGGCCAGCGTGACGGAGGCGGCGATCGCCACGCGACCGACGCCGCGCCAGACGGGCGCGCCAGCGCGGGAGCGGGACGGTGCCGGCTCGTCCGCCAGGGCGGCGCTGACTCCGGCGGCGATGTTCAGGCCGGGCGCGAAATACTCGCCGCGCATGGCCGCGCGGGCGATCTGGTAGCGCGACCAGGTGGCCTGCAGCTCCGGTTCGCCGCTCGCGGCGAGCACGCGGCGCAGCTCCAGTTCATCCGCCTCGTTATCCATCACCGCGGACAGCGATTCCCGCAGGGATTCACGATTCATGTCTTTCCTCTCTTGGCTCATCGCCCACCGTCTCAGGTTTGCTCGTGCAACAGGGGTTGCAACGCCTTGTCTATGACCTCACGCGCTCGAAAGATGCGTGAGCGCACGGTTCCAACCGGACACTGCATGACGCTCGCAATGTCCTCATAACTCAGCCCGTCGAACTCGCGCAAGGTCAGCGCCGTGCGCAGGTCCTCGGGCAACTGCTGAATGGTGCGGTGCACCGTTGCCTCGATTTCGTCCCGCAGCATCGCGCGCTCGGGCGACTCGATATCCTTGAGGGCATGATCGCCATCGTAGAACTCGGCATCCTCGGCGCTGACATCGTTGTCCGGCGGACGCCGGCCACGCGCGACCAGGTGGTTCTTGGCCGTGTTGATGGCGATGCGATACAGCCAGGTATAAAAGGCGCTTTCCCCGCGGAAATTGCCAAGGGCGCGGTAGGCCTTGATGAAGGCTTCCTGAGCCACATCCTGTGCCTCATGGGTGTCATGCACGAAGCGCACTATCAATCCGAGGATCTTGTGCTGGTACTTCATCACCAGCAGGTCGAAGGCCCGGCGGTCACCCCGCTGGACGCGCTCGACCAGTTGCTGGTCCTGCTCCTGGGTCAGCATGCGAGTTCCTCTCCGCATCTTTCCCACTGCACTGGCTGCCGGTCTGGCTCACGTCGATAGACCCAGGCGTTATGCAAAAAGTTCTCCCCCGTAAAGAAAGTCAGCAGGGTGTGCGGGCGGCGCTTGCCACCCCGTTTTTGTTGGTCGTCGGGCTTCTGTTCGCGTGCCATGCCTGAGCAGGGCATACGCGGCAATCCTGCTATGGAAAGCCGGTTCGGCAAAAAGTTCCGCATGCTGTTAAATTCCCCTCCGCGCGCTCGCTATTGTGTCAACCGGGCCACCGATATACTAGACGTGGTCATTCAGCGGGATTCATTTCATGAGCCAGCATTTCGGGCACGATGTACTGATCATAGGCAGCGGTGCTGCCGGCCTCTCCCTGGCTCTCATGCTGCCGGACAACCTGCGCATCGCGGTCCTCAGCAAGGGGCCGCTGGGCGACGGTTCCACGCCTCGCGCCCAGGGCGGCGTGGCCGCCGTGCTCGACGACCGGGATACGGTGGATTCCCATGTGCAGGACACCCTGGTCGCCGGTGCCGGGTTGTGCAACGTCGAGGCAGTACGCTTCACCGTGGAGAACAGTCGCACCGCCATCCAGTGGCTGATCGACCAGGGGGTGCCCTTCACCCGGGAGGAATCTCCGGACGAGGACAGTGGCTTCGCCTTTCACCTGACCCGCGAGGGCGGGCACAGCCACCGGCGCATCATTCACGCCGCCGACGCCACCGGGGCGGCGATCTTCGACACCCTGCTGGGCAAGGCGCGTCAGCGACCGAACATCGAGCTCCTGGAAGACCGCGTGGCGGTGGATCTGATCACCGAGCACAAGCTGGGGCGTACGGGACGACGCTGCCTGGGCGCCTATGTGCTGAACCGCGCCAGCGGTGAGGTGGATACCTTCGCGGCGCGCTTCGTGGTGCTGGCGTGTGGTGGGGCCGCCAAGGTCTACCTGTACACCAGCAACCCGGACGGCGCCACCGGCGACGGCATCGCCATGGCCTGGCGCGCCGGCTGTCGGGTCGGCAACCTGGAGTTCAACCAGTTCCATCCCACCTGCCTGTATCACCCGCAGGCCAAGAACTTCCTGATCACCGAGGCCCTGCGGGGCGAGGGCGCGCTGCTCAGGTTGCCCAGCGGAGAGCGCTTCATGCCGCGCTTCGACGCGCGCGCCGAGCTGGCGCCCCGCGACGTGGTCGCTCGGGCCATCGACCACGAGATGAAGCGCCTGGGCATCGATTGCGTCTATCTGGACATCAGCCACAAGCCGGCCGCGTTCATCCGTGAGCATTTCCCGACTGTCTACGAGCGCTGCCTGGAATTCGGCATTGACATCACGCGCCAGCCCATTCCGGTAGTTCCGGCGGCGCACTACACCTGCGGGGGCGTGGTGGTGGACCAGCACGGACTCACCGATGTGCCGGACCTGTACGCCATCGGCGAGTCCAGCTTCACCGGCCTGCACGGCGCCAACCGCATGGCCAGCAACTCGCTGCTGGAATGCTTCGTGTACGCCCGGTCGGCGGCCGAGGACATGCTGGCCAAGCTGGACGACACGGAGGTGCCGCAGGCGCTGCCGGCCTGGGACGCCAGCCAGGTCACCGATTCGGACGAGGACGTGATCATCGCCCACAACTGGGAGGAACTGCGGCGCTTCATGTGGGACTACGTGGGCATCGTGCGCACCACCAAGCGTCTGCTGCGCGCCCAGCACCGGGTCAAGCTGCTGCTCGCCGAGATCGACGAGTTCTACTCGAACTACAGGGTCACCCGCGACCTGATCGAGCTGCGCAACCTGGCGCTGGTGGCCGACCTGATGATCCGCTCGGCGCTGCAGCGCAAGGAATCCCGCGGTCTGCACTACACGCTGGACTACCCGGAGATGCTGCCCGAGGCCGTCGACACCATCCTCGTGCCCTGAGGGGTCAGGGCAGCAGGATCACCTTGCGGCACTCGTCCTGGTGCTTGTCGAACAGCTCGTACCCGCTGGCCGCCTCGGCCAGCGGCAGGCGATGGCTGATGATGATATCGGGCGACAGACGTCCCTGCTCGATATGCTCCAGCAGCTCCGGAAGCAGCGCCTGGACATGGGTCTGGCCCATCTTGAATGTCAGGCCCTTGTCGAAGGCGTCGCCGAACAGGAAGCCGTGCAGGAAACCGGCATAGACCCCCGGAACGCTGACCACTCCACCCCGCCGCACGGCGGCGATGCACTGGCGCAGCACCTTGCCGACGCTGGTTTCCAGCTTGAGGGTGGCCAGCACGGTTTCCGTGGTGCTGCCCTTGGCCTCGAAGCCGACCGCGTCGATGGCCGCATCCACACCCCGACAGCCAGCGGTCTGTTCGATGATGGTGGCTGCGGGGTCCTCGTCCCGGGTGAAATCGATGGGGATGACACCATAGGCCTCCTGGGCGAAGCGCAGGCGGTTTGCGAACTGGTCCACCATGAAGACCTGTTCCGCGCCCAGCAGGCGCGCACAGGCGGCGCTCATCAGGCCCACCGGGCCGGCGCCGTAGATGGCCACGCTGGAGCCCGCCTTCAGTCCGGCATTCAGCGCGGCCTGATAGCCGGTGGGCAGGATGTCGCTGAGGAACAGCACGCGTTCGTCGGGCAGGGCCGTGGGCACCTTGAACGGCCCGGTGTTGGCCTTGGGCACCCGCACGAATTCGGCCTGGCCGCCGGGAACGCCGCCATACAGGTGGCTGTAGCCGAACAGCGCCGCGCCCGGGGGAATCTGCTTCTTGTTGAGGATGGCGCCCCGCGAGGGGTTGGTGGTCTCGCACGCGGCGTGCAGGTTCATCTGGCAGAAGAAGCAGTCGCCGCAGGCAATCACGAAGGGTACGACGACCCGGTCACCCGGCCGCAGCGCGGTCACCCCCGCACCTGCTTCCTCGACGATGCCCATGAATTCGTGGCCGAAGATGTCGCCGTCGCGGGTTTCCGGAATCTTGCCGTGGTACAGGTGCAGGTCCGAGCCGCAGATGGCCGTGGCGGTGACGCGCAGGATGATGTCGTCCGGCTGCTGCAGCTTGGGGTCGGGTACGTCCTCGACTCTCACATCGTGAGCGCCATGGTAGGTCAGTGCGCGCATGGGCGTTCTCCATGGTCAGGATGACGGGCACCCTTGGATGGAGCTGCCGTGGCGAGGCGGGTTCCGTGGATATGACTAACCGGGTGATGCCCAGCGGTTGCGGCTGAACTTCAGGCGCAGGCGCAGACGCCGATGCTGGTCGGCCGGCAGGGCGTCACGAGGAATGCACAGGCTTTCGGAGAACCAGCGACCGGGGCGGCGGTAGCGCAGCACGATGAGACCGGGCCAGGCCAGGCTGTCGGTCAGCAGGCGTGCCGGCTGCCAGCCCCGCGCCCGACTCAGCACCTGCCAGCCGGTGGCGTCACGGCGCAGGCCATGAACCGCTGCCGGGGCGCTGAGCAGGATGTGTCGGGGCAGGGTGTGCAGGGCATGCAGGCCGCACAGCAGCAGGCCGAGAAGGCGGGCCCACAAGGGCAGGTCCGCCAGCGCCAGGGCCAGCAGCGCCAGGCCCTGGGCCAGCAGGTAGGCCGCCAGCATCAGCCGCGAGGGCCGCCAGCGGCATTCGAAGGCGTCACTTGGGCTGGACACGGTCCAGGATCATGTTGACGATGCGGCGCAGGTCGGCGTCTTCCGGCTCCCCGCGCTGCATGAACCAGACGAACATGTCCTGGTCCTCGCACTCCAGCAGTTTGCGGTAGCGCGCCTGGTCCTCCGGATCCAGGGTCGGGTACACCTCCTCCACGAAGGGCACCAGCAGTACATCCAGTTCCAGCATGCCGCGACGGCTGTGCCAGAAAAGACGCTTGAGTTCGATATCGTCGGCCATGCGAGGGCTCCTGAGCAGAGAGGGCGGCATTATAGCGAGCCGGTCACGGGGGGCCACCCGCTGACAAGGCCCGGCCGCCCCTCTATGATCTGTCCTTTCCCTCATCTTGAGCCGAGCACCCTCATGGCCGAATCCGCATTCTTCAGCCCCTTGACCCACGAAGGGGTGCTTGCCGTGCGCGGGACGGACGCCGGCAAGTTCCTGCAGGGCCAGCTGACCTGCAACATCGACTATCTGAACGGGCGTGCCGGCCTGGGCGCGCGCTGCACGCCCAAGGGCCGCATGCAATCCAGCTTCCGCATCCTGCCACAGGGCGACGGCTTCCTGCTGGCCATGGACCGGGAGCTGGTCGAGCCGCAACTGGCGGACCTGAAGAAGTACGCGGTGTTCTCCCGCGGCACCCGTCTGGAGGACGAGACTTCCCGGTGGGCGCGTTTCGGCCTGTGTGGCGCGGAGGACACGCTGGCCGAGCTGGGTCTGACGTTGCCAGGCGAGGCCAACAGCCTGGCCGAGCGCGACGGGCTGCTGGCCGTGCGCCTGTCCGACGGGCGTGTCGAGCTCTGGGCGCCGGCCGAGCGCGGCGAAGCGCTGCGCGAGCAACTGACCGCGCGCCTGCCGCAGGCGCCGCTCGATCGCTGGCTGCTGGCCCAGGTGCGGGCCGGCATCGGTCAGGTGTTCGCCGCCACCCGCGAGCTGTTCGTGCCGCAGATGATCAACCTGCAGGCGCTGGACGGGGTGAGTTTCCGCAAGGGCTGTTACACCGGCCAGGAAATCGTCGCCCGCATGCAGTATCTGGGGCGCCTGAAACGGCGCATGCATCGTCTGGTTGCGCCGGTGGCCGTGGCGCCGGCGCCGGGCAGTCCGCTGTTCTCGCCGGTGCATGGCAGCAGCGTGGGCGAGGTGGTCCTGGCCGCCTCCGCCGGCGAGCAGGTGGAATTGCTCGCCGTGGTGCAGGAAGATGCGGTAGTAGATGGCCGCCTGCATCTGGGTAGCGCCGACGGGGCGCTCCTGCAGGTACTGGATCTGCCTTACCGCCTGGATGCGGAAAGGGAAATTCAACGCTGACAACGGGGACGAAGTACGTGAGCCAGCTTATCGATCGGATCGAGGAAGAGTTGCTTCAAGCCATCGATGATGATGCGCTGATCCTGCCAACCCTGCCGGAGGTGGCCATCCGCGTGCGCGAGGCGGCCGAGAATCCCAATATCGGCACCCATGCCCTGAGCCGGGTGATCAGCAACGACGCGGCGCTGGCCGCGCGCCTGATCAAGGTGGCCAACAGCCCCCTGTTGCGCGGCAACCGGGAGATCACCGACCTGCAGGCAGCCATTGATCGGCTGGGCATCAACTACACCTGCAGCCTGGCCATTGGCCTGGCCATGGAACAGATGTTCCAGGCGACCCATGAGCTGGTCGACCAGCGTCTGCGCGAGGTCTGGGAAAAGACCACGGAGATCGCCGCCATCAGTCAGGTGCTGTGTCGCCACTTCACGCGACTGCAGCCGGACCAGGCGACGCTGGCCGGTCTGGTGCATCAGATCGGTGTGCTGCCCGTGCTGACCTATGCCGAGGAAAACGACCTGCTGCTCGATGATCCGGCCTCCCTTGAGCACGTGATCGAACGCCTGCATCCGCAGCTTGGCGAGCGCATCCTGCGCACGTGGGAATTCCCCGAGGCCATCGTCGAGGTGCCGGTGCAGGTCCGGGACTTCACCCGCGTCTCGGCCGCGGTGGATTATGCGGACATCGTTCAGGTCGCCATCCTGCAGAGCCATGCGGGAACCCGCCATCCGCTGAACGAGCTGGACTGGACCAGCATTCCCGCCTTCGCCAGGCTGGGCCTGGATCCGCGCGCGGATATCCAGTCCGACCAGGACCTGAGCGGCGCACTGCGCATGGCCATGAGTATGCTGCAGCAGCAGTGATCAGGCCTGCACGTCCTGCAGGTCTGCTGGCGTCAGCTCGCAGTCCAGAATGATGCAGTCGCGCCCGCTGCCCTTGGCCCGATAGAGGCAGGCGTCGGCGCGCTGCAGCCAGCTGTTCCAGTCCTCGTCCGGACGCAGCATGGCGCCGCCGATGGACACGGTGACCGTGCCACCGGGGCCGACCAGCTGCTGGCGAACCCGGGCTTGCAGGAGCTGGGCCGCCTTGCGCAGCCCGGGCAGATCGGTGTCCGGCAACAGCAGCAGGAACTCCTCACCGCCAAAGCGGTACAGCATGTCGCTGCTGCGCGTGCAGCGCCGCACCAGGGCCACGAAGTCGATCAGCACCTGGTCCCCGGCCGGATGGCCGTAACGGTCGTTGATCTGCTTGAAGTGGTCCAGGTCCATGACCATCAGCGCCTGGGGCAACTGATGGCGCTTCAGGCGCGCGCAGATCACTTGCAGGTCCTCGTTCATGGCCCGCCGATTGCGCGCACCGGTCAAGGGGTCCTGAATGGCCAGGGACTGCAGTTTTTCCTGCTGCTTCCTGGCGCGGGACGCGAAGATGTAGGTGAGGGTGCCGGCCATCATGGCCGTCACCAGGAAGGACACCATCTGCCGGTAGTCCTCGAACAGCATGCCGGGATACAGCAGGGCGTGCCCGGTCAGTGTGGCGAGCAGCAGCAGCGAGACGCTCAGGGCGATGCGCGGCGGCGCCAGGAAGAAGTTGGTCAGGATCAGGGGATACACCCAGAACACACCGTTGATGCCGATGCTGAGCGAGACGAGCACGGCCACGATGGAGAAGATG
>DATGNS010000108.1:0-16266 GCA_035306625.1 Pseudomonas sp. | reverse complement strand
CGCGTTCAGCCGACTCGCCGGGCCGGATGGCTTGGCATAGACTCGAAGCTCGATCGTAACGGCAAGGGGAGGCCACATGCGTCGTGTCGTGTTCAACCAGAAGGGAGGGGTGGGGAAGTCGAGCATCGCCTGCAACCTCGCGGCCGTGAGCGCCGCCGAAGGCTACCGTACGCTGCTGATCGACCTGGATGCCCAGGGCAACTCCAGTCATTACCTGACGGGCCTGTCGGGTGACGAGCTGCCGGTGGGCATCGCCGACTTCTTCAAGCAGATCCTGTCCTCCGGCCCGCTTTCCAAGAAGGCGCGGGTGGACATCTATGAAACACCCTTCGACAACCTGCACCTGGTGACCGCCACGCCCGAGCTGGCCGAGCTGCAGCCCAAGCTGGAGCAGAAGCACAAGATCAATCGCCTGCGCAAGCTGCTGGCCGAACTGGCCCGGGATTACGACCACATCTACCTGGATACTCCGCCGGCCCTGAACTTCTACACCGTCTCGGCGCTGATCGCGGCCGACCGCGTACTCATCCCCTTCGATTGCGACAGCTTCTCCCGTCAGGCGCTGTATGGCCTGCTCGACGAGATCGAGGAGCTGCGCGACGAGCACAACGAGGAACTGCAGGTCGAAGGCATCGTGGTGAATCAGTTCCAGCCGCGCGCCAGCCTGCCGCAGCAGATGCTCGATGAACTGAACACCGAAGGCCTGCCGCTGCTTCCGGTCTACCTGCACAGTTCGGTGAAGATGCGCGAATCCCACCAGGCCTGCACGCCGCTGATCCACCTGGACCCGAAGCACAAGTTGAGCCAGCAGTTCGTCGAGCTGCATCGGCATCTGAACGGCGCCGATTGAGCGAGGGCGGCCGGGCAACGTCGTGCCCTGGCCGCCGAGGATCGGTGCACTGCGTGTTGGCGGGTGGGCAAGGCGCCGACCGTCCCGCCTTCCGTGCAGCCTGTCCGGACCTACCCGCGGCTGATCAGGATGTCGCAGGGCGGCTGGCGCAGCAGGTCCCGGGCCAGGCCGCCCAGCAGGGCGTCGCTCATCAGGCTGCGGGTGTGCTTGCCCAGCGCCAGCAGTTGCGGGCGCTGCTCGCGGATCGCCTCGGCCAGACAGGCGCTGCGTTCACCGCTGCGCACGCCGTACTGCAGCACCCGGCCAGGCGGCGACAGGCGCGCCTGCTCATCGGCCACCAGGCGGCTGAACAGACCGCACTGCAATTCCAGGTCCTCCTGCTGCTCGGCGGCCTTGCTGGGCGCCACCTCGAACACGTTCAGCGCATACAGCGTGGCTTCGCTCGGCAGCAGCCGATGGGCATGGTGCAGGGCGGCGCAGGCGCAATGGGAGAAATCCAGCGCCACCAGCGCCCGCTGATAGGGCTTCACGTTCGGATTGATGGCCAGCAGCAGGGGAATGCGACAGTTGCGCGCCAGGCGTTCCAGGGTGGTACCGGCGAACAGTTCCGGGCTGGACTTGTGGTGGGCGCCCAGCACCAGCAGGTCGGCACCGACACCCTCGGCCTGGCTGGCGATGGTCGCCGACGGCTGGCCCCTGGCGACGCGCAGCTCCGCATCGGGCACGCCCAGGGCCTGCAGGCGTTCGCGCAGCGGCTGCAGATCGGGCTCGCCCTCCTGCACGTGCAGCAGGGTCAGGCGGGCGTCATGCTGGCGCGCCAGCTGGGCGGCGCGCTGCAGGGCCAGGTCGGCCTCCGGAGTCAGGTCGTGGGCGATGAGGATGTGCATGGTGGAACACCTGAGGCTGCCGTTTCGAGTCGACAGCCTAGCAGAGGCCGCGCCGTGCGGGCTGCTCTGGATCAGCTCACAGCGCCGCACCACGCAGTTCGGCCACATGTCGCTGCAGGGTCAGCCGGTCGGTGTCGGGCGGCAGCGGCTGGCCGGCCACCAGGGTGACGCGCGACCAGATGCGGCGGAACGGCCGGCGTGTCGGGTCACGGCTGAAGAAACTGCCCCACAGCCCCTGCAGCGCCAGGGGGATCACCGGCACCGGCGTCTCGCGCAGGATCAGCTCGACGCCGCTCTTGAACTCGTTCATCTCACCGGTGGTGGTCAGCTTGCCCTCGGGGAAGATGCACACCACTTCGCCGGCCTCCAGGTAGGCCTTGATGCGCGCGAAGGCCTGTTCGTAGACCTCGCGGTCCTCGTGCTGGGCGGCGATGGGCACCGCGCCGGCGGTGCGGAACACGAAGTTGAGCACCGGCAGGTTGTAGATGCGGTAGTAGGCGACGAAGCGTACCGGGCGGCGGATGGCGCCGCCGAGCAGCAGGGCGTCGACGAAGGAGACGTGGTTGCAGACCAGCAGCACCGGCCCCTCGTCGGGGATCACCTCCAGGTTGCGATGCTCGACCCGGTACAGGGTGTGGGTGAGCAGCCAGATGATGAAGCGCATGCTGAATTCGGGAACGATGGAAAAGATGTAGCCGTTCACCGCCAGGTTGAGCAGCGAGACGATCAGGAACAGCTCCGGAATGCCCAGCCCGGCCCAGTCCAGCACGGCGATACCGAGCAGCGCCGCAACCACCATGAACAGCGCGTTGAGGATGTTGTTGGCGGCGATCACCCGGGCGCGTTCGTCCGGTTCGCTGCGCGACTGGATCAGGGCGTACAGCGGCACGATGTAGAAGCCGCCGAAGATGCCCAGGCCGAGGATGTCGAAGAGGATGGCGCGCCCCGGCGCGCCGGCGAGGATGGCCAGCCAGTCGTTGTCGGCGCCGCCCGGGAAGGCGTGGACATGCCAGGCCAGCAGCAGGCCGAACAGGCTCAGGCCCAGCGAGCCGAACGGCACCAGGCCGATTTCCACCTTGTGGCCGCTGAGCCGCTCGCAGAGCATCGAGCCCAGGGCGATGCCCACCGAGAACACCAGCAGGATCAGGGTCGCCACGCTCTCGTCGCCGTGCAGCCAGTCGCGGGACAGGCCGGGGATCTGCGTCAGGTACACCGCGCCGACCAGCCAGAACCAGGAATTGCCGAGCAGCGAGCGGGACACCGCCGGCCGCCGGGTCAGGCCCATGCGCAGGGTGCGCCAGGTCTGCCGGGGGATGTTCCAGTCGAACTTCAGGTCGGGCAGGGCCGCCGGCGCGGCGGGGATGGCGCGACTGGCGAGATAGCCGAACAGCGCCACAGTCACCAGGCTGGCGCCGACCCACAGGCGATAGTCGGCCCCGGCCAGCAGCAGGCCGGCGGCCAGGGTGCCGAGCAGGATGGCGAGGAAGGTGCCGGATTCCACCAGCGCGTTACCGCCGACCAGCTCAGTGTCGTCAAGGTGCTGCGGCAGGATCGAGTACTTCACCGGACTGAACAGCGCCGACTGGGTGCCCATGGCGAACAGGGCCACCAGCATGAGCGGCACGCTGCCCAGCCAGAAGGCCAGCGCGCCGAGCAGCATCAGCGCCAGCTCCGCCAGCTTGAGGCGGCGGATCAGCCAGTCCTTGGCGTATTTCTCGCCCAGTTGGCCGCCGAAGGCCGAGAACAGGAAGAACGGCAGGATGAACAGCAGGGCGCAGAGGTTGACCAGGGTGTCGGTGCTGCCGCTGACGGTCAGCTTGAAGAGGATGGCGAGGATGATGCCCTGCTTGAACAGGTTGTCATTGAAGGCGCCCAGCGCCTGGGTCAGGAAGTAGGGCAGAAATCGCCGGCTGCGCAGAAGACTGAACTGGGACGATGCGGACATGGGTCTCCATCCTTGAAGGGCCGGGGGCCACGGGTGGCCCTGTTCGGCGCATAGCATATCGCCACCGGCCGCCCCGTCCATGCCGGACCGACCGACCTGTGATCAGATACCCTGCTGGCGCAGCCAGGCGAGCAGTTGGGGCAGCGGCAGCGCGCCGCTCTGGCGGGCCACCTCGCGGCCGTTCCTGAACAGGATCAGGCTGGGGATCGAGCGGATGCCCAACTGGCCGGCCAGTTGCGGGTTGGCCTCGCTGTCCAGCTTGGCCAGTCGGCAGCGGCCCTGCAGCTCGCGGGCGGCCTGGGCGAAGGTGGGGGCGAAGGCGCGGCACGGGCCACACCAGCCGGCCCAGACATCCACCAGCAACGGCAGGTCGCCCTTGAGCTGGCTGGCGAACGAGCTCTGGTCGAGATCGAACGGCGTCGCCGGCAGCACGGCGGACTTGCAGCGCCCGCAGCGCGGCGCATCGTGCAGGCGGTCGGCGGGAATGCGGTTCAGCCCGGCGCAGGCCGCGCAGGGAACGAGCAGGGGTTCGGACATGGGATCGACTCCGGAAAGCCAGGGCATGCCCTTCAGGTGGAGCCGGGTTGGGCAGAAATCAACCGGGCGGGCCCGCGCGGCGGGTGGGCATAGGGCGGAAACCAACCGGCAGAGCCGGTTGTCCGTAGGAGCGGCTTCAGCCACGATGGGATCGCTGCGACCCCGATCGCGGCTGAAACCGCGAATGCCGGAGCCGTCAGCCTCTGGAGGCCTCCAGTGCCTGGCTCAGGTCCTCGAGGATGTCATCGATGTGCTCGATGCCGATGGACAGGCGCACCAGGTCGCGGGAGACGCCGGCGCGGGCCAGTTCCTCGTCGTTGAGCTGACGGTGGGTGGTCGAGGCCGGATGGCAGGCCAGCGACTTGGCGTCGCCGATGTTCACCAGGCGCACCACCAGCTTCAGGGCGTCGATGAACTTCGCCGCGGCCGCTTCGCCACCCTTGATGCCGAAGGACAGGATCGCCGCCGGCTTGCCGCCGGTGTAGCGCCTGGCCAGTTCGTGTTCCGGATGCTCCGGCAGGCCGGCGTACTGCACCCAGCTCACCTGCTCGTGGCCCTTGAGGAACTCGGCGACCTTCTGGGCGTTCTCGCAATGGCGTTCCATGCGCAGCGCCAGGGTCTCCAGGCCCTGCAGGATCAGGAAGGCGTTGAACGGCGACAGCGCAGCGCCCATGTTGCGCAGCGGCACCACGCGGCAGCGGCCGATGAACGCGGCCGGGCCGAAGGCCTCGGTGTAGGTCACGCCGTGGTAGGAGACGTCCGGGGTGTTGAGCAGCGGGAAGCGCTCCTTGTGCTCGGCCCAGGGGAACTTGCCGGAATCCACCACGATGCCGCCGATGCTGGTGCCGTGGCCGCCGATGTACTTGGTCAGCGAGTGCACCACGATGTCGGCGCCGTGTTCGAACGGGCGGCACAGGATCGGCGTGGCCACGGTGTTGTCCACGATCAGCGGCACGCCATGGCGGTGCGCGGCGTCGGCCAGGGCCCGCAGGTCGATGATGTTGCCGGCCGGATTGCCGATGGACTCGCAGAACACCGCCTTGGTGTTGGCATCGATCAGCGCCTCCAGGGCGGCGATGTCGTCGTGGGGCGCGAAGCGCACCTCGATGCCCTGGCGCGGCAGGGTATGGGCGAACAGGTTGTAGGTGCCGCCGTACAGCTTGGCCACCGAGACGATGTTGTCGCCGACGCCGGCGATGGTCTGGATCGCGTAGGTGATGGCCGCCATGCCCGAGGCCACCGCCAGCGCCGCCACACCGCCTTCCAGCGCGGCCACGCGCTGCTCCAGCACGTCGGTGGTGGGGTTCATGATGCGGGTGTAGATGTTGCCGGCCACCTTCAGGTCGAACAGGTCGGCACCGTGCTGGGTGTCGTCGAAGGCGTAGGAGGTGGTCTGGTAGATGGGCACGGCCACGGCCTTGGTGGTCGGGTCGGGGCTGTAGCCGGCGTGGATGGCCAGGGTTTCCGGTTTCATGCAGCGTTCCTTGTTGTGGTTTTTCAGTGGAACGGAGCATGGCCAGAGCGCCTGGCTCGGGTCAATGTCCCGGGGCGGATCGAAGTGCCCCGCGCTAGATTGTTTTCGGCTTTTTTAGACCAAAGAGGAATAAATGTTATAGGCGCTTATCGCGGTAATCAGGGTGCCGACAATGATCAGCAGGGTGCGCGCCGGCAGTTTCTTGCACAGCAGCGCGGCGAAGGGTGCGGCGAACAGGCCGCCGAATACCAGCCCGGCCACCATCAGCCAGGTGTTCGGCTCGCCGGCCAGCATGATGAAGGAGGCGGCGCTGGCCAGGGTCAGGAAGAACTCGGCGAAGTTCACCGAGCCGATGGTGGTGCGCGGATCGCTGCCCGAACCGATCAGGCTGGTGGTCACCACCGGACCCCAGCCGCCGCCCCCGGCGGCGTCCACGAAGCCGCCGAACAGCGCCAGCTTGCCGACATGCCGGGGCGCCCGGCGCTCGATCGCCTTGCGGCAGGCCTTGCGCAGGATGTACAGGCCCATCAGCAGCAGGTAGGCGGAGATGAAGGGTTTCATCACCGCGCCGTCGAACTGGGTGATCAGCAGCGCACCGAGGAAGGCGCCGAGCATGCCGGGCAGCAGCAGGCCGAGGAACAGCCGGCGGTTGACGTTGCCCAGCTTGACATGGGACACCCCGGACAGGCCGGTGGTGAACACCTCGGCGATGTGCACGCTGGCGCTGGCCGCCGCCGGGCTGGCGCCGGCGGTGAGCAGGAAGCTGGTGGCGGTGATGCCGTAGGCCATGCCCAGCGCGCCGTCCACCACCTGCGCCAGGAAGCCCACCGCCACCGCGCTCCAGAAGGTCGGGCTGTGCAGGGTGAGGTCGATGATCTCCAGGCCGCTGCGCCCGCCGTTTTCCCCGAAGAACAGACGCCAGGCGAGGAACGACAGCAGGCTGGCCAGGATCGCCAGCGCCGCCCACATGGCAATGCGCAGGGCCGGGTGGTTGTCGGGATGGGTGATGGTGTCTTCGACCGGCGGCAGGCCCAACTGGGCATGCTCAGCGTTGAGTGGCGATTCGCTGAGGTCGAGGGAACGGATTTTCATGCGGTCGGGCGGCCTGACGTTGGGTGGTGGAACAGAACCGCCGGCGACCATAAATTTCAGGGTTTAGTACGTCCAAGACTGTTTGGCTTCATGGTTATGACTTCGAGTTCTAAACGGGGCCGCATCCTTGCCCTGCGCTCAAGAGACGCTGCGGAAAGTCGATAGAATGCCTGCGCCGAAGCTCCGTGCTTCCCTTTCGGGCCAGTGCCCCCCACCGCTCACCAAGAGTCGAATTCATGAAGAAAACAGGGATAGTCCTCAGTGTCCTGCTGATCGCCGGCGTGGCGGTCACCGGCGGGGCCTGGTTCACCGGCCAGCAGCTGGAAACGCACCTCGAGAGCAAGCTGGCCGAGGCCAATCAGGAGCTGGCGCGTCAGCTGCCGGGCAGCTCGATCCGGCTGGAGTCGCTGCAGCGCGGGTTGTTCGGCAGCCAGGCCCGGTATCGGATCGATCTGGGTGAGCAGGCTGCCGAACTGCCGTCTTCCGAGCTGGTGCTGGTCGAGGACATCGAGCATGGCCCGCTGCCCCTCTCGCGCCTGGTGCGCCTCCAGCTGATGCCGGTCCTGACCTACGGTCATGCGCGCCTGGAGGAAGGCCCGCTGACCGCCCCGCTGTTCCGCATGGCCAACGGCGCCGAGCCGCTGAGCCTGCACACCGCCCTGGGCTACGACCAGACCGCCAGCCTGGTCGTGGAAGTGGCACCGCTGCGACACGCCGATGCCGAGCTGGAGTTCGCCTTCAGCGGCTTCACCGGGGATTTCGAAGTCGGCACCGAGGTGCTGCGTGGCGCCGGTCAGGTCGCCCGGCTGGAACTCGTCACCCTGGGCGAACAGCCGGGCACCCTGCGCGTGCAGGATTTCCGCTTCGACATGGATCGCGTGAAGGGTGACGCGGGGATCTATCTCGGCGAAGAGTCCGCCCGCGTCAGCCGCGTGGATCTCACCCTGGCCGACATGGCGCCGCTGGTGTTGAGCCAGCTGGACCTGCGTGACCGGATCAGCCAGAACGGCGATCTGCTGGCCGCCGAATTTTTCGGTCAGGTGGCGTCGGTGAGCTACGCGGATCAGCCGCTGGGTTCGCTGCGCCTGGACTGGAGCGCCCACAATCTGGATGCCGCGGGGCTGATGGCGCTGGCCGACCTGCTGAACCGTTACGCCGAGGCGCCGGAGGCGGAATCGCAGGAACTGACTCCGGCCCAGGAGCAGGAGCTGCTGGCGGCCCTGCAGGCGGTGCTGGCCAGCGAGCCCCGGCTGAGCCTGGATCGCCTGGCACTGCGCACGGCCAATGCCGAGAGCCTGCTGAGCATCGCCGTGGGCCTGCGGCAGGCGCGAGAGGAACCGCTGTCGCTGGACGACGCCATCCGCGAGATGCTGGCCAGCCTGGACATCCGCCTGGACGTGCCGAAGGACAGCATCCGTGACCTGGTGGGCTACAAGGCCCTGCTCAACCCGATGCTGGACCCCGATGAGGTGGCCCTGGAAGCCGGCATGGCGGCCGAGATGGCCGGCACCATGGCGCTGGGCATGGGCCTCGCCACCCTGGAAGGCGACACCCTGCGGGCGCGGCTGCGCTATGCCGACGACCAGGTGACCTTCAACGGCAACACCCAGTCGCTGGATGAGTTCCTGATGGTGCTGGGCATGCTGCTCGGCGCCGAGTAAGCCGAACGGCAGAAACAAGAAACGGCGGAATATTCCGCCGTTTCTTGTTTGAGTGTCAGGAGGAGCAACTGATCTCCAGATGCCTGCCCCACTCCGGCGGCCGCTCGGTATAGCGTTCCTTGCCGGGCTGTTCCTCGAAGGGCCGGCCGAGCACCGCGTGCAGCTCGCGCAGCGGCGCGAAGTCACCGGCCTCGGCGGCCTCGATCACCTGCTGGGCCAGGTAGTTGCGCAGGCTGTAGCGCGGGTTCACCGCATGCATGCGCGCGCGCCGTTCCTCCGCCGAACCGCCCTCGCGGGCCACTCGGGCACAGTACTCGGCGGCCCAGGCATCGAAGCCGGCCAGATCGACGAACTCCTCCCGCAGCCGTTGCACTGCCTGCGGCGCGGGCTCTTCGCCCAGGGTGCGGAAGAAGTTCGGGTAGTCCACCGCGCCGCCCTGCATCAGCTGCAGCAGGCGCTGGATGAGCTCGTCATCGCCGTCCTCGGCCCGGGTGAAGCCCAGCCGCCGGCGCATGCGGTCCAGCCAGCTGGCCTGGTACAGCGGCAGGAACAGGCCGAGGCTTTCGCGCAGCGCCTCCACCGGCACGAACGGCGTCAGCGCCTGGGCCAGGGCCGACAGGTTCCAGTGGGCGATGGGCACCTGGTTCTCGAAGCTGTAGCGGCCGCTGTCGTCGGAGTGGTTGCAGATGAAGCCTGCGTCGAAATCGTCCAGGAAGGCGTAGGGGCCGAAGTCGAAGGTCAGCCCCAGGATCGACATGTTGTCGGTGTTCATCACCCCGTGGCAGAAGCCGTGGGCCTGCCAGGCGGCGATCATCTCGGCGGTGCGTTCCGCCACGGCGCGAAACAGCGCCGCATCGTCGGCGCACTCGGGGTAATGCTGCTCGCGGGTGAAGTCCAGCAGCCGGCGCAGGGCGTCGTGCTGGCGCGTGTAGTAGAAGTACTCGAAGTGGCCGAAGCGGATGTGGCTGGGTGACAGGCGCAGCAGCATGGCGGCGGTTTCCTTGCGCTCGCGCCACACCGGCGTCTCCGAGGCCACCACGCACAGCGCGCGGGTGGTGGGAATGCCCAGCGCCGCCAGGTATTCACTGGCCAGGAATTCGCGGATGGAACTGCGCAGCACCGCGCGCCCGTCGCCCATGCGCGAGTAGGGCGTGGAGCCGGCGCCCTTGAGGTGCAGGTCCCAGTGCTCGCCGGCGGCGTTGATCACCTCGCCCAGCAGCAGCCCGCGGCCGTCGCCCAGGCGCGGGTTGTAGACGCCGAACTGGTGCCCGGAATAGACCATCGCCCGCGGCTCGGCCTCGCTCCACAGGGCGTTGCCGGAGAACAGCCGGACGAATTCGGGGCGTTCGACTTCCGCCGGGTGCAGATCCAGCAGCGCCATGGCCGCTTCGCTGACCACCGCCAGGCGCGGTTCGGCGATCGGCTCGGGCAGCACGGCGGTGGAGAACTCGTCGCCCAGGCGTGCGAAGCGGTTGTCGAAGTGCAGCGTGTCGAGGGATTTCATGCAGGTGGCTCCCGTTCAGGCCGCCACCATACACCGGTTCAGGGCTGGTCGGGGCCGGCATCCGCGGCGCCCGCCGCGCCGCCGATGGCCAGCTGTTCCACCCGGGCTTCCTGGCCCTGCAGGTTCTTCACATAGACATCCACCTGGCGGAAGGCGATCTCGATGCCGTGCTCGCGGAACAGCGCCTCGATGCGCCGGTTGATCTCGTCGGTGGCCCGGCCGCGATCGCCCAGCTCGCGCACGTGGATGATCAGCTGGTGGTCCAGGGTGCTTTCCCCAAAGGTCTGGAACAGCACCAGGGGCTCCGGGTCGCGCATCACCCGCGGGTTCTCGGTGGCGGCCTGGTAGAGCAGGCGGCGCACCAGCTCCAGGTCCGAGCCGTAGCCGACACCCACCTGCAGCACCAGGCGGGTGACGGTGTCGCCCAGGGTCCAGTTGATCAGCTGGTCGGTGATGAAGGTCTTGTTGGGCACCACCACCACCTTGCGGTCGGCGTCGACGATGTGGGTGGCGCGGATGCGGATGCGGTTCACCGAGCCGGTGACGTTGCCGATGGTGACCAGGTCGCCGATGCGCACCGGGCGCTCGAACAGGATGATCAGGCCGGAAATGAAGTTGGCGATGATCTCCTGCATGCCGAAGCCGATGCCCACCGACAGGGCCGCCACCAGCCACTGCAGCTTGTCCCAGCTGACCCCGAGGGTGGACAGGGTGGTGACGATGCCCAGCCCGAGGATCAGGTAGGAGAGCAGGGTGGTGGTGGCGTAGGCACTGCCCTGGCCCAGCGACAGCTTGGACAGCACGGCCATTTCCAGCAGGCCGGGCAGGTTGCGGGCCAGCACCAGGGTCAGCACGACGATCAGCAGCGCGCCCAGCAGGTCGAGCAGGCTGATCGGGCGCAGGCTGGCGGTGGCGCCGCTGCCCTGGGTGAATTCGTAGAGGGTGATGGTATCCAGGTAGCTGAACACGGTGAGCAGGTCGGACCACACCCACCAGAGCACCGCCAGCAGCCCGGCGAACAGGCCGAGACGGATCAGGCGCAGGGATTGCTGGTTGACCTGTTCCATGGCCAGCCCCGGCTCCTCGACCGGGGCGGGTGCGCCATCCACCCCTTCCGGCGCCTGGGCCTCGGCCTGGCGCCTGGCTTCGGCGCGCTGCCAGGCCAGGCGCCGCGCCGCCACCGCCAGCCCGCGAATCAGCACCGCTTCCAGCAGCACCCAGATCATCAGGGCGTAGAGGGTGTCGATCAGCCGGCCGCTGAGCTTGAGCGCGGTGTAGTAGTAGCCGGCGAACACGGCGGCCAGCAGCAGCAGCGGCAGCAGGATGACCAGCATGCCGAGCAGCTTGCGCAGCCGGGGTGCCCGGTCGCTGCGCGGCCCGAAGAAGGTGATGCACACCAGGCGCCAGGCGAGCACGGCGAAGCCCGTCAGCAGCAGGAGCACGCCCAGCACGTCCTGGTCGAAGACCATCGGCTGGTCCTCGGCAAAGGCCACCACCCCCACCAGCAGGAGCAGCACCAGGCCCAGCCAGCGCATCTGCCGGTGCAGGAAGGCCACCTGATCGGCCGGCCACTCGAAATGGCGCTCGGCCACACCGCCCTTGGCGAGAATCCGATAGGCGGTGTAGAGCACCAGCCAGGCCCAGGCCATGGCGAAGAAGGCTGCGCCCAGGTAGAGGTTCTGGCCGCGCGCATCGCTCTGCAGCGCGTAGCCGGCCAGGGCCAGCAGCAGGGTGCCGGGCAGGGCCTGCAGGACGTTGAACAGGATGGCCCGCGGCGTGTGGCCCTGACTGTCGCGCTGCACCACGCCCACCTCCTGATGCAGGGCCTGCAGCTTGCGGATCCACAGCCGGCGCTGGGCCATCAGCACGCCGCTGAGCAAGAGCGGCAGGAACACCCAGGGGCGCTGCAGCAGGCCGCTGACCAGCGCGCCGATGGCGCCGGTCCAGTCCAGCCGGGCCACCTGCTCGACCAGGCGGCCCGGCACGCGCCGCCACCACTCCGGGCTCAGCGGCGGGTGGCTGGGAATCCAGAACAGTTGCTCCTCCAGCCGGTCGTTGACGCGGTTGGCCAGTTCGCGCAGCTGGCGCTGGTTGAGCTGCAGGCTGACCGCCTCGCCGAGCAGGGCATTGAGTTCGCGGGACAGGCGGGCGGTCAGCTCGATGCGTGTGTCGATCAGATCCCGCAGCGCCTGGCGCAGCGCCGGATCGTCAGCTTCGCCGCTTTCGCTCAGCAGCTGGTCCACCCGGGCCTGCGGATTGGCCAGCTGTTCGCGGCGCTGGTTGAGTTCGAACTGGTAGAGGCGCAGGTCGGCGATCTCGTCGGTCAGCTTGCGGTCGCTTTCCACCTGTGGCAGGCGGCGTTTTTGCTCAAGCAGAATCTGCGCCAGCAGCAGGCTGCCCCTCAGCGCCTCGATCTGCTCGCCCAGGGCCTGCTCGCTCTGGGTCAGGCTTTCCAGACGCTGGCGCACGCGCAGGTTGGCCTGGGTCACCTCGTTGAGGCGGTCGGTGGTGCGCAGCAGGTAGTCGGTCAGTTGCAGATTGCGGCTGGTTTCCCGGGCCAGCAGGCTGTCCGGCCCCGCCTGCCGGGCTTCGCGGCTGGTTTCCGCGTGGGCCTGGGCAGATTCGGCCAGGCGCTTCTGATTGATCAGCTCCTGCAGGGCGAGGATTTCCTGCTCCAGGCGTGCGATGCGCTCGGTGAGCAGTTCGCGGCGCGTGCTGCCCAGGTCCAGCAGGGTGTCGTTGGCGGCCAGCTCGCGGCGGTGCAGATTGTTGCGCAGGGTCAGGGTGGCCATCTCGGCGCTGAGCAGGTCGCGCCGCTCGGGGCTCAGCGGCTGACCATCAAGGCGGTCCTCGCGCAGGGCGGTCTGCAGAGTCTGGAGGCGCGCCTGGTTGGCGCTGATTTCGGTCTGGGCGCGCTCGGGGCGGGTCTGGGCGTTGATGACCAGGCTGTTGGCGGCGGCCAGCTCCTGCTGCCACTCGGTGAGCTGCTGGTTGCGGGCTTCCAGGAAGATCTCCAGCTCGACGATGGCGGCATCGGCCTGCTCGCGCAGCGGGTCGGTGGGCGGGCGGGCCTTGAGTTCGTCGAGGGCGCGTCGGGCATCGCTGATCTGCTGCGGAGCGCTGGCCAGCTGCTCTTCCAGCGCGGCCAGGCGAGCGTTCAGCTCATCCTGCTGGCCGAGCTGGGCCAGGGTCTGCTCGAGAAGCTGCTGCACCTGCAACTGCTCGTTTTCCGGCAGCTTGCGCTCGGGCAATGCCGCCAGCGCGGCTTCGACGGATTCCCGGGTGGGGGGCTCAGCGGCCAGGAGCGGCGGGGTGGACAGGCACAGCAGGAGCAGGAACAGCGAGCGAATCAGCGGCATGACAACGAAACCGGTCGGCGCCGGGAACGACCCGGCAGGCCGACGCGGTTCGGCCGCGGCGGCCTCGGATTAGAAGAGGGGTCCCAGCGGCATGCCCTTGCCTTCGGGAAATTTCAGGCCGACCTTCTGGATGCGGGGCCCGTCCATCTGGGCGACGGTCCAGGTCAGGCCGTTCCATTCGACCTGATCGCCCACCACGGGTTCGCTGCCCAGACGCCGGGCGATGAACTGTCCGAGCGACAGGTCGCCTTCCTCGTCGTCCTGCAGGGTCAGGCCATAGACGGCCGCGACCGACCCCAGGTCGGCGGAACCCTCCAGGATGAATTCGCCGAAGAAGTGCAGGTCCTTGCCGCGCTTGGGCGGCTGGCTGAACAGGGTGCCAAACAGCGGCAGGTCCTTTTCCTGGCCGATCACGCAGAGGATGTCACCCACGTGCAGGGTGGTGCTGCCGCTGGGGTGCAGCAGCTCGTGGCCCCGGAACAGCGCGGCGATGCGGGTGCCGCTGGGCATGTTCAGCGCGCGCAGCGGCTGGCCGATGTACCACTTGTGGGCATCCAGGCGATAGACGAACAGCTCCCAGGGGCTGGTCGGATGCACCTCCAGGCCGGTGCGGGAAATGGGCGAGGGCGTGGGTGGCACTTCCACGCGCGCCTTGCGGGCCGCCCAGGGCAGGGTGCTGCCCTGCAGCAGCAGCGACACCAGCACGATGAAGAAGGCCACGTTGAAGAACAGCTGGGCGTTTTCCAGGCCGGCCATCAGCGGGAACACGGCAAGAATCACCGGCACTGCGCCGCGCAGGCCGATCCAGGAGATGAAGGTGCGCTCGCGCAGGTTGAAGCCCTTGAACGGCAGCAGGCCGAGGAACACCGAGATCGGCCGGGCGAAGAGGATCATCCACAGCGAGAGCAGCAGGGCCGGCACGGCGATCGGCAGCAGCTCGCTGGGGGTGAGCAGCAGGCCCAGCACCAGGAACATGCCGATCTGGCTCAGCCAGGCCAGGCCGTCGAACATGTGCAGGATGCCGTGGCGGTTGCGGATCGGCCGGTTGCCCAGCAGCAGGCCGCACACGTAGACGGCCAGGATGCCGCTGCCGCCGATGGCGCCGGCGATGGCGAAGATCATGATGCCGCCGCTGACCGCCAGCAGCGGATACAGGCCGCTGGCCACCTCGACCCGGTTGATCAGCTGCAGCAGCAGCCAGCCGCCCGCCAGGCCGAGCACGATGCCCAGGCCGAACTGCTGGAACAGGCTGGCGAAGAAGGCCAGGCCGAAGTCGCTCTGGCCGGTGGCGATCATCGAGATCAGCGACACCGTGAGGAACATGGCCATCGGGTCGTTGCTGCCCGATTCGATTTCCAGGGTGGAGCCGACCCGCTCGTTCAGCCCCTTGCCGTTGAGCAGGTTGAACACCACGGCGGCATCGGTGGACCCGACGATGGCGCCGATCAGCAGGCCTTCCAGCAGGGTCAGGTCGAACAGCCAGGCGGCGGCGACGCCGGTCAGGCCGGCGGTGAGCATCACCCCGAAGGTGGCCAGCGACATGGCCGGCCACAGGGCCACGCGGAAGGTGGCGGCGCGGGTGCGCATGCCGCCGTCCAGCAGGATGACCGCCAGGGCCAGGTTGCTGACCAGATAGGCCAGCGAGTAGTCGTTGAAGACGATGCCGCCGATGCCGTCGACGCCGGCCAGCATGCCCACGCCCAGGAAGATGACCAGCACCGGAATGCCGATGCGGGTCGAGAAGGAACTGACCAGGATGCTGCACGCCACCAGCAATGCGCCAATCAGGAAAAGGCTATTGATGGTGCTGGCGTCCAAGGCGTGCTCCTGTCGTCTGGGTGAATGCGAAGGGCGACGCTATGCCATTAAGCCCTCGAATTTCAAGCGCTTAATGCAAATCGAGGGCCAGGTTTCAGGTCAAGGACGTAGTCCTTCCGCCAGGCGGCGGGTCAGTTCCGCGGCGGGCAGCGCCTCGCGATTGCCCACGTGCTGACCCGACCAGAGCGGTGAGCAGGCGTCGGAACCCTGACGCTCCGCCGCTGCCCGCAACGGACCGATGGCATTGCCGGCCAGCGGGAACGGCGAAATGCCGTCGGGGCGCGGCCCCAGGGTCTGGATCAGGCGGTTGACGATGCCCCGCGCCGGGCGGCCGCTGAACAGGGTGGTCAGTTCGGTATGCCGTGCGGCCTCGCTGCCCAGGGCGGCGCGATGCAGGGCGCTGGTGCGGGCTTCCGGACACAGCAGGTAGGCGGTGCCGACCTGTACCCCCTGGGCGCCCAGGGCCAGGGCGGCACGCACGCCGCGGGCATCGGCGATGCCGCCGGCGGCGATCACCGGCACCCGCAGGGCATCCACCAGCTGCGGCACCAGGGCGAAGGTGCCCAGCTGGCGGCCCAGATCCATGGACAGGAAGTGACCGCGATGACCACCGGCCTCCAGGCCCTGGGCGATCACCGCGTCGACGCCGCGCTCCTGCAGCCACAGGCCTTCCTCCACCGTGGTGGCGCTGGACAGGATGCGCGCGCCGGTGGCCCTGACCCGCTCCAGCAGCTCGGGCGCCGGCAGGCCGAAGTGGAAGCTGACCACCGCCGGGCGGTGGCGCTCGATGACCTCTGCCATGGCCGCGCTGAACGGCTGGCGCCCCGGGCCGTCGGGAATGCTCGCGGGATCGACGCCGAACTCGGCGTAGAAGGGGGCCAGCAGCCCGCGCCAGTGCTGCTCCTTCGCCGCGTCCGGCGCGGGCGGGGTGTGGGCGAAGAAGTTCACGTTGAACGGCTGGTCGGTGAGCGCCCTGAGGGCCGTCAGCTCCGCGTCCAGGGCCTCGGGGGCGAGCAGCGCGGCGGGCAGCGCACCCAGACCGCCGGCCTGGCAGACGGCGGCCGCCAGGCGGTGGTCCTGGGAGCCGGCCATGGGGGCCTGCAGGATGGGCAGCCGGCAGCCGAGCAGGCGGGTCAGGT
>DATGNS010000107.1:0-11022 GCA_035306625.1 Pseudomonas sp. | reverse complement strand
GCGCAGCGAGGTGGTGGCGCTCTACCTGGAGGATATCCAGTGGGAGGCCCGGGGCATCCTGGTGGGCCTGCGGCGCAGCAAGACCAATCAGGAGGGGGCCGAAGAGACCAAGGCGATCCTGCGCGCGCCTGAGGGCTTCCCTTACTGCCCCGTTCGGCTACTGGAGGCTTGGCTTTCGGCCTCGGGCATTCGGCGCGGGGCGGTGTTTCGCAGCCTCAGCCTGTCCGGGAAGCTGGGGGCCGGGCGGCTGACCGGCTCCGTGGTGGCCCAGCGCCTGGCGCATCACCTGGAGGCGGCCGGCATGGCCGATTGCGGCTTCTCACCGCACAGTTTTCGGGCCGGCTTCATCACCGAGGCGCATCGTCGCGGCAAGGCGGCGGTCGATATCAAACGGGTCAGCGGTCACCGCGACCAGCGTACCTTCGAGCGCTATATCCGGCGTACCGATGCATTCGAGGGTCACGCCGGCGATTTCTACCCCGGGGTAGAGGAGGCGCTGCCCTGGGTCTATTGGCGGTGATGCTTGGTTGGCCTGCCCTCGGCGCCGGGCACGCTACCGCCCCGGGATCGTACGGGCGCTTTCCCTGGCCCTGGCGTTACAGCAAATTGAGTGAGGCCGGCCACAATCCTTGCGGTCCGGCTAAGGGCGCTTATGGTATCGCAGGAGTATGAATCTCTCCACGTTGGCAAAGATTAATTCCTTGAATAATACGGTTGATCTCGGCCATGACGACAAAATTGGAGCAAGGCAAGCCGCTGAGGGCTTGTCTGTTAACAATCTGGCGGGTTTACACACCTAGCCGATGCAGCCCGCACCGCCGGTGACAGAAAGCTTCATGGCCAGCGCCGCCCATGCATCGCAATACTCCCGACAACAGGCCACGAGGTTCGCTACACCCTGCCTGACCGGGGTGGCAGATTTGTAGCCCACGGCGAGTTCGAGCTCAATGGCGTCAGCGTAGGGATCTGGCACGTCGCGCTTCTCAGCGCGAACCGAAGCCGGTGAGGATGGTGCGGATGGTGCGGATCACGATCAGGACATCGAGCCAGAACGAGAAGTGCTTGATGTAGTAGAAATCGTATTCGAGCTTGCGGCACATGCCGTCCACTTCGGCGGCATAGCCCTGTTCCACCTGCGCCCAGCCGGAGATGCCGGGGCGCACCACATGGCGGTAGTGGAAGAAGGGCACGTCGTCGCGGTACCAGTGCGAGAGGTCCATCGACTCCGGGCGCGGCCCGATCAGGCTCATATCGCCTTTGAGCACGTTGAACAGCTGCGGCAGCTCGTCGATGCGGTACTTGCGAATGACGCGCCCGACGCGGGTGATGCGCGGGTCATGGCCCTCACGGGTGAAGCCGCCGCCCTGCTGGTCGACGTACATGCTGCGGAACTTGTAGACGGTGAAGGGGCGGCAGTGCAGGCCCATGCGCGGCTGGTTGAACAGCGCTGCCCCGGGGCTCTCCAGGCGGATAGCTAGGGCGGTGACAGCCATCAGTGGCAGTGCCACGGGCATGATCAGCAGGGTTCCCAGCACGTCAAGACAGCGCTTGACCACCTCGTAGTGTTCATCGGGCTGCATGCTGCCCAGGCGGTTGCCGTGCAGGTAGACCCGGCCGGTGACCTGCTCGAACACGCTGGTGGCATGGTGCACGGGAATGCGGTGCAGGGTGCAGTCGGCCAGGAAGCGTTGCCAGGGTTCGGAGAGCCCCGCCCGCAGGTCGGCGACCACGCCATCCACCTGGATGCCTTCGAGCTCCGGGGCCTCCAGGAAGTGCCAGTCGACGCGCGGATCCTGGCACAGCTCCGAGGCCTTACCATGCGGGACCACGGCAAACCTGAGCCGGCGATAGGGAGAGGAGACCAGATAGCCGATGGTGAACAGCACCATGGCGGTGAGATAGCTGCCCAGTAGCAGCGTGCCCAGAAACTCGATGCCCAGCAGGCCGAGCACCAGCCAGGCCGTGCCGTAAGATACGGTGACCAGAGGCATCACCAGCAGGCTCGCCTGGGTACGCGGCAGACGGGCCAGGTTCTGCACCGCCACGACCGCCACCAGGTAGGCCGAGGCTGCGGCTATCAGGGTGAACCACTGCGCTTGGGACGCCTGATGCCAGAAGCCCCAGCGCCAGCTGAACACGGCCGGCACGCCCACGGTGGCCAGCAGGCCCAGCAGCAGCTGGACCCGGTGGCTGTGCAGCAGGCGCTCATGGAAGCGGGCATGGCGACGATGCCGCTCCAGCTCACTGGTCTCGTTGCTGGGTGGCACCTCACGGAAACGCGGCACCGCGGCAGGGGCGCCACGGCCTACATCCATGCTGGTCGGGCCCATACCGGCACTTGGTTCTGGCTGGCTGGTCAGGCTCACGACTCGATCGGCGGCGGGTTTTGATGACATCCCCCACTCAAGCTCGCTATCCGTCAAGATCTTAGACATGCTCGCTCCCTGGGTGCCGCCGGGGCACTGGATGTGTGACGCAATGTCACTAAATGTTCGTTATCGTCACCTCACATTCTGACAGTTATGTAACTGACTGTTATGCTGATTTTCTTCAGCGTCACGCGCCTTAGTGAAACCGTTGACCAAACCAAAGGGTAGCCATCATTTGCCGCGGAGCAGGCATGACACCCTTACTTGTAGGAGTACTGGTAGTACCCATACCCGTAGCTGGTGGCGGCCTTGCGCTCCATGGCGTTGAGGATCCCGCCCTTGACGATCACGCCGGCGCTCTCCAGGCGCCGCTGGGCGATCTGCAGCTCACGCACCGGGTTGACCTGGAAGCGCGCCACCATCAGCGTGGTGCCGCACTGGGCACCGACCACGGCCGCATCGGTGACCGCGAGCACCGGCGGGGTGTCGATGATCACCAGGTCATAGCGCGAGCTGACTTTTGACAGGAAATGGCTGAAGCCGGCGGTCATCAGCAATTCGGAAGGGTTGGGCGGCGCGGTGCCGCGTGACACATAGTCCAGACCCTCGATCTCGGTGGGACGAATCACCGTCTCCAGCCCCTCACGTTCGCTGAGCAGCTCCGAGAGCCCCCCGGCGCCCTGCCCCTGGAAGGCGTGATGCACGTGGCCCTTGCGCATATCGGCATCCACCACCAGCACCTTCTGGCCGGCCTGGGCGCAGATGGCAGCGAGATTGACGGCCACGAAGCTCTTGCCGATGCCGGGGCTCGGCCCGGTGATCATCAGGCGATTATCGGCGCCCTCGAGCATGGCGAAGTGCAGGCTGGTACGCAGCCCGCGCAGGGCCTCGATGGAGGTGTCGGCCGGAGCGCGGTGGGCCAGCACACCGCTGACGATCTCGCTGGCATGTCGTTCACGACGGCGCTTGACACGCCTGACCAGCTTCTTCTGTTCGTCCGACAGCGGGATCGTGGCGTAGACCGGCAGCCCGGCCGCCTCGAGCTGTTCGGGGGATTCGACCCCGCGGTTGAGCAGCCCGCGCACCAGTACGATGCCCACCGCCAGCATGCCGCCGAGCAGAGTGGCGAGCACCACGATCAGCGGCCTCCTGGGCTCGATGGGGGCATCGCCCACCAGGGCGCTGTCGATGATGCGCACGTTGCCCACGGTGCCGGCACGCGCCACCTCGAGCTCCTGCATCTTGTTGAGCACGTTGACGTAAATGGCCTGGGTGACCTCCACGTCACGGGTGCGGCGAACGACTTCCTGCTGAGCGGCCGGCAGCTCGTTGACCCGCGCATTGAGCCGCGACCGCTCCTCCTGCAGCTGGCGCTTCTGGCGCAGCAGTGACTGGTAGGCGGGGTGGCTGGTGGTGTAGCGCTGGGCCAGCTCGGCCTCCTCGAATTCCAGCTCGCTGAGCCGACTTTCCAGTTCGATGAACTGCTGGATGGTGGCCTGGGCCTCCGAGCTCAGATCGACGCTGTCCTGCTCGACCCGGTACTGATTCAGGCTGTCCTCGGCGGCGGAGAGCTGGCCACGCAGCTCGGGGGCCTGTTCGCGAAGGAAGGCCAAGCTCTGCTCGGCCTCGGCCGACTGGCGCTGGACGTTCTGCGTGAGGAAAGTCTCGGCCACGGCATCCAGCGAGCGGCGGATCTCCTCGCGCTCAGCACCGGTCAGGGTCAGACGCAGCATGCCGGTACTGGCGTTGCGCCCACCGCCCACCTCGCTGACATTGAGCCGGTTGGCCAGCGCACGAATCGCCGCGGAGCGCGTGCGCTTGACCAGGTCGAACTGGGCCCCCGGTGGCGCCTGCAGCTCGGCGATGCGCAGCTGGATGTCGCCATTGGCAAAGCTGGCCAGTTCCCCGACCCGACCCTGGCCGAGCTCCCGCAGGACCTCGTCGTCCAGAGTCAGGCTGTACCGCCCGCCCTCCTCGACGGTGATGATCAACCGGCTGCCGTGGAGGTGGGTAGCAACGTCGAAACGGCCCAGCTGCAGCGACTCGCCCCCCCAAACCGAGGCCGAACCCGCCATGAAGCCCGGACGCTCGATGCCACGGCGCTGGATGAAGCCGCCGATCACCGGCAGGGTGCGCGGAGTCACCGCAGTATCCAGGCCGGTACGCTCCACCACCTGGCCAAGCACCATGCGCGACTGCAGGATCTGGACCTCCGCCGCGGTGCTACTCTCCGGGGCGCCGGCCACATCACCCATGACGTTGGCCAGATCGCCCAGGGGACTGACCGAGGAGCGCCGCTCCACCTGCACCAGCGCATCGCTCTGGTAGATCGGCGTCGCCAGCAGCGCATAGGCCACCCCGCCCAGGGCGAAAACGAAGGTGACGGCGATGATCAGCCACTTGTGGTCGAGAAGCAGGCCGAAAAGGCGGCCCAGGTCGATTTCGTCGTCCGCCGGCGCGGCAGCCCGAACAGCAGTTTGGGAGGAATCAGTCATGGAGGCGCTTTGTCGTGGAGAAGAAGGGGGTCGTGAACGGGTAGTCGCGAGAAGTCGCTGCGTGCCTAAAGGCGAGATGCCCAGGCCGTGGTGGACTGTGCCAGCAGCCGGTGGACGTGCACGAACACCTCGTCACTCTTGCGATAGGGGTCGGGGATCTCACGCCCATGGCCGCCGTCGAGCCATTTGCCGAGGAGCAGGGTCTTGCCCAGGGCCTCGGGGGCGAGGTCGGCGACGGCGCGGCGCTGGCCTTCGCTCATGACCAGCACCAGGTCGTGGACGGCGAGCATCTCGGCGGTGAGCTGGCGGGCCTGGTGGCCACTGACGTCCAGCCCGGCGGCCTCCGCCAGGCTGCGGGCCTGGGGGGCGACACCCTGGCCCACCAGGGCCCCCAGGCCGGCGGAGCCGATCTGCTTGTCGGGGAGTGCCTGGCGCAGCATGGCCCCGGCCACGGGGCTGCGGCAGATGTTGCCGGTGCAGACGACGAGGATGTGTTGAAACATGGAGGCTCTCGGTTTAGAGGTCGCGAACGTCGGTGGCACTCTCGGCCACATTGCCCGGCAGGACCAGAGAGGGCAGCAGCAGGCTGATCACGCGATTCCAGCGAGCCAGCGGTGCCGTGGTGACATATACCACATCCTGTGGCTGCAGCGGGAAGTGGCTGCCCATGCTGAAGGCGGTGGCATTGCGCACGTCGAGCTGATAGACGGTGGCCAGCTTGTCGCTGTTGCCCGCCTGGCTGCGAATCACGAAAATGCCCGAGGGGGCGGCGCTCTCTTCGCTGATGCCGCCGGCGCGGGCGATGGCGTCGGTCAATGACAGGCGCTCGTTGCCCAGCGCGATATTGCCGGGGATTCGCACCTGCCCCATCACCGCCACGGCCTGGTTCTCGGCACTGGGCACGTGTATCACGTCGCCATGGCGCAGCAGGCGGTTCTGGCGCTGGTCACCCTGGCGTAGCAGCGCATAAAGGGAAACACGATCCTCCTCACCATCGCGGGTGAGGATGACTTCGTGCCAGTTGGCATCCTCCTGGGCACCGCCGGCCTGGCTGATGGCGTCGAGCAGTGTCTTGGGGACGGCGGTGATCGGCTGCATGCCCGGCTCGGCCACGGCCCCGCTGACATAGACCTTGCGGGAGTTGAAGGCGGCGATGCGCACGTCCACCTGGGGCTCGGCGATATAGGCCGACAGGCGGTTGGCAAGCTCGTTGCGGATCTCCTCCAGGGTGCTACCCGCCACTTCGACCTTGCCGATGAAGGGGTAGAAGATGGTGCCGTCGCGACGCACCTCGTTACCGGCTTCGGCGGCGCTGCGCTCGCCCCCGGCGGGAATGGTCAGCTCCGGGTGGTCGTAGACGGTGATGCTGAGGACGTCGCCGGCACCCACCACGTACTCGTAGCGATCCAGGGCGCTGCGCAGCGACTCGGGCATCGGCCTGGCCTCGCTGACCCACTGCCGGTAGGTGGCGACCAGGCCGGGGGTGATCGGCTCGATGTCGACCAGATCATCGATGGGCGCCGTCTCGGCGCGGTAGTCCATGTGGCCACCGGGCGCCAGGGAACAGCCGGCAAGCCAGAGGGCACTGCCAAGGGTCGCCAGCAGCTTGAGGGAGGTGGCATTGCGCATGCGAAGACCCCGAGGTTGAGCGGTGGCGCGGACGCCTGGGCACGCTACCGCCCCGGGGTCTCATTGGCGCATCCCCGAGGCCAGCAATTCCAGGTACGGCCTGCGACAGCCGGTGATAAGTAGCGGGAAGGCATGCGTATCGTCCAAGCCTCCCCTCGATGTCACGTGGGGGGAGACACAGGCGGTGTAACGACATGCTTGAAGGCCGCGGATACTACCATGCAGGAGATGACGGAAACCATACTGAGCCCCGCCAGACTCGCCCTTTGTCAGCCATGTCTTACAAGAGGCGCGTTCTCGAGCGAAAAGTCGGGGTACGCATTCACCCCAGACTACCAATGTCATTCCACAAGCATTAACATCGCAACAAAGCACCGTTCGGTGTTGCATTGCTCATCGACAAGGAGTCTCCCCATGATCAAGCAGACCTTCGCCATCGCTGCCATCGCCGGCCTGCTAGCCTCTCCCCTGGCCCTGGCACAGGGGGTCGAAACCGGCGGTGCCGCCCCGGGAGGCGCTGGGGCCGGCGCAGCGGCCACTGAGGGCGGCGCCGTCGGCACCGGTGCGGCCGGTTCCGGTGCGGGGGCCGGGTCGGCAGCGGCGGCAGGGGGGGCCGCGGCTGGCGGCGCTGGCGGCCTGGCCGGCCTAGCCGCCGCCACCGGCCTTTCGACCGCGGCCCTGGCAGGCATCGGCGTTGCCGCGGCCGTTGGCGTTGGAGTAGCGGCCTCATCCAGCGGCGGCGGCGGCGGCGGCACCACCGGCACCACCGGCACCAACTGATCGGACGCCTCGCATGCCGCCAGATGTCACGCTGACCGCCCAGCGCAAGAGCCGCCCCAGGGCGGCTCTTTCATGTCTGCGCCGGCCCGCGTTACTGACTGTCTTGCCCCTGCTGCTGGCCGGCTGCGCCAGCGGCGGGCTATCCCCACTCGGCGATGCCCTGCAGACCCTGTTGCCGACCGACGACTCGGCCACCGACCGCGCCGCGGCCTTGCCCTATGCCAGTCTGGCACTCGATGCCGGCGACCGCCGCGGCCTAGTGGTGATGGGCGCCCAGGCAGGCGATACGACCCTGTGGCCGACCGGCAACCAGGGCCTGATCACCCTCTTCCACGACGGGCTTCAGGCCACCGCCGGGCTGCCTCGGGATCTGCTCGACACCCGCTACTGGCCCCTTGACGGTGACAATGGTGCCGAGCCGGACGAACCCGGGCCGGAAGGCGCCATGCCAGCTGCGGCCTATGTGCCCTGGCATCGGGAGACTCCCGTCGCCTTCCGCCTGGAGCGCAGCTGGCAGGAGGCCGATGGTGCCGTGGCCCGCCTGGCGGCCACGGGCCGTCTGAGCTGTGGCACGCCCGAGCCCCGCGAACTGCCGCTGGCCAGCCTGCCGCTGCGGCGCTGCATGCAGCACCTGGCCTGGGACGATGGCCGCGAGACCACGGCTACCCTGTGGCTCGCCCCCGAGACTCGGCGGCTGTGGGCCGTGGAGGAGAAACCCTGGCCCGGCGGGCCGGTGATCGAATGGGAGGTGGCGCGGCCATGGTGGTAACGCTCAAGTGCCTGAGACGACGTCTGGCCGCCGCCCTGGCAGGGCTGGCCATGACGACCGCACTGGCGCATGCCCAGGCGCCCGCCGCCCCCACCAGCCTCGCCGAGGCGTGGCTGGCGGCACTGGAGGCCGAGAATGCCCCAGTCACCTGGAGCCACAGCGTTGCCCTGCGCCGGACCACGGCGGCTGCGCTGCCGGCGCAACGCGCTCGCCTGGTGGAAGAGCTCGCGACCCTGGTGATCAGCGCCCGGGTGGACGGCAATGCGCGCCTGGCCGCGGGCCTGGCCGACTGGGCCGAGGCGCTGAACGCGGACGACCCGCTGGCGGGCCGCACACCCGGGCGCTTCGACCTGCCGTGGCTGGGAGCCAACCTGCGCCAGGACCCGCCGCTGGCTGCCCTGGTCCACTGGGGAAGCTGCGCGGTGCCCGACTGGGTAGAGGTGTGGGGAGTGTCTGGCGTAGAGCGCCGGCCATGGCGGCCCGGCCTGGACCTGGCAGCGCTGCTGGGTGACCTGCCGCCCGCCGCGACCCAGCGCGCCGACCATGCCGCGGTGATCTCTCCCCTCGGCGATATCCAACGGCTGGGCATTGCGGCCTGGAACCGCGAAACGACGTCGCTGGCCCCGGGCAGCCGGGTGATGGTGTTGCTGCCGGGTCCCCAGGGGCTGCGCGGCGCCCTGCCCTTCCCCGGCACCACGCTGGAGAGCGACCTGATCAATGAACGGCTACCGGCGTATCTGGCGACGCGGTTGCCCGGTGAGGAGTGTCAGCTGCGTGAGGAATAACCACCAAGTGGCCACAACCTCCTTTGGGGTCAGACCCCTAAGTCAACTTGGGGTCAGACCCTTAAGCCAACTTAAGGCCACTCTATTCCTGGCCGCGGTGGCCACGCCTGCGCTGGCCGGCGGCCTGGCGGGCCAGCTGGGGGCCGGCCAGAGCGACTTCGGTGGGGTGGGCCTGATGCAGACGCCCACGGCTCGCATGGCGCCGGAGGGCACCATGAGCGTGAGCTGGAGCCGGACCCACCCCTACCGCCGCTACAATGTCTTCTTCCAGCCTACCGACTGGTTCGAGGGCGGCTTCCGCTATGTAGAGGTGGAGAATCGTGAGTTTGCCGCCGCCGGCGATGGTCGCCCCAATCTCGACAAGGGCTTCGACATGAAGCTGCGTCTGCTGGAGGAGACCCGCTACTGGCCTCAGCTGGCGCTGGGCTTTCGTGACGTGGGCGGCACCACCCTGTTCGGCGCCGAGTACCTGGTCGCCAGCAAGCGCTGGCAGGACCTCGACTTCACCCTGGGCCTGGGCTGGGGCTACCTGGGCAACCAGAGCGACGTGAACTCGCCCTTCGGCTGGGTCTCCGAGCGCTTCGATGAACGTCCGCGCCGTGCCGGGGGCGACCGGGGGGGCGAGTTTGCCCTGGATGCCCTTTTCCGCGGCCCCATGGCGCTGTTCGGCGGCGTCGAGTGGCAGACCCCCTGGGAGCCACTGGTGCTCCAGCTGGAACTGGAGGGCAACGACTACGCCAGCGAGCCGCAGAGCAACAACCAGGACCAGGACAGCCGCGTGAATCTGGGCGCACGCCTGGCCGTGACAGACAACCTGTCACTGCAGGCCGGCTGGCAACGGGGCAATACGGCCATGGCCGGGGTGAGCTACCACATCGATCTGGCCGGGATGCGCCAGGTGAAGAACGACCCCACCCCGGCGTCCATCGACGACCCGCCCCGAGCCAGCTGGGCCGAGGTGGCAGACGAGCTCGAGCACAACGCCGGCATGCGGGTGACAAGCATCCACCAGGACGGTCGCGACCTGCGCGTCGAGGCCGAGCCGGTGACCTTCCGCCACCTGAGCCAGAGCGAGGGGCGCGCGGGGCGTATCCTCCACCCCCAGGCCGGTCCCGAGGTCGAGAGGTTCCGCTTCCTCTGGCAGGAGCGCGGCCTGCCGATGCGCGAGGACGTCCACGACCGGGCGGCCTTCGTGGCGGCGGCCCGCGACGCCGAGGCAGAGACGGCCCACCGCTACGGCATCTACGCCCATGCGCGGCTCTCTCCCGGGCAGGCAGCCCCCGGCGAAGCGCTGCATGTGGCCTCCCCGCAGCGCTTCCAGTGGGGCCTGGGGCCGCGCCTGGACCAGAACTTCGGCGGGCCCGACGGCTACCTCTACCGGCTGATGGCGGTGCTGGAGGCCGAGTACCGAACCGACGCCAACGGCTGGTTCTCCGGCGAGGTGGCCGCCACCCTCCTCGACAACCTGGACAACTACGAGTACATCGCCGACTCGCAGCTGCCGCGGGTGCGTACCTTCATCGGAGACTACCTGAGCGAAGCCAGCGTGGGCATCGAGAACCTGCAATACACGCGCACCGCCCACCTTGGCGGTAGCTGGTATGCGATGGGCTACGCCGGCCTGTTGGAGATGATGTTCGCCGGCGCCGGCAGCGAGCTGCTCTTTCGCCCCTTCGACTCCCCGCTCGCCCTGGGCGCGGACCTCAACTGGGTGCGCCAGCGCGATTTCGACCAGGGCTTCGCCCTGCGTGACTACGACACCTGGACGGGTCACCTGAGCGCCTACGTGGAGACTGGCATCGAAGACGTGCTGGCCAAGGTGAGCGTCGGCCGCTACCTGGCCGGTGACTACGGCGGCACCCTGGACCTCTCGAGGGAGTTCGACTCCGGGGTACGCATTGGCGCCTGGGGCACCTGGACCGATGCCGGCGACGACTTCGGCGAGGGCGGCTTCGACAAGGGGCTCTATCTTTCGATGCCACTGGATGCCTTCTTCACTCGCTCCAGCCGGGACCGTGCCAACATCGCCTGGCAGCCGCTGACCCGTGATGGCGGTGCCCGCCTCCACCGGCGTCATGGGCTGTACGACCTGACGCGCGACCGTCGACTCGGCGACTACTGGGAACAGTATCCAGCGACCTGGGAGTAACAGCGGGTGGGGCGTTATCCCTTGTCCGCCAGGGCCAGCGAGTGGC
>DATGNS010000106.1:0-21257 GCA_035306625.1 Pseudomonas sp. | reverse complement strand
CTGGCGTTCTTCACGCGCCTGCTCATTGCGCGGCTTGCGCTCCTCGTCGCGGCGACCATCGCGGCGGCGGTTCTGCTGGCGACCGTTGCGACGCTCCTCGCTGGTGCGCTGGGCGGTTTCGCGGCCGGACGGCTCGGCGGGCTTGTCGGACTCGTCCTTGCGCAGGCGGCCGATCAGGCTGCGGATCTTGCTCAGGAAGCCGGCGCTGGGGGCGGCGGCCAGCGGCGCCGGCGCGGCGGTGGGTGCGGTGGCAGGGGCCGGGCGGTCATGGGCAACGGTCTTTACCGCGGCTTCCTGGCGAACCAGGGTGCGGGTGGCGCTGACCGGCTGCACTTCCTCGCTTTCGGTGGGGGTCATCTCGTAGCTGGAATGGCCGGCGATCAGCTCGGGGCTGTCGTCGCGCAGGCGCTGCACTTCGAAATGCGGGGTGTCCAGGTGCGCATCGGGCAGGATGTAGATGCGGGTGCGGGTGCGCAGCTCGATCTTGGTGATGGCGTTGCGCTTCTCGTTGAGCAGGAAGGCGGCCACCTGGAAGGGCACGCGGGCGCGCACCTCGGCGGTGCGGTCCTTGAGGGCCTCCTCCTCGATCAGGCGCAGGATGGCCAGGGACAGGGATTCCACGTCGCGGATGATGCCCTGACCGTTGCAGCGCGGGCAGACGATGCCGCTGGTCTCGCCCAGGGACGGACGCAGGCGCTGACGGGACATTTCCAGCAGGCCAAAGCGCGAAATGCGACCGATCTGCACGCGGGCGCGGTCGGCTTCCAGGGCCTCGCGCATCTTGTCTTCCACGGCGCGCTGGTTCTTGGCCGGGGTCATGTCGATGAAGTCGATGACGATCAGGCCGCCGATGTCGCGCAGACGCAGCTGGCGGGCGATTTCCTCGGCCGCTTCCAGGTTGGTCTGCAGGGCGGTTTCCTCGATGTCGCCGCCCTTGGTGGCGCGCGCCGAGTTGATGTCGATGGAGACCAGAGCCTCGGTCGGGTCGATGACGATGGAGCCGCCGGAAGGCAGCTTCACTTCGCGCTGGAAGGCGGTCTCGATCTGGCTTTCGATCTGGAAGCGGTTGAACAGCGGCACGCTGTCCTGATACAGCTTGATCTTGCTGGCGTACTGCGGCATCACCTGCTGGATGAACGCCAGGGCCTCTTCATGAGCCTCGAGGCTGTCGATCAGCACCTCGCCGATGTCCTGGCGCAGGTAGTCGCGGATGGCGCGGATGATGACGTTGGATTCCTGGTAGATCAGGAACGGGGCGGGGCGGTCCTGGGAGGCTTCCTTGATCGCGGTCCACAGCTGGATCAGGTAGTCCAGGTCCCACTGCAGCTCCTCGCTGGAGCGGCCCAGGCCGGCGGTACGCACGATCAGGCCCATGTCGGCCGGGGCGTTCAGGCCGTTCAGCGCTTCGCGCAGTTCGTTGCGCTCCTCGCCCTCAATGCGGCGGGAAATGCCGCCGGCGCGGGGGTTGTTGGGCATCAGCACCAGATAGCGGCCGGCCAGGCTGATGAAGGTGGTCAGGGCCGCGCCCTTGTTGCCACGCTCTTCCTTTTCAACCTGGACAATGACTTCCTGGCCTTCCTTCAGCACGTCCTTGATGTTGACGCGACCGCCTTCGGGGGCCTTGCTGAAGTATTCGCGGGAGATTTCCTTGAGGGGGAGGAAGCCGTGGCGTTCTGCGCCGAAGTCGACGAAGGCGGCTTCAAGGCTGGGTTCGATGCGGGTGATGCGGCCCTTGTAGATATTGGCCTTCTTCTGTTCTCGGGCCCCGGACTCGATGTCCAGGTCGAACAGACGCTGGCCATCGACGAGTGCGACGCGCAACTCTTCTGGTTGGGTCGCATTAATCAGCATTCTTTTCATGTTGTACCGTTGCTTTCCGGGCTTCCGGATACGGCAAACGGCACACACGACTCTCACGGTCGGTGTCGGGCGCGTTCAGCAGCGGCATGGCCGCTGCAGTGTCAAGCGAGTGCCGGTCAGTCGGACCGGGCCCGCGACGAACGTCTCCTGCTACAACTGGCATGCAGGAGCATTGAATCAGGAGGAGGAATCAACCTGCGGATGTGGACGGGAAGCGTCTCGAGAAGCCTGATGCTACACAGTCCGGAGGTTGTGCATCTCCACCCTACACGATCCTAGAAAATCGGGTGCCGCTTACAGATTCCGTAGCGGGTTGTCATTATCGCGCCCAGTGACTCCTGGTCGCGCGTCACAATTCAAGGCTTGGATTCCGGGGGCCCGCATGGCGCTGCGCAACTGCCCGGGGGACGGCCTGACGTCCTGTAATGAGGTAGCCCAAGCGGAGCGGCGTTCTTGGCAGCGCTCACGACTCGGCCGCTTTTGGCGGCGTCCGCGACTATAGCAGCTCTCAATAAGTGCTTCAATTCCAGCAAAGTTGCTATTATGGCGCCCCATGAATACGACCCCCTCTCCGACCTCCGGCGTTCAGCTGCTGGAGGTCGCGCCGGAACTGGCCGGCCAGCGCATCGACAATTTCCTGCGAACGCAATTGAAAGGTGTCCCCAAGACGCTGATCTATCGCATCCTGCGCAAGGGAGAGGTGCGCGTGAACAAAGGGCGCATCAAGCCCGAGTACAAGCTGCAGGCCGGCGATGTGGTGCGCGTGCCGCCGCTGCGCCTGGCCGAGCGCGACGAGCCGGTGCCGGTGGCCCAGGGGCTGCTGGAGCGCCTCGAGGCGGCCATCGTCTACGAGGACAAGGCCCTGCTGGTGATCAACAAGCCGGCCGGCATTGCCGTGCATGGCGGCAGCGGCCTGGCCTTCGGTGTGATCGAGGCGTTCCGCCAGTTGCGTCCCGAAGCCAGGGATCTGGAGCTGGTGCACCGCCTGGACCGGGATACCTCCGGGCTGCTGATGATCGCCAAGAAGCGCAGCATGCTGCGTCACCTGCACGAGGCGCTGCGTGGTGACGGTGTCGACAAGCGCTATCTGGCGCTGGTGCGCGGCAGCTGGCCGACCTCCAAGAAGAAGGTCAGCGCGCCGCTGCTGAAGAACAACCTGCGCTCGGGGGAGCGGATGGTGGAGGTGAACCCCGAGGGCAAGGAAGCGCTTACCGAGTTCCGCGTCGTGCGCCGCTTCGGGGAGTTTGCCACCCTGGTCGAGGCCAGTCCGATCACCGGACGCACCCACCAGATCCGCGTGCACGCCCGCCACGCCGGGCATGCCATTGCCGGTGATCCCAAGTACGGCGACGAGGCCTTCAGTCGCGAGATCCGCGAACTGGGCGGCAAGCGCCTGTTCCTGCATGCGCACCGGCTGAGCGTTGTGCTGCCGGACGGAGAGCGCCTGGAACTGGAGGCGCCCGTCGACGAGATGTGGGAGCAGACCCTGGAGCGACTGGGTGCCTGACTACGAGCTGCTGATCTTCGACTGGGATGGCACGCTGGCCGACTCCGTGGCGCGGATCGTCGAGTCGGTGCGCGCCGCCGCCCATCTTCTCGACCTGACGCCCCCCGACGAGCCGGCGATCCGCGGCATCATCGGCCTGGGCCTGCCGGAGGCCATCGCCGCCCTGTATCCCCATCTGGATGCGGATGAGGTGGAGCGTTATCGGCAGGCCTACGCTGATCACTACCTGACCCTCGACGAGGAGCCGCCGCCGCTGTTTCCGGGGGTGGCCGAAGGTCTGGAGACGCTGCGCGAAGCGGGCTACCGGCTGGCCGTGGCCACCGGCAAGAGCCGTCGCGGCCTGCAGCGGGTGCTGGCCGGGCATGGCTGGCTGGACTACTTCGAGATCACGCGCTGCGCCGACGAGTCCGGCAGCAAGCCCGATCCGCGGATGCTCCACGAGATCCTCGCCCACTGCGACGTGGCTGCCGAGCGTGCGCTGATGATCGGCGATGCCGTCTTCGATCTGCAGATGGCGCGCAATGCGGGGATGGACTGTGTGGCGGTCGGCTACGGCGCGCAGCCGCTGGAGCGCCTGCGGGCATTTTCGCCGCGCCGGGAAATCATGGAATTCGCCGAACTGCGCGACTGGTTGATGATGCCGGTGGCGCGGCGGCGCTCGCTTGAGGTGTTGAATGGCTGACGAATGGAAGGCGCCGGAAGAGAAGGCCGAGGACAAGAGCTGGAAACTGCTGGAGAAGGCCGTGCTGGCCAGCGTGCAGGAGCAGCGTCGGGCACGGCGCTGGGGCATCTTCTTCAAGATGCTGACCTTCGCCTACCTGTTCGGTGCCCTGCTGCTGTTCTCGCCCTGGAAGAGCGACTCCGGGGTGGTGAAGACGGGCGGTGGTGCCCACACGGCGCTGATCGAGGTGCGCGGCATGATCGCCGACGAGGAGGCCGCCAGCGCCGACAACATCGTCGGCAGCCTGCGGGCGGCGTTCCGGGACGAGGGCACGCGCGGCATCATCCTGCGCATCAACAGCCCGGGCGGCAGTCCGGTACAGTCCGGCTACATCTATGACGAGATTCGCCGGCTGCGGGCGCTGCACCCGGACATCCGCGTCTATGCGGTGATCACCGACCTGGGTGCCTCGGGCGCCTACTACATCGCCAGTGCCGCGGATGCCATCTACGCCGACAAGGCCAGCCTGGTGGGCTCCATCGGGGTGACCGCCGCCGGCTTCGGCTTCGTCGGCACCCTGGACAAGCTGGGCATCGAGCGCCGCCTGTATACCTCGGGCGAGCACAAGGCCTTCCTCGATCCCTTCTCGCCGGCGCGTGCCGATGAGGCGGAGTTCTGGACCTCGGTGCTGGAAACCACCCATCGCCAGTTCATCGACAGCGTGCGCAAGGGGCGCGGCGATCGTCTGAAGGCCGACGAGCATCCCGAGCTGTTCTCGGGCCTGGTGTGGTCGGGCGAGCAGGCGCTGGAGCTCGGTCTGGTGGACGGCCTGGCCAGCAGCAGCCAGGTGGCGCGCGAGGTCATCGGTGCCGAGCGCCTGGTCGATTTCACTCGCAAGGAGTCGCCGCTGGACCGCTTCGCCAAGAAGCTGGGCGCCGGCGTGGCGACCTATCTCTCGCCCTGGCTGGGCCTGCAGGGTCCGGTGCTGCGCTGACGGCCGGCGGGTGCCCGGGTCAGGGCACCTGGATGCCTTCGGCCTCCAGCATATCCACCAGGCGGATCAGCGGCAGGCCGACCAGGCTGGTGATATCCTCGCCCTCGGTGCACCGGAACAGGCTGATGCCCAGCGCCTCGCACTTGAAGCTGCCGGCGCAGTCGTAGGGCTGCTCGGCGCGCAGGTAGCGTTCGATGCGGGCGTCATCCAGCTGACGAAAATGCACCGTGAAGGGCACGCAGTCCACCTGGCTGCGGCCGCTGCGCGCATTGTGCAGGCACAGGCCGGTGAGGAAGCTGACACTGCGGCCGCTGGCGGCGCGCAACTGCTCCCGGGCGCGCTCGAAGCTGCCCGGCTTGCCGATGAGCTGGCCATCCAGTACGGCCACCTGATCGGAACCGATGATCAGATGCTCCGGATAGCGGCTGGCCAGGGCCTGGGCCTTTTCCTGGGCCAGGCGCATGGCCAGGGCTGCGCCATCCTCTCCGGGAAGGGGGGATTCGTCGATTTGCGGGGCGGCGCAGTCGAAGGGCAGGCGCAGCCGGGACAGCAGTTCGCGGCGATAGGCCGAACCGGAGGCGAGCAGAAGGGGAGGCATGCATTCTTCCTTATATATAGGGATGCGTGGCGGGGAATTCTAAGCTCGCCGCAGCCCGGCGCACAGGAAGGAATATCCTTTGACAGGGGCAGGCTGGGTCCATAGAATCTCGCGCCTATGTTGAATGGGCCGATTCCACCTCACGTCGATCCCCGCAAACTGGCTGATCGCGGCGCCGTGCTCCAGGGCGAAATATCCCTGAGCGCCCTGCCTCGACTGGCGGAGCAGATGGTCGATCATGCCGGTACGGTACGCGCGAAGCTGAGCTTCGAGCGTGACGAGCGCCGCGCGGTCGTCATCCATTGCGAGTTCGACGTCGAGGCCAAGATGGTATGCCAGCGTTGTCTGGACGTTGCCAGCCTGCCGATCCACGGCGAGTACCAGTACCTCGTGGTGGCGGAAGGCAGCGAACAGGTCGTGCCGAAAGGTTACGATGCGCTGGAGGTGGGGGAGGACCCACTGGACTTGCTGACACTGGTCGAGGATGAGCTGTTGCTGGCCTTGCCGATCGTTCCGGTCCACGATGACGACATCTGTCAGCAGCCGGCGGATCTGAACGCCCCCGAGCCGAGCGAGGATGAAGTTTCGCGGCCCAACCCGTTCAGCGTACTGGCGCAGTTAAAGCGCGACCCAAACGTTTAGGAGTTAATCAGTTATGGCTGTTCAGCAGAACAAAAAATCCCGTTCGGCACGCGACATGCGCCGCTCGCACGATGCCCTCGAGGCCAACGCTCTGTCCGTCGAGAAGAGCACCGGCGAGGTTCACCTGCGTCACCATGTTTCCCCGGAAGGCTTCTACCGCGGTCGCAAGGTGATCGACAAGGGCGCTGACGAGTAATCCTTGTCTGCCTCGGTCATTGCCATCGACGCAATGGGTGGGGACTTCGGTCCCCACTGCGTTGTTCCTGCCAGTCTGGCCTGCCTGGCGGAAAATCCCCTGCTCAGGCTGACACTCGTCGGTCAGGCACCCCTCCTCGAAAAGATCCTCTCGCGTCATCCCGACGCGGATCGTTCCCGTCTGAACATCGTGCACGCCTCGCAGGTCATCGACATGCAGGAGCGTCCGTCCCAGGCACTGCGTGGCAAGCCCGATTCCTCCATGCGCGTTGCCCTGGAGCTGGTCCGTGACGGTCGCGCGCGCGCCTGCGTGAGCGCCGGCAACACGGGGGCGCTGATGGCGCTGTCGCGTTATGTGCTCAAGACCCTGCCGGGTGTCGACCGGCCGGCCATGATGGCGGCCCTGCCGACCCGTACCGGCAGCTGCTATCTGCTGGATCTGGGCGCCAACGTGGACTGCTCGGCGGACAATCTCTACCAGTTCGCCGTCATGGGCTCGGTGGCCGCCGAGGCGCTGGGCGTGCGGCGGCCGCGGGTCGCGCTGCTCAACGTCGGCTCCGAGGACATCAAGGGCAACCAGCAGGTCAAGCTGGCCGCCAGTCTGCTGCGCGAGGCGCGGGGGCTGAATTTCATCGGCTACATAGAGGGCGACGGCCTGTACCGGGGCGAGGCCGATGTGGTGGTGTGTGACGGTTTCGTCGGCAACATCCTGCTCAAGTCCAGCGAGGGGCTGGCCGAGATGGTCGCCGAGCGCATTCGCGGGCTGTTCGAGCGCAGCCTGCCGGCCCGGGCGATCGGCCTGCTGGCCCTGCCGCTGCTGCGCACCCTGCGTCACGATTTGCGCCCGGCGGCGCATAACGGCGCCAGTTTCCTGGGGCTGCAGGGCATCGTGGTGAAGAGCCATGGTGGCGCGGCGCCCGAAGGCTTCCAGAGCGCCATTCGTCGGGCCTGCGAGGAAATTCGCGAAAATCTGCCCCAGCGTCTGCATGGCCGGCTCGGAGACCTGCTGTTATAGGTAGCCGAGTCGGATGTGACCGACCCGGGAGGGCGGTCATCCAATCCTCAATTCGTTGTGCTCCGCAGGTCGGGCACAGCGGTTTCGACGAAGACACAAGGGACCTTTATCCATGTCCGTAACCTCCGCATTCGTCTTCCCCGGCCAGGGTTCGCAGTCGCTCGGCATGCTGGGCGAGATCGGCGCCCAGCAGCGCATGGTGCTCGACACCTTCGCCGAGGCTTCCGAAGCGTTGGGCTATGACCTCTGGGCGCTGACCCAGAATGGCCCCGAGGAACAGCTGAACCAGACCGACAAGACCCAGCCGGCCATCCTCACCGCCTCCGTCGCGCTGTGGCGCCTGTGGCTGGCCGAGAACGGCCCGCGTCCGGCCTATGTCGCCGGCCACAGCCTGGGCGAGTACTCGGCGCTGGTCGCCGCGGGCAGCCTGCCGTTTGCCGCCGCCGTGAAGCTGGTGGAACTGCGCGGCCAGCTGATGCAGCAGGCGGTGCCGGCCGGGCAGGGCGGCATGGCCGCGATCCTGGGTCTGGAAGATGACGACGTGCGTGCCGCCTGCGCCGAAGCGGCCCAGGGCGAAGTGGTCAGCGCGGTGAACTTCAACGCCCCGGGTCAGGTGGTGATCGCCGGCAGCGCCGCCGCGGTGGCCCGTGCCGTGGAGGTCTGCAAGGCCAAGGGCGCCAAGCGCGCCATGCCGCTGCCGGTCAGCGTGCCGTCCCATTGCGATCTGATGCGTCCGGCGGCCGAGCGCTTCGCCGAGGCGGTGGCCGCCGTGAACTGGCAGGCACCGCAGATCCCCCTGGTGCAGAACGTCAGCGCCGATGTGGTCGATGATCTGGACACCCTCAAGCGCGACCTGCTGGCGCAGCTGTACAGCCCGGTGCGCTGGGTCGAGTCGATGCAGCGCCTGGGTGCCTGCGGCGTCACCGCGCTGGTCGAGTGCGGACCCGGCAAGGTACTCTCCGGCCTCAACAAGCGTTGCGTGAAGGGCGTCGACACCTACAACCTGGATACCCCCGAAGCCTTTGCGGCCACCCGCGCCGCCCTGGCTTGATCAAGGAGAATGTTCCAATGAGTTTGCAAGGCAAGGTTGCCCTGGTCACCGGCGCCAGCCGCGGCATCGGCCAGGCCATCGCCCTCGAGCTGGGCCGTCAGGGCGCCATCGTGGTGGGTACCGCCACCTCCGAGTCCGGTGCGCAGCGCATCGCCGAGACCCTGAAGGACAATGGCATCCAGGGCGGCGCCCTGGTGCTGGACGTGAGCAGCGACGATTCCGTGAATGCTGCCCTGGCGCAGATCCAGGAGCAGTACGGTCAGCTGGCGATCCTGGTGAACAACGCCGGCATCACCCGTGACAACCTGATGCTGCGCATGAAGGATGACGAGTGGTTCGACGTCATCAATACCAACCTGAACAGCCTCTACCGTTTGTCCAAGGCAGTGCTGCGCGGCATGACCAAGGCCCGTTGGGGTCGTATCATCAACGTCGGTTCCGTGGTCGGTGCCATGGGCAACGCCGGTCAGAGCAACTACGCGGCGGCCAAGGCCGGCGTGGAAGGCTTCAGCCGCGCGCTGGCCCGGGAAGTGGGTTCGCGTGGCATTACCGTGAACACCGTGGCGCCGGGTTTCATCGATACCGACATGACTCGCGAGCTGCCCGAGGCACAGCGTGAGGCCCTGCTGGGCCAGATCCCGCTGGCGCGCCTGGGGCAGCCGGACGAAATCGCCAAGGTGGTCGCCTTCCTGGCCTCCGATGGCGCCGCCTATGTCACGGGTGCAACGATTCCCGTCAATGGCGGCATGTATATGTAGCAGGAAAATGTGACCTCGACCGATGGCCCGTTGTCAGAAGGGCTATCCGAAATCATGTAGATTGGTCGGGTACGGATTTGCAAGCGATCAGGCCGGGAACTCCTGGCTTGAAATGTGAAAAACCCTTTCTATACACTTACCGGCAGTCCAGCTGCCTGGATTTGTCCATTAGGAGTGAAAACAAGGTATGAGCACCATCGAAGAACGCGTCAAGAAGATCGTTGCCGAGCAACTTGGCGTCAAGGAAGAGGAAGTCACCAACAGCGCTTCCTTTGTCGAAGATCTGGGCGCCGACTCTCTTGACACCGTCGAGCTGGTGATGGCCCTCGAGGAAGAGTTCGAGACCGAAATCCCGGACGAGCAAGCTGAAAAGATTACCACTGTCCAGGAAGCCATCGACTACATCACTGCCCACGCGCAATAAGTAGTCGCACGCTTTCCAGGCGAGAGAAGCCGCACAACCTTACGGGCGTGCGGCTTTTTCTTGCGGCGGGTCCTGCCCGCCAGCCTTCCGTCAGGTAGGCGGGAGGATGGCCGCAGCGGACGGCTGTGGTCTTTCCGTTAGTGAACAAGAGGACAAAACTGTGTCGCGTAGACGTGTCGTGGTCACCGGGATGGGTATGCTTTCACCGCTGGGTACCGATGTGCCGGGCAGCTGGGAAGGTATTCTGGCTGGCCGCAGCGGCATCGGTCCGCTTGAGCATATGGACGTCTCTGCCTATTCGACCCGTTTCGGCGGTTCGGTCAAGGGCTTCAACGTCGAGGAATACCTGCCCGCCAAGGAGGCGCGCAAGCTCGACCTGTTCATCCAGTACGGCCTGGCCGCCAGCTTCCAGGCAGTGCGTGATGCCGGCCTGGAGATCACCGACGCCAATCGTGAGCGCATCGGCGTGGTCATGGGCTCGGGCATCGGTGGCCTGACCAACATCGAGAACAACTGCAAGGCCCTGTTCGAGCAGGGGCCGCGGCGCATCTCGCCGTTCTTCGTGCCCGGCTCCATCATCAACATGGTGTCCGGCTTCCTGTCCATTCACCTGGGCATCCAGGGGCCGAACTATGCGGTGACCACCGCCTGCACCACCGGCACCCACAGCATCGGCATGGCCGCGCGCAACATCATGTACGGCGAGGCGGACGTGATGATCGCCGGCGGTTCGGAAATGGCCGCCTGCGGCCTGGGCCTGGGCGGCTTCGGCGCGGCCCGCGCGCTGTCGACCCGCAACGACGAGCCGACCCGCGCCAGCCGCCCGTGGGACAAGGAGCGCGATGGTTTCGTGCTGTCCGACGGCGCCGGCGCGCTGGTGCTGGAGGAGCTGGAACACGCTCGCGCGCGTGGGGCCACCATCTATGCCGAGCTGGTGGGCTTCGGCATGAGCGGTGACGCCTACCACATGACAGCTCCGCCGGAAAACGGCGCCGGCGCCGCGCGCTGCATGGTCAATGCCCTGCGCGATGCCGGCCTGAACCCGGAGCAGGTGCAGTACATCAACGCCCACGGCACCTCCACGCCGGCCGGCGACCTGGCCGAAGCGGCGGCCATCAAGTCGGTGTTCGGCGAGCATGCCTATCGGCTGGCGGTGTCCTCCACCAAGTCGATGACCGGTCACCTGCTGGGTGCCGCTGGTGCGGTCGAGGCCATCTTCAGCATCCTGGCGATCCGCGATCAGGTGGCGCCGCCGACCATCAACCTGGAGAACCCGGACGAAGGCTGCGATCTCGACTTCGTCGCCGGCGAGGCACGCGCCATGCCGATCGACGTGGTGGTGTCCAACTCCTTCGGGTTCGGCGGCACCAACGGCTCGCTGGTGTTCCGCCGGTTCAACGGCTGATGCTGAGCTGGGTTGACGGGCGCCCGGCTGCGCATCTGCCGCTGGGCGACCGTGGCCTGGCTTACGGTGACGGGCTGTTCGAAACCCTGCTGGTGCGCCGGGGCAGCCCGACGCTGCTGACGGAGCATCTGCAGCGTCTGCGCCTGGGCTGCGCCCGACTGGGCCTGCCGCTGGACGAACCCCTGGTTCGCGATGAGCTGCTGGCCTTCTGCGCCGAGCTGGGCGAGGGTGTGGCCAAGCTGATCCTCACCCGGGGCGACGGCCTGCGCGGCTACGCCCCGCCGGCCGAGGCCGCGCCGCGCCGGCTGCTGCTGGCCAGTCCGTTGCCAACCTACCCCTCCACACATGCCGAACAGGGCATCGAGCTGTATCCCTGCGCGCTGCGCCTTGCCGAGCAGCCGGCCCTGGCCGGGCTCAAGCACCTCAACCGTCTCGAACAGGTCCTGGCCCGAGCCGAATGGCAGGACGCCCGCTACGCCGAGGGCCTGCTGCGCGACCAGGTGGGGCGGGTCGTCGAGGGTGTGTTCAGCAACCTGTTCCTGGTCAGCGACGGCCGCCTGCTGACCCCGGCGCTGGAGCGCTGCGGCGTGGCCGGCGTGATGCGCGCCGCGCTGCTGCGGGAGGCGGCCGCCCGAGGGCTGGTCTGCGAGGTACGCGACATTGCCCATGACGAAATGCTCGCAGCGCAGGAAGTCTTTCTCTGCAACAGTGTCTACGGTGTCTGGCCGGTACGCCGGTTGCAATCCCACACATGGTCGCCCGGGCCGGTGACCCGTAAACTCCAGGGCATTGCCCGTACTCTGCTGGATGGTTGATGTGATACGTACATTGTCGAGGCTGCTGCTCGGCGGCCTGCTCCTGGTTGTCCTTGTACTGGGTTACGCCTACTGGCAGCAGCAGGCCGCGGTGCGGCAGACCCTGAAGCTTGACGAGGCCCGACTGCTCGACGTGCCCCCGGGGTCCACGCCGGTGGGCCTGATCAATCGGCTGGAGCGCGAGGGCCTGCTGGAAGACGGGCTGTGGCTGCGCCTGCACTGGCGGCTGCATCGCTCCGGACAGACCCTGCACGGTGGCGAGTACCGCCTCGAGCCCGGCATGTCCGTCGGCGAGCTGTTCGAGCACTGGGTCAGCGGCAAGGTGGTGCAGTACAGCCTGACGCTGGTGGAAGGCTGGAACATCCGTCAGCTGCGTGCCGCCCTGGCGAGCCACGAGAAGCTGGAACAGACCCTGGCCGGCGTGGACGATGCCGAGCTGATGCGTCGGGTGGGTGAGCCCGGCATGCATCCGGAAGGGCGCTTCTTCCCGGATACCTATCGCTACGTGCGCGGCATGCGCGACATCGACGTCCTGATCCAGGCCAACCGCCGCCTGCGCCAGGTGCTGGCCGAGGAATGGGCCGGGCGGGCGCCGGGACTGCCCTACAGGAATGAATACGAGGCGCTGATCATGGCCTCGATCATCGAGAAGGAGACCGGCGTGCCCGCCGAGCGCGGCCAGATCGCCGGGGTCTTCGTGCGTCGTCTGGAGAAGCGCATGCGCCTGCAGACCGATCCCACGGTCATTTATGGGATGGGCGAGCGCTACGCGGGCAAGATCCGCCGCAGCGACCTGCGCGAGCCGACGCCCTACAACACCTATGTGATCTCCGGCCTGCCGCCGACCCCCATCGCCATGGTGGGCCGCGAGGCGATCCATGCCGCGCTGCAGCCGGAGCCGGGCAATGCCCTGTACTTCGTGGCCCGCGGCGATGGCAGCCATGTCTTTTCCGCCACCCTGGCCGAACACATGCGCGCGGTGCGCGAGTATCAGCTCAACCGGCGTGCCGACTACCGATCCAGTCCGGCGCCCATCAGCAAGGAAGACACCCAGTGAGCGGGCTGTTCATCACCCTGGAAGGCCCGGAAGGCGCCGGCAAGACCACCAACCGCGAGTTCCTCGCCGAGCGGCTGCGCGCCGCCGGACGCCAGGTGCTGCTGACCCGCGAACCGGGGGGCACCCCGTTGGCCGAGCGCATCCGCGAACTGCTGCTGACCCCCAGTGACGAACCCATGGCCAGCGACACCGAGCTGCTGCTGATGTTCGCCGCCCGGGCCCAGCATCTGGAGCAGGTGATCCGTCCGGCGCTCGCGGCGGGCAAGGTGGTGCTTTGCGATCGCTTCACCGATGCGACCTACGCCTACCAGGGTGGGGGCCGCGGGCTGAGCGAGGAGCGCATCGCGGTGCTGGAGACCTTCGTGCAGGGTGACCTGCGCCCCGACCTGACCCTGGTGTTCGATCTGCCGGTGGAGGTCGGCCTGGCCCGTGCCGCCGCCCGCGGTCGGCTGGATCGCTTCGAGCAGGAAGGCCGCGAGTTCTTCGAGGCGGTGCGCCAGGCCTACCTGCGCCGTGCCGCCCGGTATCCGGAGCGCTACCGGGTCATCGACGCCGGCCAGCCGCTGGACCAGGTGCAGCAGCAGCTGGAACGCCTGTTGCCCGAGCTGCAGGAGGCGCGGCGGTGAGCGGCGTCCTTCCCTGGCAGGAAGCGCTCTGGAAGCAGCTGGCCGGGCGCCGTCGGCATGCCCATGCCTACCTGCTGCACGGGCCGGCGGGGATCGGCAAGCGGTGCCTGGCCGAGGAGCTCATGGCGCTGCTGCTCTGCCAGCAGCCGACGGGCCTGCGGGCCTGCGGACAATGCAAGGCGTGCCAGTTGCTGGCTGCCGGCACCCATCCGGACCACTACGTGCTGGAGCCGGAAGAGGCCGACAAGGCGATCCGCATCGACCAGGTGCGCGACCTGGTGAACTTCGTGGTGCAGACCGCCCAGCTTGGTGGTCGCAAGGTGGTGCTGCTGGAACCGGCCGAGGCCATGAACCTCAACGCGGCCAATGCCCTGCTCAAGAGCCTGGAAGAGCCCTCCGGCGACACCGTGCTGCTGCTCATCAGCCACCAGCCCAGCCGCCTGCTGCCGACCATCAGGAGTCGCTGCGTGCAGCAGGCCTGTCCGCAGCCGAACCGCAAGCAGAGCCTGGCCTGGCTGGGCCAGGCGTTGCCGGCGCTGGATGCCGACACCCTGGATGCCCTGCTGGATCTGGCGGCCGGCTCGCCTCTGGCGGCGCAGCGTCTGCACGCCCAGGATGTGCTGGCACAGCGTGCCCTGGTGGTGGAGGGGGTGAAGAAGCTGATCAAGCGCCAGCAGAGTCCCAGCCAGTTGGCCGAGGCCTGGAACGCCGTGCCGCTGCCGCTGCTGTTCGACTGGTTCTGCGACTGGGCGCACCGCATGCTGCGCTTCCAGCTGACCGCCGATGCGCGCGGCCTGGGACCGGCGGACATGGCCAAGGTGATCGAGTACCTGGCCGAGAAGGCCTCACAGCCCCGTCTGCTGGCCCTGCAGGACTGGCTGCTGGAGCAGCGCCACAAGGTGCTGGGCAAGGCCAACTTCAACCGTGCGCTGCTTCTCGAAGCGCTGCTGGTGCAGTGGGCGCAACTGCTGGCACGGAGCTAGAATCGGCCCCCTCACCATTGCGAGGGAGCCGCCATGAACATGCCGAGTACGGGAGCCCGCAACGGAATCCTGTCGCTGACCATCAAGGACAAGGCCGTTCTCTACGCGGCCTACATGCCGTTCATCCGCAACGGCGGCCTGTTCATCCCCACCAGCAAGACCTACCGCCTCGGCGACGAGGTGTTCATGCTGCTCAGCCTGATGGACGAGCCGGAAAAGATTCCCGTGGCCGGCAAGGTGGTGTGGGTCACCCCGCGTGGCGCCCAGGGCAACCGCGCGGCCGGCGTGGGCGTGCAGTTCAACGAGACGGACAATGTCGCCCGCAACAAGATCGAGACCTACCTGGCCGGCGCCCTCAAGTCCGACCGGGTGACCCACACGCTGTAGCGGGAGCCGGCCAGGGCGATCGCGGCGGGGTATAATCCCGCCTTTTCCTGCCTTGCCGAGCTGTTTGCCATGCTGGTCGATTCCCACTGCCATCTTGATCGCCTGGATCTTTCCGCCCACGACGGATCGCTGGACGCCGCTCTGGACGCTGCCCGGGCCCGGGGCGTCGGACACTTCCTGTGCATTGGCGTGAGCGCCGACAACGCCGCCACGGTGCGCGAACTGGCCGCCCGTTACGCCGACGTGGACTGTTCCGTGGGGGTGCACCCGCTGGATCTGCAGCCGGGCGAGGAGCCTGCCCTCAACTGGCTGCTGGGCGAGCTGGATCATCCGCACGTGGTGGCCATCGGCGAAACGGGCCTGGACTACCACTACGAGCCGGAAGCCGCCGAGGTGCAGCAGGCCTCCTTCCGCCTACACCTGGAAGCGGCCCGCATCACCGGCAAGCCGGTCATCGTGCACACCCGGGCCGCCCGGGAGGATACCCTGACCCTGTTGCGCGAGGCCGCGCTGCCCCAGGCCGGCGTGCTGCACTGCTTCACCGAGGACTGGGACATGGCCCGGGCGGCCCTGGACCTGGGCTTCTACATCTCGCTGTCCGGCATCGTCACCTTCCGCAATGCCGACATGCTGCGCGACGTGGCCCGCCGCGTGCCGGCCGATCGACTCCTGGTGGAAACCGATTCGCCCTACCTGGCCCCGGTGCCCCATCGCGGCAAGGCCAACCTGCCGCAATATGTGCGGGAGGTGGCCGAGTTCGTGGCCCAATTGCGCGGTGTGGCCTACGAAACCCTGGCCGAGCAGACCACTGCCAACTTCAGGCGCCTGTTCCCACTGGCACGGGTGGCATGAAACCGGCGGCATAAAAAAGCCCGGATTCTGGGGGAGGAATCCGGGCCAAGGACCATTAGGAGTAAAAACAAGCATAGGTACGCACTCCAGTACCTCCTGCCGCCGTCAGGCATTTGGGGGAAATGCCATGACGGTTCTGGCAGTATGGCCACTGACATCGGAGTGGCTTTGCGGCGGCTATATCTTTTCGTTATTGATCTCACAGTTCTGAGAACCTACCTGCCTGCGAGCTGGCTTACCAGCGTCAGCGTTTCGTCGAGTACCTGACCGGTGGTATAGAAGTGGGGCGACAGGCGGATGCCGGCGCCACGCTGGGCGCAGACCACCTGCTGCTGGCGCAGGGCTTCGAACAGCTGTGCCTGGTCCCAGCCATCCAGGGTGAAGTTGAGAATGCCCGCCCGCCGCCCGGCCTCCCGCGGGCTGTGGATGGTCGCCCCCGGTATCGCCGAAAGGCCCTGCTGCAGATGCTCCATGCGCTCGTTCAGCTGGCGCTGCACCTCGTGCATGCCCACCTCCTCGAGCAGGGAAAGGCTGGCTTCCAGCGCCATGCAGCCCAGCATGTTGGGGCTGCCGCACTCGAAGCGTCGGGCGCTGCGCGCCGGCTGCCAGTCCGGGCGCAGGTAATCGGTGGCGTGCTCCAGCATGTGCCAGCCGTATTCATGCAGGGTGAGGCGTTCGCGCAGGTCGCTGCGGCAGTAGAACACCCCCAGGCCTTCCGGGCCGAGCATCCACTTGTGCCCGTCGGCCACCACGAAGGCGCAGCGCGCGGCCTGGGCATCGAAGGGCAGGGCGCCCAGGTGCTGGATGGCATCCACGCAGAACAGCACGCCCTTGCGTTCGCAGCCCTCGCCCAGGCGCGGCAGGTCGAGCACCAGGCCGCTGGCGTACTGCACGGAGCTGATGGACAGCAGGCGAGTGCGCGGGCCGCAGGCGGCCAGCAGGTCGGCTTCCGGATCCGCGCCGCCGAGACCCACCTGAACGACCTCCACGCCCAGGCGCGACAGCGCCTGCCAGACCACTCGGTTGGAGGGGAACTCCGCATCGCTGATCACCACCTGGTCGCCGGCGCGCCAGTCCAGGCCGAAGGCGATGAAGGACAGGCCCTCGGAGGTGTTCTTCACCAGGGCGATGTCGCCGCTGGCGGGAGCATTGAGCAGCCGGCGCAGGCGCTCGCGCAGCCGCTGCTCAACCTTCAGCCAGTCCGGGTAGTCCCGCGCGCCGATGCTGGCGTTCTGTGCGGCGAAGGTGCTGACCGCGTCCGCCGCCCGCCGCGGCCAGGGTGCCACGGCGGCGTGATTGAGGTAGCGCAGGCCTTCGGGTTGGGGGAATTCGGCGCGCAGATCGACCATGGCGGGCTCCGTACAATTTTCTGCAGGTCAGGCATAATAGCCCGCTTCAACCATGAGCCGCGCAGTCCTTATGCAGAAAGAACCCCGCAAGGTCAGAGAGTTTCGCCGTCGCGAACAGGAAATTCTCGATACCGCTCTTCAGCTTTTTCTCGAGCATGGTGAAGACAGTGTCACTGTCGAGATGATTGCGGATGCCGTCGGGATCGGCAAAGGCACCATCTACAAGCACTTCAAGTCCAAGGCCGAGATCTATTTGCGTCTGATGCTCGATTACGAGCGTGATCTGAACGAGCTGCTTCATTCGGACAACGTCGATCGCGACCGGGAGGCCCTGTCGCGGGCCTACTTCGAATTCCGCATGCGCGATCCGCAGCGCTACCGCCTGTTCGATCGCCTGGAAGAGAAGGTGGTGAAGAGCAACCAGGTACCCGAGCTGGTGGAGAAGCTGCACAGCATCCGCGCCTCGAACTTCGAACGCCTGACCCAGTTGATCAAGGGCCGCATCGCCGAAGGCAAGCTGGAAGACGTGCCGCCCTATTTCCACTACTGCGCCGCCTGGGCGCTGGTGCATGGCGCGGTGGCGCTCTATCACTCGCCCTTCTGGAGCAATGTGCTGGAAGATCAGGAAGGTTTCTATCAGTTCCTGATGGACATCGGCGTGCGCATGGGCAACCGCCGCAAGCGCGACACCGAAACACCGGCCCGCTGAGACGCCTGGCGCGGAAGCTGCATCGCGCTGCGGCTAGCCGGATTTCCGGCATCGGTACGAAGGGAGATCAGGATGCATAGGTCGATCATGCTGGGCATGCTGCTGGCGCTGGCTGGCTGCATGCCGGTCAGTGACATGTTCGAGGTGACCCGCGAGCAGTTTGCCGATGTGGGGCTGCTCGATCACAGCCAGACCCAGCGCGCCGCGTCGCGCCGCCTCCAGGCTGACTCCTTCATCTATATTGCCCAGGACGAATTCCTGCCCGTGGAAGATCTGGCCAGGGCCAACACCCTGGCTGAAGAGGCCTACCGTGGCTTCGCGGAATACTTCCCCCGGGTGCGTCGGGCGCCGGCCCCCGTTTCGCTGGGCAAGGCCCTCGAGCAGGCGCGGGCCGCAGGGGCGCATTATCTGCTGTTCGGGCGTGTCGCCGTTGAGGACGACCGCATCGGCAGCATGCTCGAATGGGAAGAACAGCAGGACTATGGCCGTCTGGGCATCGACCGGGGTGTGGTGCAGCTGCAGCTGATCGAGACGGCCACGCAGTATCCGGTCGATGCGGCCCGGATCATCACCCGGGGCGGCCTGCTGACCCTTTATGAAACCCGGCCGCAGGATCTGCTGGGCGCACCCCTGCGACAGTACGCCCGGAATCTGCGCGGCCTGAACTGATCGGGAGCGCGTCATGAGTGAGCACGGCAATCCCGGGGATCTGCTGGCTCGGATCCCCGCCGCGGAGGGCAAGGGGCTGCCCCCCGTCCATCTCTGGAATCCGCCGTTCTGCGGCGATATCGACATGCGCATCGCCCGCGACGGCACCTGGTACTACATGGGCACGCCGATCGGGCGCAAACCCATGGTCAAGCTGTTCTCCAGCGTGCTGCGCAAGGATGACGACAAGTATTTCCTGGTCACCCCGGTGGAGAAGCTGGGCATTCGTGTCGACGATGCTCCCTTCGTGGCCGTGGCACTGACGGTGGAGGGCGAGGGCAAGCAGCAGCGGCTGCGCTTCACCACTCACGTGGATGACGAGGTGGTGGCCGGCTCCGAGCATCCGTTGCGGGTCGAGCTGGATCCGGAAAGCGGCGAGCCGGCGCCCTACCTGCATGTGCGGGCCAATCTGGAGGCCCTGGTGCATCGCAACGTCTTCTACCAGCTCGTCGAGCTGGGTGTGGAACGCGAGCTGGAGGACGGGCGCTGGCTGGGCGTGTGGAGCGACGGCATATTCTTCCCGCTCGGGCGGCTGTAAATATCCGCTCGCTCTGACATTGCTGTTCCGGGCTGAAACAAAAAGGGCGCCTCCCGTTGGGAAGGCGCCCTTTTCGCTTGTGGCCCATTCAGGCTGAGCCGCGATGATGCGGCGTCACATGTTGGGGTAATTGGGGCCGCCAGCACCTTCCGGAGCCACCCAGGTGATGTTCTGGGCCGGGTCCTTGATGTCGCAGGTCTTGCAGTGCACGCAGTTCTGCGCGTTGATCTGGAAGCGCTTGCTGCCATCTTCGTTGCTGATCACCTCGTACACGCCGGCCGGGCAGTAGCGCTGAGCCGGTTCGTCGTACTTCGGCAGGTTGTGCTGGATCGGGATGTTCGGGTCGGTCAGCCTGAGGTGGACCGGCTGGTCCTCCTCGTGGTTGGTGTTGGACAGGAACACCGAGGACAGCTTGTCGAAGCTGAGCTTGCCGTCCGGCTTCGGGTACTCGATCTTCTGGCTTTCCGAGGCCAGCTTCAGGCAGGCGTGGTCCGGCTTGGTGTCATGCAGGGTGAACGGCATCTTGCCGTTGAACCAGTTCTGGTCGATGTAGTTGAAGGCGCCGCCGATGAGGGCACCCCACTTGTGCATGGCCGGGCCGAAGTTGCGGCTGCGGTACAGCTCGTCGTACAGCCAGCTGGCCTTGAAGGCCTCGACATAGTTGTCCAGCTTGTCGCCACCCTCGCGACCGGCGGCCAGGGCCTCGATCACGGCGTCGGCGGCCAGCATGCCGGACTTCATGGCGGTGTGGCTGCCCTTGATCTTGGCGAAGTTCAGGGTGCCCAGGTCGCAACCGATCAGCGCACCGCCGTCGAAGACCATCTGCGGCAGCGAGTTCAGGCCGCCCTTGGCGATGGCACGAGCACCGTAGGCCACGCGCTTGCCGCCTTCCAGGTACTGGGCGATCACCGGGTGATGCTTGTAGCGCTGGAACTCGTCGAACGGCGACAGGTAGGGGTTGGAGTAGGACAGGTCGACGATCAGGCCAACCACCACCTGGTTGTTCTCCAGGTGATACAGGAACGAGCCGCCCAGGGCGCTGTTGCCGGTCACGTCCAGCGGCCAGCCGGCGGTGTGCACCACCAGGCCGGGTTCGTGCTTGGCCGGGTCGATGTCCCAGATTTCCTTGATGCCGATACCGTAGTGCTGCGGGTCGGATTCCGCATCCAGGTTGTAGCGCTTGATCAGCTGCTTGCCGATGTGACCGCGGCAGCCTTCGGCGAACAGGGTGTACTTGGCACGCAGCTCCATGCCGGGGGTGTACATGCCTTCCTTCGGGTTGCCTTCACGGTCGACACCCAGGTCGCCGGTGATGATGCCGCGCACCACGCCGTTCTCGTCGATCAGCGCTTCCTGGGCGGCGAAGCCCGGGTAGATCTCCACGCCCAGGCCCTCGGCCTGCTGGGCCAGCCAGCGGCACAGGTTGCCCAGGGAGATGATGTAGTTGCCTTCGTTGTGCATGGTCTTGGGCGTGAACATGCCAGGCAGTTTCTTGCCGCCAGTGGCGCTGGTCAGCATGTAGATGTCGTCCCGGGTAACCGGGGTGTTCAGCGGCGCGCCCAGCTCCTTCCAGTTCGGGAAGAGTTCGTTCAGCGCGCGGGGCTCGAAGACGGCGCCGGAGAGAATGTGGGCGCCGACTTCGGAACCCTTCTCGACCACGCAGACACTGACTTCCTGTCCCGCTTCAGCGGCTTTCTGCTTCAGCCGGCAAGCGGCGGACAGGCCTGCGGGGCCGGCGCCGACGATGACGACGTCGAATTCCATGTATTCGCGTTCCACAACTGTCTCCTGCATCAAGGCTCTTGTGCTTAATGGTGGCCATCATACCTGTGAGATCAGGTTGGCGCATTATATCCAGCGTCATTCGCAGCTCAATACAAACGTTTGTTTGAAAGGCGTCAAGGCCTGATAGACTCTGCGTTCCAGCCTCCCGAACGGGCGATTTCCCGTATTGACCGGATAGGGGGTTGCGGTCAAGATACGGGCGGTTTTGCGGTCGCCGTATGGGTCGACAGCCGGTTCCGGCCGGCAGGCAACCCTCGCCAGGTCACTGGCGACACCACTTTCAACCGGAAAAACAATGAGGAATCCATGAAGGTTCTTGTAGCTGTCAAGCGAGTGGT
>DATGNS010000105.1:0-5369 GCA_035306625.1 Pseudomonas sp. | reverse complement strand
GCCACTCGGCTTCGGCCCGGGCCAGCTCCTGGCGCTCGAACAGCTCGGCGGCGGCCGGCACCTGCAGCTCGGGCTCGCGCCCTTCCCACATGGCGTAGGCCAGGTAATGCACCGGGAACAGCCGGTAGTTGCCGAGAATCTGCCGGTCCACTTCCTGGGCCAGCTGCTTGGCGTCGTCCCCGGCGCTCTTCACCGGCATGGAAAAGGCGATGTGCACCCGGCCCTTGTAGCCGGTGATGCCCCTGGCAATGCTGCGGTCGTCTTCCCCCGGCGCCTTGGTGTAGCTGCCGGTAGTGGCGCGGGTGTACAGCTCGCGGGCCTTGTCCAGATCGCAGGGGTCGTACTCGTAGCTGATTGACACCGGCACCAGCGACAGCTCGTCGATCACCTGGCCGAAGGGCTCGTCCTTGCGGCTCATGTGGAACATCTTGAGGATCGCCGAGTCGGTGCGATCGTCCCCATCCTTGGCGCGGCCCTCGGCCTGGGCGATCCAGATGGACTCCCGGTCGCCCAGGATCGACTGGTTGATGTAGGCGGACAGCAGCTGGAAGGCGGCCAGCTTCTCGCGACGCCCGGTCAGCGAGCGGTGCACGATGAAGCTCTTGTTGAGGCGCATCAGGTCACTGACGAAGGGACGCTGCAGCAGGTTGTCGCCGATGGCGATGCGCGGCGTGGGGTGGCCGGCATGGTACAGGGCATAGTTGGTGAAGGCCGGGTCCATCACGATGTCGCGGTGGTTGGCCAGGAACAGGTGGGGACGGCCCTTGGGCAGCTGCTCCAGGCCGGAGTGGCTGATGCCGTCGGTGGCCCGCTCGATGGTACGGTCCACGTAGATCTCCACCAGCGACTGCAGCTTGGCCACGGTGTCGATGCCGCGCAGCTTGCGGCGCAGGCGTCGGGCCACCAGGGGGCGCAGCGCCCAGCCAAGACAGCCCGCCAGCTTCGGCATGCTGAAACGGGCGATGGTATCCAGGAATTCGGGGTCGTTGCACAGGCGCGCCAGTACAGCGGAAACCTCGCTGTCGGCGTAGGGGCGGATGGCGTCAAAGGTGCCCATCATGGTCTCGTTCGGGAAAAAACACACAACCCGTTGCAGAGCTGCGGGAAATAGACCGCGAAGTATACTCGCAAGTCACACTCATCCCGAGGTCCGGACCGAGGAAAGGCCCATGCAATGCATCCATCGCCCCTGGGATCTGCTGGAAGCGAATCTGCTGCGCGACCTGCTGGCCAGCGAGGGCATCCACGCTCATCTGCAGGGCGAACATCTGATCGGCGCCATCGGCGAGCTGCCCGCCAGCGGCCTGCTGGCCCTGCTGGTCGAGGACGAGCACAGCGAGCGCGCCCGGGAGCTGATCGCCGCCTACACCAGCGCCGAACCCCTGCTGCCGGCCGAGGAGCCCACCAGCGGGCCGGGAGAACTGCTTTGCTAGGTTCCACACAGCCATGAGCGGTCGTCTCGCCCTGTTCCGCTGGCCCGCCTCGCTGGCCGCCCTGCCCGGCTTTCCCGACCTGCAGCCCCACTGGAACCTCTCTCCCGGCGCGTCGCTGCTGTTGCTGCGCGGCCTGGACGAGCAGCAGCGCGCCGACCTGGCACGCTGGGGGCTGACTCCCGCCTGGCTGACCGACCTGTCACGCACGCCGGCCCACGCCCGTGCCGAGACCCTGGCCGAGCAGCCCATGTTCCGCGAGGCCTTCCGGCTGCGGCGCGGCCTGGTGCCCATCAACGGCTTCTATGAATGGCGCGGGGTGCGCAAGCGTCCCTACTGGGTGTGCGGAGAAGCCACGCTGCTGAACTGCGCCGCGATCTGGGAGGTCTATCCGGTCGGCGATCGCCAGTACCTGAGCCTGGCGCTGGTGACCCGCGCCGCCGGCGAACAGCGCCGTCCGCTGCTGCTGGATGCCCAGGGGCAGCGGGAATGGCTAGCGACGGATACGTCGGTGGAGCGTCTGCAGGCCCTGCTGCAGGCGCCCGCCCCGCCCCTGCGGGAGCGGGCCCTGGCCGGACTGGTGAACAACCCGGCCCTGGACGGGCCGGAGTGTCTGACCCCGGCATAGGCGGCGAATAAAAAGGAGTCATCCCCACGGGGGAAGCAGAACACAGGATGACTCCGAAAGGGGTGCCTGTCTGGCGTGGCGGCAAGACTACGGATACCCCTTCATTAAGAGAAATGGCGACTTTCAATGACTGCAATAGTCAAGTGTTATTTATGACCCAGTTCACAAAACGGGCATACTATCGTCCTGCTATCGCTGCCTTCGCCCGATGACCCTACGAAAGCGCCTGTTCTGGCTCCTGCTTCTCATCCTGCTGTTGGTACTGCCGGCCGTTGCCATGCTCGGTCAGCGGCTGCTGCTGGCCGAACGGGACAACGAGGATCATCAGGACCTCCACCGCCTCAGCACGCTGCTCCAGCACAGCCTGGAGCGCCACGCCCGCTACCAGCTCAGCCGGCTGGAAGGGCTCGCCCTGCGCCTGGCTCTGGACGACCGTTCCCCCGCCACCCTGCCGGGCGAGGCGGATGCCCTGCTGCTGCTTGCCCCGCCGGCACCTGCCGAGGTGCTGTTCTCGCGTCTGGACGAAAAGACCCTGGCCCGGGTGCTGACTGAGCCGGTCGGCCAGGGGCTGTCGCCCCGCGTGCGCCTGGAGTGGCTGGAGGAGCCGCTGCTGCTGCTGGAAGTGCCGCTGCCGGATGGCAAGGGCCGCCTGCTGGCCAGTCAGCGCCTGGATGCCCGCCGGCTGTTCGGCGAACTGGTGCCGCCAACCGCCGAGCTGCATTTCCTGGCCGCCCACGAGGATGAAGAGACCTCGCAGCCGACGGCGTCCACGCCGATGATTCAGCAACGCCGCAGTCCGGTGGTCAGTATCGCCAAACGGCTGCAGACCGAACTGCACCTGCGCACGCCACACTCGCGCCAAGGGCTGCGCCTGCAACTGAGCGTGCCGCGCCACGCCTACCTGCAGAGCCGCCAGGACCTGAACCGTTTCCTGGCCTGGACCCTGGCACTGGTGGCCGGCGCGCTGCTGGCCGCCTGGCTGTTTCTGGAATTCGGTCTGCTGCGGCGCATCCGTTTCATGCACCGGGAAATCGCCAGCATCGGCCTCACCCCACAGGCCGGGCGTCTGACCCGGCTGGGGGATGACGAGCTGGGCCGGCTGGGCCAGGCGGTGAATCGCATGCTCGAGCGCCTGAACAACAGCGAGGCCCGCGACCAGGCCATCCTCGACTCCATCGATGACGGCTACTTCGAAATCGAGTCCGGCGGCACGGTGCTGACCGTCAATCGCGGCCTGGAGCGGCAGCTGGGCTTCGCGGCGGGCGAGCTGGTGGGGCGCAACCTGGCCGACCTGCTGGACAGGGAGGAGCTGGAGCGCCTGCGCCAGCATTTCCGCCAGGCCGTCCGCGACCGCGTTGTCCCGCGCTTCGTGGTGACCATTCCCCGCCGCAACGGCAGCCTGGGCTACTTCGAGACCAGCGTCACGCTGATCCGCGATGCCCACGGCAATTACCAGGGCCTGCGCGGCATCCTGCACGACATCGGCGATCAGGTGGCCTTCCAGGAGCAGCTCTATGACCTGGCGCACCGCGACCCGCTGACCGGGCTGGGCAACCGCATGGCCTTCAACGAGCAGTTGCAGCAGCGTTGCGAGGAGGCGCGGCGCAATAACCGCTCCCTGGCCTTGCTGTACATGGATCTGGATCGGTTCAAGGAGGTCAACGACCGCTACGGCCACGCCACCGGCGACGCCCTGCTGGTCGCGATTGCCGAGCGCATGCGCGCCAGCCTGCGCCAGCCGGAGCTGCTCTACCGCCTGGGCGGGGATGAATTCACCCTGGTGCTGCCCGAGGCGGATGAGGAAACCGCGCTGCGCATCGCCCAGCGCCTGCAGGCCAGCCTCGCCCAGCCCTACGGCCTGTCCGGCCAGCGCATCGACTTCGTGCTGCCAAGCATCGGCATCGCCCTGTTTCCGCTGCATGCGACCTCGCCCGAGGCCCTGGTCGATGCCGCCGACGAGGCCATGTACCAGGCCAAGCTCGACAAGCTGGGCCTGTGCCTGAGCCATGCCCAGCCCACTTCCTGCTAAAGTCCGCACCCGATTCATCAAGGATGCTTCCCATGTCTCCCGTACTGAGCGGCCCCCATTACCTGCGTCATGGACTTCGCCTGGTGCTCAGCCCGGGCCTGCGCCTGTTCGTGCTGCTGCCCCTGCTGGTCAACCTGCTGCTGTTTGCCGCGCTGATCGGCCTGGCGGTGCGCCAGTTCGGCCAGTGGGTCGACTATTTCATGCCCAGCCTGCCGGACTGGCTGGCCTTCCTCGAATACCTGCTCTGGCCGCTGTTCGTGGCGCTGGTGCTGCTGATCGTGTTCTTCACCTTCACCCTGCTGGCCAACCTGATCGCCGCACCGTTCAACGGCTTCCTGGCCGAGAAGGTGGAAGTGGTGGAGCGCGGCGAGGACCCCTTCCCCGCCTTCAGCTGGGGCGAGCTGCTGGCCATGGTGCCGCGCACCCTGGGACGTGAGCTGCGCAAGCTGGCGTACTTCCTGCCACGCGCCCTGGCCCTGCTGATCCTCTCGCTGATCCCCGGCCTCAACCTGGTGGCCGCGCCGCTGTGGTTGCTGTTCGGCATCTGGATGATGGCGGTGCAATACATCGACTACCCGGCTGACAACAACAAGGTGAGCTGGCAGGACATGCTGGCCTGGCTGCGCGCCCGCCGCTGGCAGAGCCTGAGTTTCGGCGGCATCGCCTACGCCGCCCTGCTGATTCCCGGCCTGAACATCCTGATGATGCCCGCCGCGGTGGCCGGCGCCACGGTGTTCTGGGTGCGCGAGGGCGGCAGGGGTTAGGGACGGCACGACGGCAGGTGCTTTTCCGGTCGCCGTGGCGCTGCGCCTCGGCGCTCCGGTCCGCCCCCCCCCACCGGCAGTAGCGGCTTCAGCCGCGATATCCGGGTGCGGGCCCCGTCGCGGCTGAAGCCGCTTCTACGGGGTTCGTGTCGGCCGGCGGGCTCTACGGCGCCCCTGCGGCATCCTCCAGCGTCTCCTGCACCGCAGCCCGCAGGCGGATGAATTCCGCTTCGAAGGCTTCGAGCTCGGCGGCCCCGTCCCGCTCCGCCAGCAGGGCCGCCTCGAACTCGCCGGCCAGCACCTCCAGGCGCACCGCGCCCAGGGTGGCGATGATGGACTTCACCCGGTGCAGCAGCTCGGCGGCTTCCTCGCGTCGGCCGTCTGCCAGCATGTCCCGCAGGTCCGCCGGCAGGGTCGCATACTCCTCGTGAGAGCGCTGCAGCATGCGCAGGTACAGGGCCCGGTTGCCCAGCATGCGCTGCAGGGCGCCCGCCTGATCGAGCCCGGGAATATCCCTC
>DATGNS010000104.1:0-2509 GCA_035306625.1 Pseudomonas sp. | reverse complement strand
GGTGATCATCGCCGAGCAGGCCGAGTCCTTCACCCAGGGCCTGCAGGTGCTGGCGCGCCTGGCCAGGGTGCATCTGTGCAAGGCCGAGGGCGTGACGCTGCCGGGCGAAAGCCTGGCCAGCGTGCAGACCACCGCCTTTGCCGGTCCGCACCCGGCCGGTCTGGCCGGCACCCACATCCACTTCCTCGATCCGGTCAGCGCCAGCAAGAGCGTCTGGACCATCGGCTATCAGGATGTGATCGCCGTCGGCAAGCTGTTCACCAGCGGCGAGCTTTCCGTCGAGCGCGTGGTCGCGCTGAGTGGCCCGGTGGTCGAGCAGCCGCGTCTGCTGCGCACCCGCCTGGGCGCCAACCTGGACGAGCTGACCGCGGGTCAGCTGCAGCCGGGCAACTCCCGGGTGATCTCCGGCTCCGTGTTCGGTGGCCGCACCGCCCATGGCGCGCTGGCCTACCTGGGTCGTTACCACCAGCAAATCTCCTGCCTGACCGAAGGCAAGGACCGCCAGATGCTGCATTACATGCGCGCCGGCGTGGACAAGCACTCGGTGCTGAACGTCTTCGTGTCCAAGCTGATGGGCAGCAAGTTGTTCGATTTCACCACCACCACCAACGGCAGCCCGCGCGCCATGGTGCCGGTCGGCAACTACGAGGAAGTGATGCCGCTGGACGTTCTGCCCACCCAGTTGCTGCGCGCGCTGATCGTCGGCGACACCGAGGTGGCGCAAAAGCTCGGCTGCCTGGAGCTCGATGAGGAAGACCTGGCGCTGTGCAGCTACGTGTGCGCCGGCAAGTACGAGTACGGCCCCATTCTGCGGGACAACCTGACTCGCATCGAGAAGGAGGGCTAAGCCTTGGGTATTCGTGCATTCCTCGACAAGATCGAGCACAACTTCGAGAAAGGCGGCAAGTACGAGAAGTGGTATGCGCTCTATGAAGCCATCGACACCTTCTTCTACCGCCCCGGCAGCGTGACCCGCACCACCGCTCACGTGCGCGACGGCATCGACCTCAAGCGCATGATGATCACCGTGTGGCTGTGCACCTTCCCGGCCATGTTCTTCGGCATGTGGAACGTGGGCTTCCAGGCCAACTCGGTGTTCGCCCAGAACCCCGACCTGCTGGCGGCCCAGGATGGCTGGCGCTTCGCCCTGACCGCCATGCTGGCCGGCTTCGATCCGAACAGCCTGTGGGACAACCTCGTCCAGGGCGCCATGTACTTCGTGCCGATCTACGCGGTGACCTTCATCGTCGGCGGCTTCTGGGAAGTGCTGTTCGCCTCCATCCGCAAGCATGAGGTCAACGAAGGCTTCTTCGTCACTTCCGTGCTGTTCGCCCTGATCGTGCCGCCGAGCATTCCGCTCTGGCAGGTGGCGCTGGGCATCAGCTTCGGTGTGGTGATCGGCAAGGAAGTGTTCGGCGGTACCGGCAAGAACTTCCTCAACCCGGCGCTGACCGGCCGTGCCTTCCTGTTCTTCGCCTATCCGGCGCAGATCTCCGGTGACGCGGTATGGACCGCCGTCGACGGTTTCGCCGGCGCCACCGCGCTGAGCGTGGTCGCCGGGCAGGGCATCGAGGGCCTGACCGCCAGCGGCCTGACCTGGATGGACGCCTTCATCGGCTTCATGCCCGGCTCCATCGGCGAGACCAGCACCCTGGCCATCCTGATCGGCGGCGCACTGCTGCTGCTGACCAAGATCGCCTCCTGGCGCATCGTCGCCGGCGTGATGATCGGCATGATCGCCCTGAGCCTGCTGTTCAATGCCATCGGCTCCGCAACCAATCCCATGTTCGGCATGCCCTGGTACTGGCATCTGGTCACCGGCGGCTTCGCCTTCGGTCTGATCTTCATGGCCACCGACCCGGTCTCGGCGTCCATGACCAACACCGGCAAGTGGGTCTTCGGCATCCTCATCGGGCTGATGGTGGTGATGATCCGTGTGGTCAACCCGGCTTTCCCCGAGGGCATGATGCTGGCGATCCTGTTCGGCAACCTGTGCGCACCGCTGATCGACCACTTCGTCGTTCAGGCCAACATCAAGCGGAGGCTGGCACGCAATGTCTAATCAGAAAGAATCCACTGCCCGCACCCTGACGGTGGCCCTGCTGGTCTGCCTGGTCTGCTCGGTGTTCGTCGCCGGCGCCGCCGTGGCCCTGCGTCCGGCCCAGGAGGCCAACCGGCAGCTGGACAAGCAGCGCAGCATCCTGGCCATTGCCGGCCTGGGCGAGGCGGGCATGAGCGCCCGCCAGGTGCGTGACCTCTACGCGCAGCGCATCACCGCGCGTGTCGTGGACCTGGAAACCGGCACCTTCACCGATGCCGTCGATCCGGCCACCTTCGATCCGCTGGCCGCCGCCAAGGATCCGCAGCTGTCCAAGGCCCTGCCGGGTTCCCAGGACATCGCTTCCATCAAGCGCCGCGAGCGCTACACCACCGTGTACGTGGTCGAGGAAGGCGGCGAGCTGCAGACCCTGGTCCTGCCGATCCGCGGCTACGGCCTGTGGTCGACCCT
>DATGNS010000103.1:0-9012 GCA_035306625.1 Pseudomonas sp. | reverse complement strand
GCAGCAACTCGGTTTCCGACAGGGCGCGGGCCTCGGCGCGTTCGATGATCGGCGAGCGCCGCGCGTCGCCGTAGGTCTCGGCGTCCTCCAGCAGCTCCTTGCGCACCAGCTTCTTCAGCATGGTCTCGCTGCCCAGCAGGGCCAGCAGCTTGTCGCGTTCCTTGGCCAGTTCGTCCTGCTCGCCGCGGATCTTCATTTCCTCCAGGCGCGCCAGTTGACGCAGCTTGGTGTCGAGGATGTAGTCGGTCTGCAGATCGCTGAGGCCGAAGCGCTCCATCAGCACCGGCTTGGGCTGGTCCTCGCTGCGGATGATGGCGATCACCTCGTCGAGGTTGAGGAAGGCGACCAGCAGGCCCTCCAGCAGGTGCAGACGCTTCTCCACCTTGTCCAGGCGGAACTGCAGGCGGCGGCGCACGGTGCCGATGCGGTAGGTCAGCCACTCGCCGAGCAGGGTGCGCAGGTCCTTGACCTGCGGGCGGCCGTCCAGGCCGAGGACGTTCATGTTCACCCGGTAGCTGGACTCCAGATCCGTGGTGGCGAACAGATGGCGCATCAGGTCTTCCACGTCCACGCGGTTGGAGCGCGGGATGATGACGATGCGGCAGGGGTTCTCGTGGTCGGACTCGTCACGCAGATCGGCCACCATCGGCAGCTTCTTGGCCTGCATCTGTGCGGCGATCTGTTCCAGCACCTTGGCGCCGGAGACCTGGTGCGGCAGCGCGGTGATCACCACGTCGCCGTCCTCGATGCGATACACGGCACGCATGCGCACCGAACCGCGGCCCGTTTCGTACATCTTCAGCAGGTCGGCGCGGGGGCTGATCACCTCCGCCTCGGTGGGGAAGTCCGGGCCGGGCAGGTGTTCGCACAGTTGCGCCACCGTGGCGTTCGGCTCATCCAGCAGGCGCACGCAGGCGGCGGCCACCTCGCGCAGGTTGTGGGGCGGCACGTCGGTGGCCATGCCCACGGCGATACCGGTGGTGCCGTTGAGCAGCAGGTTGGGCAGGCGTGCCGGCAGCACCGCCGGCTCGTCCAGGGTGCCGTCGAAGTTGGGAATCCAGTCGCTGGTGCCCTGGCCCAGCTCGGACAGCAGCACCTCGGAATAGCGTGACAGGCGCGCCTCGGTGTAGCGCATGGCGGCGAAGGACTTGGGATCGTCCGGTGCCCCCCAGTTGCCCTGGCCGTCCACCAGCGGATAACGGTAGCTGAAGGGCTGGGCCATCAGCACCATGGCCTCGTAGCACGCCGAATCTCCGTGCGGATGGTACTTGCCCAGCACGTCACCCACGGTGCGCGCCGACTTCTTGTGCTTGGCGTCGGCGTTCAGGCCCAGTTCGCTCATGGCGTAGACGATGCGGCGCTGCACCGGCTTCAGGCCGTCGCCGATGTGCGGCAGGGCCCGATCCATGATCACGTACATGGAGTAGTTCAGGTAGGCCTGTTCGGTGAACTCGGCGAGGGAGCGGCGCTCCACGCCTTCCAGGCTGAGATCGAGGGTTTCACTCATGGTCGGGCCCTAATCGGAAAGATACTGGCGCAGCACCAGGGTGCCGGCGCGCTGAGTGAATTCGAGTTGGCGCAGGGCGCTCATGCCCAGCAGCACCTGGTCGTTGCCCATGCCGGGGGCGATCAGCGCGCGCACGTCGGTGAGCACGATGTCGCCCAGCTGCAGGTGTTCCAGGCGGGTGCGGTAGCCGGTGGCGCGGCCGTTGGCGGTCAGCAGCTCGATGGGCGCGCCGAGCTCCAGGCCGAGGTAGTCGACCAGGGCTTCCGGCACGGCAACATCGGTGGCGCCGGTGTCCAGCAGGAACACCACAGGCTGGCCGTTGATGCGTCCGCTTGCACGAAAGTGCCCCTGTCCGTCCCCCTGCAGCTGCACCTCGATATGGCTGGCGCTGTGCAGCGAGGTCGGCGCCGGGTTGGGGTTGTAGCGCGACTCCTCCCACAGGGCGAAGAAGCGCGTGGCCAGCAGCATGCCGGCCGCCCAGGCGAGCAGCAGCATGACGCGTCCCAGGCGCTTGCCGGGCGGTGAGCTGCTCATGGGCTCGACTCCCAGCCCTGGGCGGGTACGGCGAACTGCCAGAGCACCGGGCGCCGCTCGCCGTCGCCCCGGGGCTGGCCGTCGTTGTCGACCAGGATCCAGGCGCCGCTGGCATCCAGCCACAGGCCCTCCGCCGCGCCGAGGGCCGGCTGGTAGCGGCGCGGCTCGGCGAGTGCGGCGTCGGCAAACGACCAGCACCGCTCGGCCTCGCCGGTGGACAGCGAGCGGCGGCAAATCTGATGGGCCATGCGCTCCAGGGTGTAGAGCCTGTCCTGATAGAACATCAGGTCGCTGAAATCCAGCGGCTGCGGGCGGGTCAGGCCGCTCTGCGGCGGCGGCGCCTGCAGCCCGCCCTCGCTGAACAGCAGGCAGCCGCCGTTGCACTGCCAGTCGTTCTGGTTGCGGTGCAGCACCAGCAGGCCGCGGCGCTCGCGCTCGGCGGCCAGCCACAGGCGCTGGCCGGCGGCATCCACGGCGATGCCCTCGAAGAAGGCGTTGTGGCGCTGCAGCAGGCCGGCGCCGCGCGCCTGGCGCACCAGTGCCGCTGGCAGTTTCAGCCACTCCGGCGGGCCCACCGGGGGAATGCGCAGGATCCCGAGATGGGCCTCGCTGAGCAGGTAGCGATTGCCGCTGCCGTCACAGGTGATGCCTTCGAAGTCCAGCATGCCGCCGCGCACCCAGCCGATCATCCGCTGGCTCTGGCGCAGGCCCCAGGGCAGACCCGAGGGTGGCGGCTCCGGCGCGTTGAAGCGCTCCGCTTCAACGGTCCAGCGGTCGGTGCCGGGGATCAGTCGATACAGGCGATCATCGTCGCGATCGGAGACAGTCCAGAAGCCCCCGTCGCACCAGGCGAGCCCCGACAGGTTGCCGCGCGGCACACCCTCGACCGGATGCTCGGCCAGCAGTTGCAGCTGCTCGAGTCCGTCCGCCCGCGCCACGCCGGCCAGCAGCAGGCCGGCCAGCAGAACGAGGCGAATCAAGCCACGACCTCGGCCAGGTTGCCCTTGGCTTCCAGCCAGCTCTTGCGGTCACTGGCGCGCTTCTTGGCCAGCAGCATGTCCATCACCTGCCGGGTGCTGTCGAAGTCGTCCAGGGTCAGCTGCACCAGGCGCCGGGTGTTGGGGTCCATGGTGGTCTCGCGCAGTTGCGGCGGGTTCATCTCGCCCAGGCCCTTGAAGCGGGTGACCTGCGGCTTGCCGCGGCGCTTCTCGGCGGCGAGGCGCTCGAGGATGCCGTCGCGCTCGGCCTCGTCCAGGGCGTAGAAGACATCCTTGCCCAGGTCGATGCGGTACAGCGGCGGCATGGCCACGTACACATGGCCGGCTTCCACCAGGGCACGGAAGTGGCGCACGAACAGCGCGCACAGCAGGGTGGCGATGTGCAGGCCGTCGGAGTCGGCGTCGGCGAGGATGCAGATCTTGCCGTAGCGCAGCTGGGACAGGTCGTCCGAACCCGGGTCCAGGCCGATGGCCACGGCGATGTCGTGGACCTCCTGGCTGCCCAGTACCTCGCCGTCGTCCACTTCCCAGGTGTTGAGGATCTTGCCGCGCAGCGGCAGGATCGCCTGGAACTCCTTGTCGCGGGCCTGCTTGGCGCTGCCGCCGGCGGAGTCGCCCTCCACCAGGAACAGCTCGGCGCGCATCGGGTCCTGGCCGGCACAGTCGGCCAGCTTGCCGGGCAGCGCCGGGCCCTGGGTGATCTTCTTGCGCTCGACCTTCTTGCTGGCCTTCATGCGCCGCCCGGCGTTGCTGATGGCCAGCTCGGCCAGCTGCAGGCCCTGCTCGGGGTTGGCATTGAGCCACAGGCTGAAGGCGTCCTTGACCACGCCGGAGACGAAGGCCGCCGCCTCGCGGGAGGACAGGCGCTCCTTGGTCTGCCCGGAGAACTGCGGCTCCTGCATCTTCATGGAGAGCACGAAGGCGATGCGCTCCCAGATGTCCTCCGGAGCCAGCTTGAGGCCGCGCGGCAGCAGGTTGCGGAACTCGCAGAACTCGCGCATGGCGTCCAGCAGGCCCTGGCGCAGGCCGTTCACGTGGGTGCCGCCCTGGGCGGTGGGAATCAGGTTGACGTAGCTCTCCTGCACCGCGTCGCCGCCCTCGGGCAGCCACAGCAGGGCCCATTCCACCGCCTCGCGCTCGCCGGCCAGGTTGCCGCAGAAGGGCTCCTCGGGCAGGCGCGGGTAGGCGCTGACGGCGTCGATCAGGTAGGAGCGCAGGCCGTCCTCGTAGCACCACTCGACGCGTTCGCCGGTGTTCTTGTCCTCGAAACTCACCGCCAGGCCGGGGCACAGCACCGCCTTGGCCTTGAGCACGTGCTTGAGGCGGCTGACGGAGAACCGCGCGGAGTCGAAGTACTTCGGGTCCGGCCAGAAGTGCACGGTGGTGCCGGTGTTGCGGCGACCGACCGTGCCGATGATTTCCAGGTCGCTGGCCTTGTAGCCGTCGGCGAAGGTCATGCGGTACTCGTTGCCGTCGCGCTTGACGCGCACCTCCACGCGGCTGGACAGGGCGTTGACCACCGAGATGCCGACCCCGTGCAGGCCGCCGGAGAACTGGTAGTTCTTGTTGGAGAACTTGCCGCCGGCATGCAGCTTGGTGAGGATCAGCTCGACGCCGGGCACGCCCTCTTCCGGGTGGATGTCCACCGGCATGCCGCGGCCGTCGTCGATCACCTCCAGCGAGTTGTCGGTGTGCAGGATGATCTGCACGTAGCTCGCGTGGCCGGCCAGCGCCTCGTCGACACTGTTGTCGATGACTTCCTGGGCCAGGTGGTTGGGGCGGGTGGTGTCGGTGTACATGCCCGGGCGCTTGCGCACCGGATCGAGGCCGGAAAGGACTTCAATGGCGTCGGCGTTGTAAGTGGCCATGGGCTCTCTTGTCGGTCAAAGATCGGAAAAATCGTGGTCGTGCCACAGGCTCGGGGCGAAGCCGGCGAAGGCGAACAGGGCCGGCAGCTGCCGGGCAAACCCCTGGTAGCTGTGGTCGCCTCCGGGCTGGATGCGCAGGGCGCAGCCGCGGTACCAGGCCTCGGCCTGGCGGTAGTCGAGGGTCTCGTCGCCGGTCTGCAGCCAGACCTGGAAGCGTTGCGGGTCGGCCGGCGGCGGCACCTCCAGCTCGCCCAGCGCCTGGATGTGATCCAGGGTCAGCTGCCAGGTTTCGCCGGTGTAGAGGTTCTGCTGCGACCCCAGGTGGCCGTCGAACAGGGCGTGGGGGCGCACCGCCGGGTTGATCAGCAGGGCCTTGAGGCCGTGGCGCTCGGCCAGCCAGGTGGCGTAGTAGCCCCCCAGGGAGCTGCCGATCAGCAGCGGCGCGCCCAGCTCGGCGATGGCCTGTTCGCACTGGGCCATGGCCTGGCGCGGATGATGGTGCAGCTCCGGCACCCGCAGCGCCCCGGCGATGCCCAGCCGCTCGCAGGCACGCCTCAGCTGGCTGGCCTTGTGGGAGGCCGGCGAGCTGTTGAAGCCGTGCAGGTAAAGGAGAGTGGGGGTCTGGGTGGCCATGCGCGCGTTCAAAACGGATGTCTGCTGGGTGGGCAAGGCTAAAGCGCACGGGCACGCGCTTGCAAGCAACCGGGGCGTGCGCGTGGTGCGGGTCAGTAGCCCTGCTGGCTGTGATCGATGTCCAGGGCGATGCCGTCGACCCGGGAAACGCCGGTCTCCAGGCTGCCATCGGCATGCAGGCGCAGCCAGCGGTAGCCGGGTGCCTGCAGGTCGACCCGGAAGTCGTCGCAGCCCGGCTCGAACTGCACGCAGGTGGACGGGCTGCCCAGCAGGCGCACGCCGTTGCGGGTGCTGTCGAACGCCTGGTGCACATGGCCCCACAGCAGGGCGCGCACCTGGGGCCGGCTGTCGAGCACGGCGAACAGGGCCTCGGCATTGTCCAGGCCGATGCGGTCCATCCAGGCCGAGCCGATCGGTACCGGGTGATGATGCAGGCAGACCAGGGCCGGGCGCTCGGGTGCCTCGTCAAGCGCCCGGCTCAGCAGCTCCAGCTGCGTCGGGTCGAGATGGCCGCGCACGGCGTCCGGCACGGCGGTATCCAGCAGCACGATGCGCCAGGCGCCGCAGTCCACCACAGGCTCGAGTAGCGGACTGTCGCCGGCGATGCCGCGCAGCGGGTCGTGCAGGTCGTGGTTGCCGGGGAATGCGCGCAACGGCGCGGGAATGCGCGCGGCCATGCGCAGGAAGGTCCGGTAGGAGGCGGCGGAACCGTCCTGGGACAGGTCGCCGGTGGCCAGCAGCAGATCGATGCTGGGTTGTTCGGCGAGGACCCGATCGATGACCCGCGACAGGCTGTCGGCGGTGTTCATGCCCAGCAGGCGACCGCCCGGGTTGTCGAACAGGTGGCTGTCGGTCAGCTGAACCAGCGTTACTGCAGAGTCAGTCAGGTTCGGCAAGGGTGGCGATCTCGTGCGGTGGAATCGGGATTATCGAGAGGTCGCCAGGCAGCGGCAAACCCGAAAAGCGGACGTGGTTCACAGGCTGAAACGCCAATCGTCTACAGCACCGGTTCCAGCTCGTGGCCCAGGGCCTGACAGTGTCCCAGCCACTCGCCGAGGAACAGGTTGAGCTGGGTCTTTTCATCGGGCTGATGCATGGCCGCGTTGGGGTAGGGGTAGCGACCCAGGAAGCTGCGCGAACGGGCCGCACCGACCACTTCGGCCATGCGTGCGTCATGGTAGGCGCGCACCTCCAGCTGCGGGGCCGGCAGCCAGGCCGGATGCTGTTCCTGGCGCACCCGCAGGCTGGTGGTGTAGGGGCAGTTTTCCAGCACCTCGATCACCAGCACGGCCACCAGCTGCTCGCCATGACTCAGTGCCACGCGGCGCGGCCGCGGGCTGGCGCCGCGCATGTCCGGCAGCAGGCGCTGCAGGCGCTGGTAGTTGGCTTCGCAGCAGGCCTGCAGTTCGCACAGGTCGACCCGGTAGCGTTCCCGCGCGATGGCCTTCAACTCCAGGCCCTCCGCACGTCGTCACGGTTGAGCGCCAGCCACTGCAGGGCAATGAGGCTGGCGGCGTTGTCGATTACCCCGTCCCTGACCGCCTGGATCGCGGCGGCGTAGGGCAGCACATGCACGCGGATGTCCTCGCCTTCCTCCGCCAGACCGTGCACTCCGCCGGCCTGGCTGCTGTCGCAGCGGCCCAGGTACAGGTACACCTGCTCGTCCGAGCCGCCGGGGGAGGGGAAGTAGCGGGTGATCGGCCACAGCGGGCCCAGCGCCAGGCCGGCCTCCTCCTGCGCCTCGCGGTGGGCCACCTCTTCCGGCTGCTCGTCCTGGTCGATCAGGCCGGCCACCAGTTCCAGCAGCCAGGGGCTGCTCTTCTTGCCCAGGGCGCCGACGCGAAACTGCTCGACCAGCACCACCTCGTCGCGCACCGGGTCGTAGGGCAGCACGCAGACGGCGTCGTGGCGCACGAACAGCTCGCGGCTGATCAGCGGGCCCATGGCCCCGGAAAACTGGCGGTGGCGCAGGTGCAGGCGGTCCAGGCGGTAGAAGCCGCGAAAGCAGTGCTCACGGCGCACGACTTCGACCGCGTCGGCATCGGCCTTGAAGAAATCGGACATGGGGGTACATCCAGGCAAGAAAAACGCTGAGGAACATCCTAGCGTGCCCCGCAGGAGCGCGCAGCCACTTTGCCGATGGGCGTGGGCATGCCAAGCTGAACACACCATTCGCGCCGGACAAGGGACCTGCCCATGCTCAAGCCTCTGCTCCTCGCCAGCTTCACCCTGTTGACGGCCTGTCAGCTGCTGCCCGGCGGCGGACCGGCCGAGTACCAGCGCCAGGCCTGGGAGCAGCGACAGCCGGGGTGCCAGGGCGAAGCCTGCCCCCTGGTCAACGTGGATACGCTGCACTTTCCCGGCGAGCCGGTGCTCGACCGGCTGATCGAGCGGCGCCTGCTGGAGATGACCCGCCTGCATGCCGATGATCCGCTGCCCGATTCGCTGCGCGGCTACGCGCGCCAGTTCCTGCGCGAGGCCGAGCCGGAGCACACCAGCTACCTGCAGGCCCAGGTGCGCGAGCAGCATGGCGGGCTGATCGTCATCGAGCTGTCCAGCTACCTGTATGCCGGTGGCGCCCATGGCCTGCCCGGGCGGGGCTTCATCATCTACGAGCGCAGCGGCGACCGGGAGCTGCAGCTGGCGGACCTGCTGCTGCCCGGCCAGGAGGAGGCCTTCTGGCAGCTGGCCGCCGAGGCTCATCAGCGCTGGCTGGTGGAAAAGGGCCACGCCGAGGACAAGGAGTTCGTCGCCTTCTGGCAGTTCCAGCCGACCCGCAACATCGCCCTGCTGAGCGACCAGGTACTGCTCAAGTACGACGTGTACAGCATCGCGCCCTATGCCAGCGGGCATCCGGAACTGGTGATTCCCAAGGACGCGCTGCGCGGCGTGCTCAAGCCGAAGTATCTGTAGGCTAGCAGCGGCTTTAGTCGCGATCAGAAGGCAATCCGGAGTGTCGCGGCTAAGTCGCTCACACGGATTTCCGTTGGGAGCTGTAGTTGGATACGGGAGCGCTTTTCAGGCGACGCGCCAACCGGATGTCGGCGAAGCGCAATGCGGGGGCATGACAAGCGGGGAGAAAGCGTGGAGCCCATGGGCGGATTTGAACCGCCGACCTCTCCCTTACCAAGGGAGTGCTCTACCCCTGAGCTACATGGGCGAATGGGCGCGCATTCTAGTCAGGTGCGCCGGGGAAATCCAGAGGAAAATTAACGGCTTAGAAAAAACGCTGTTTTCCGGGTCGGTTGCAGCCGCGATGCGCTTCCGGCGACATCGCGGCTGAGCCGTTCTGCGAAGCGGCTTACACCTGCCTGTAGATCACCGAACCCTCCTCACGGAAGCGCTCGGCCTGCTCCGCAAAGCCTGCCTCGATGGCTTTCTGCTCGTCGGTCAGGCCGTGCTCGGCGGCATAGTCGCGCACCTCCTGGGTGATCTTCATGGAGCAGAACTTCGGCCCGCACATGGAGCAGAA
>DATGNS010000102.1:0-7710 GCA_035306625.1 Pseudomonas sp. | reverse complement strand
CAATCATAGTATTTCATCAATTTACATGACTAGAGATGTCATACGCGCAGCCTCACTTGCTCATCCATTGCACCGTTTGAGGCTTCTGGTGATCTGGCTCCGACTGACTTTCTAATAAAAAATGGCGCCACCCTGAGCGGGTTGGCGCCAGCGAGGTTGGCGAGATGATGGTATCCGATGCTATAGCATGGGCACGGTAGCCTCACGGTACGCGACGAAGACCTCATTATCGACTTGTGATGGGTCGGCCAGGTTCCAGAGCCCCCTGTCCACGCCTTGAGTGATCAGATGGACCACTGCCGATTCGATGGCCGACATCACTGCCATCTGTACCGGCTCGTTATGAGTATATCCCGCTTCCGCCTCCAGCAGCCGGCGGAAGCTGACGAAGCGATACACCCCCGCACGCAGCTCATGCGAGTAGATCGTCTTGCTTGTGGTAACATTCCCCAGAACCTCACCCGTGGCAATGTCCACGGCGCGCAGGTTGATAGTCACCTGGTCGACCTGATACTGGCCCGAAGCACCAATCCCGAAGTACTCGGCCCCGGCCCCGCCCGTCTTCATGTTGGAATCGTAGGCGATGATCCCTCCCTCCAGCAGGACACGAGCCGCGTTCAAGGAAGACAGCTCATTCTCCCTGCCCATTCGCTCCAGATTGGCACGGATGATGCGCCGTTCTGTCAGCAGGTTCTGGAGCCCCTCCCGTTCCAGGGGAACGAACCATCCGGAATCCGCCAGTGCCGAACTCAGCATGGCCGCCCCCCCCTGGGTCACGGCCGTCGAGAAGGTACTGGCCGGCTGAGGCCGGTATTGGCCAGTCTGATCCCGAAAATCATAGACGGCCGCCAGGATCGGAGAACTGGGGCGCGGGAGGCTGGTCAGTTCATTGTAGGTGCCGGTCCGCGGCGTCAAGGTGGCTGGAGCCCCCTCCAGGTGATCGTAAGAAGTCACCACGCTGGCGCAGCCGCTTAGCGTGATAATACCCGCCGCCATTAGAGTCGTGATCAGTTTCATGATACCGCTCCCTGTCCCTTATGATTCTTGGAAGATCAGAACTGGCCCGCAGCCTGACCAAAATTGACTGTTGTCTCCTCTCCGGTCCGGCGATCCAGAATATTCATCACGAACCCTCCCCCACCGAGGCTCTGGATTCTGACACGCAGGTTAGAGTTCTCGATCAAGCTGGTTCGGCCTGCCTCTCCTTCAACCGCATCTTCAATCGCATCGAAGACGACGGAGTTTCTCAGGTCCTGCAAGAAGAGATCTGTCTCCGAAAAACTGCCGAAGTCCGGTGCATCAGGGTCCGTAGTGGTGTCCTGGGACTGGGCTTTATTTAACAGGTAGTTGCCGGCCAACGGATCTCCGCCGAAAGACGGGTTGATGGGACGGTAAATCAGCTCACCTGCATAGGCCATGCCGGCACCCAGTGTCATGCTGGCAGCCAGAGCTGCGGCTTTCACATAAAGAGATTTCATTGTGCTTCTCCTTTGTCTCACTAGATTTCTTCGTCTGCCAGGTCCGGATCACTGTCGAATGCATCCAGAATGCGTTGCTGGACCACCAGTTGCTCCACCTGCTCCAGAGCCGCTTCGACATACTGGTCAATATCGCTGAGCCGTGGGGGCATGGTGGCCTGGAACACCACTCTATTTCCCTGGGTAATCCAGATTTGACTCCCCCATCGAGCCGAGGGGCGCTCATGAATGGTCAAGGTGGCGTTGCTGAGCAACGGCCGGTCCAGGCTCTGCTGGCTGAACTGGCGGGAGAAGGTCCGCCCCGTCATGGTGATGGTCCTGTCCAGGATGATCCCCGTGATACCAGGTTCGTCGAGCCGAAACTGACGACTCAGCTCCTCTTCTGCCTGGCCAGGCGCTTCGACGATGGGCTCGTCTTCTTCCACGATTACACCCGGTTCGCTAACGCTGGGCCCGCCCTCCAACTCTTCGGCTCGCGCATCGAGGGTGATCACTACTATCGATGCCAGCAGCAAGGCAGACAGCTTTCCAGTTGTCATGATGTGGAATCGTTGTTCCATCCCTTTGCTCCCTTGCGGTGTTGTAATGGGAAGTTAGGGGGCGGTGCGCCAAGGTTCTGCCTGGCCCAGTTGACCGCCTGGGTGCGATTGTGTACATCAATCTTCTTAAATATATTATAGAGGTGCGACTTGACAGTATGCTCACTCACGAAGAGTCGATCTGCGATTTGCATATTTGAAGCTCCCGACCCCAGCAGCCCGATGATTTCCAGTTCACGCTGGGTAAGTCCGCAGGCAGGGCGATAGGCGTTGAGCGACTGTTTGCGGAAGAACTCGATAAGATGCGCCATCAGCGGCCGCGACATCCAGAGATACCCCTCCAGAAGCTGACGAATTCCCTTGCAGACCATCTCGAGCGAGTCCGTACGATAAAAGACTCCCGCGAAGTGCATGTAGGAGAGCATCTCGGCGGCATGTTGCTCATCCCGAAGATTCAGGGCCGCCAGCCGGATCTCGTCGTTATCAGAAAGAGCCTCCTGCCACTTGTGTATGATAGTTTCGTTCATGTGATCGATATCAATCAGGGCAACTGCAATCTCATCGGAGAGCCGGCTCTCATATCCATTTGGCGAGATCAATGAGACAGTGCAATCGATATTGTTATTGATATGTTCCAAGAATAGTACTGACTGAGGATTATGTTCCGTGACCAATGCCACACCCGTTTTCCTTAGGTCCATGATCTCCTCCTGCCTGGTCAAGCTCCTACAGATGCTAGGTATTGTTGGGAAATGCGACTGGAAGGAAGTATGAACCCGGGGGTCAGTTTCGTAAAGGTATGTTACAGAGTGTATTTTATAGTCACGTGGGGTATGAGATGACTCATGCCCGGGCGACTCGCAAGATCAATGGGTTAGCCAGCCCACATTTCAAAGCGCTCATCCAGAATGAAAAAGTCATAGAAAATATTCATCTTTCCGAGCCGGGATGTCACACCGTCAAGTGGCTCCCGGAGTGCTCTGCCGGCTGAGGCTGTCCTGGACGACCTGCAGGGCCGCCCGTACGACGAATTGCTCGTCGAATTCCGCCTCGATGCGGCGCCGTGCTGCCCGGCCAACCTCCTCCAACAGCGGAAATGGCATCTCGATGCACTCCCGCATTCTAGAGGCCAGGGAGTCGACGCTCTTCACTTGGCACAGCCAGCCCGTGATTCCGGGAGCCACCGCCTGGCGGCAGCCGGGCACATCCGACACGATGGCGGGACGCCCCATGGCAGCAGCTTCCAGCACGGTGCGGGGCATGCCCTCGCGGTAGGATGGCAGTACCAGCACATGAGCATCGGCGAGGCAGGGCCTGACGTCGTCGTGCTCGCCGAGGTACTCGATTGTTCCGCGCCGCTGCCATTCGCGCACCTCCGCCTGCGTAATGGCCGTGCGGTTACTGGCCCCGCTGGGCCCGATCAATAGAAAGCGAGTGTCGGGATGGCTTGCGCGCACCTGTTCGGAGGCCGCCACGTACTCGCGCACCCCCTTGTCGCCCAGCAGGCGCGCAATCATCACGAAGGTGAAGGGCTGCGCGGCGGGCAGCGCGGTGAAGGCGAAGCGCTGTGTATCCATGCCCGAGCCAGGCAAGACCGTCGCCGGGGTATCACGCAGCAGGCCGAGCCGGGCAAACAGCCGGGCATCCTCGTCGTTCTGGAAGAACACGCACTGGGCGCCTCGATTGGCGAGGCCATAGAGGGAGCGCACTCGGCGAAACAGCCAGCTATCGTGCAGGAAGGCCGTGCCGAGCCCGGAGACATTGTTAGCGTAGGGAATCCCCAGGGCACGGCAGGCCAGGCCAGAGTAGATATTAGCCTTGACCGTAAAGTTGAATACCAGGGCAGGACGCAAGCGGCGCAGTATGGCCATCAGCTGCAGCAGGCTTCGCCCCTCTTCCAAGGGGTGGGTGCCCTTGCCGGCCAGCGTCAATGCGACATGCTCGACACCCAGCTCCGTCTGCAGCCGACGGGAGTAGTCATCCTCGGGGGCCAGGGCAATGACCCGAAACCCCATGTCGCGCAGCGCCAGCAGCGTGCCACGGCGAAAGTTGTAAAGGTACCAGGAGGTGTTGGACACCAGCACAATGGAGGGCATGGAAACCTCTGGCCGATCCTCGTCAGCGGGCTGACTGTTACATTGATATACACAAGATCACATATCAGCCCGTTTCCATCGTCCTATTTTTCTCATGCTAGCGAGCGTCGCCCTCCGCTGAGCCCCTCGGCAGCGTCGCGATGGGGGTATGACGGTAGAAGGTCCAGAGAATGACCAGCCAGCCGCAGTAGAGCCCAGCCCCCACCGAATAGGCAAAGAAGCTGTAGGTCAGGCCGAAATCGAGAAAGGCCACGGGCAGCAGGAGTCCCGCCACCGCCAGCGAACGGTGGGCGATGTCCGGGTGCCGCAAGCCACTGCGAAACAGCCATAGCGGCAGCAGATAGAGCGCCACCAGCGCCAGCACTCCGGGCAGCCCCAGCTTGACCCAGGTGTTGAGCCAATCGTTGTGCGCATGGGTATGAGGCAGCACGGAGGCGTTCACCTGTCCGGCCTCGACCAGCCGCGCCATGCCTTCCTGATAGCCGGCGTTGCCGTGACCCAGCAAGGGGCGCTCGGCGATCAGCCGCCAGGTGCCTCGCCACATCTCGAGGCGCGTGATCACCGAGTTCGTCGCGGCAGGCTCTCCTGCCAGGTAGTGGGTCACCTCATCGGCCGCCAGCGCGACCCGATGTTGAACGCCGGTATGCGGAACGGCGTAGAGGGCTCCCAGCAGCAGGATCCCACCCAACCAGATCGCCAGCTGCTGCCGCCCCGGCAGCCACGCCACGAAGCCGCGCTGGAACAGCAGCAGGATCAGCGGCAGGGCCAGCCAACCGCCCCGGGTACCGGACAGCACCGAGGCGGCGATTCCCCCCAGGGCACCCAGCAGCAGCGCCCCTCGCCAGAAACGCTGACGCGGGCGGCCAAGCGACCATGCCACCCCCGCCATGCAGAGTCCCCCGGCCAAGAGGCTAAGGTTGCCGAAAAGGATCGCATGCAGCGGGTCATGGCCATCGGCCCGCACGGCCCCCAACTGCAGGCGCTGCCAGAGCGCCCAGGCGCCGGACAGGGTAGCGGCAACTGACAGGCCGGCCCACAGCACGGCAAGGGGCGGCCGCCAGGCGTGAAGGGCAAGGAGCGCTGGCAGCGCCAGCAGCATCGACGCCACCACCACGCGCAGGCTGGCTACCTCGCCATGCAGTCCCGCCATGGCCAACCAGGTAGCGGCCACGCCGAGCACCACCAGCATCAGACCACAGCCACGTCGTCCCAGCCGGTGATACACCGCCCCCGGCCACAGCCATCTCGGGGCCGCGATCAGCCCCAGGCATGCCAGTATCAGAGGCCCCCAGGCATACCCCCCGGGCACCAGCACAGGCCAGGCCAGGCTGATCAGTACCCCGGCCCCCGTCAGGCCATGCATTGCCGTCATGCGCTTACTCCCCTTCTGCCGGGTTGCCCGGCCGCTCATGCGCACCGGGCCAAAGCCGCGAGTGTAGCCGCAGGCATCAGGGTTTCCCATCCGGTGCCTCCACCCGAAGGGTAACCGCCCGGCTGTCCAGGACTTGAAGACGCTGCCGGGTGACCAGCCGCCCGCTGACCCCGTGACAGCGGCGCAGCACCAGCCCGGGGCCCTCGCCGTCATGCCGCGTCTCGAGGTCCAGTACTGCCTCAGCCACATCATCGATGAGCAGCGGCTCGCCCACGCCCGCTTCACAGCTCAGCGCACCGCGCAGCACCAGACCTCGCCCATTGCGAATCTGCACCGTTCGCCGCCCCGGCTGGCCGGGCACGGCACGCATGCCCGCGTGCAGCTCCGCGGTGACTCCTTCGAAAGGCTCGGACTGAACCCCGCCGATGGTGAAGGGCGCCACGGTGGAGGGGTCGCTGGCCTCGGGTAAGGTGACGTGAAGTGCCACATGACGCATCAGAAACCCTGCATCGTCGCCGAAGTTGACCACGGATACCGGCAGCGAAGCGACGACCTCGATACGGCTGTTCAGCAGCTGATTGCCGATTCCCCTGGCTTCGATGCGATTCCGGGCATGCTGACGATAGGCCTCGGCACCCGGCACCACCCGGCAGCGCACCCGGGCATCACGAATCGGCCCCGAGCCGCTCCCCACTCCCAGGCGCAGCGCGGTCAGGTAGGCATTGGCGACCCGATAGTCGGCCACCACGTCCAGGGAATCCCCGTGAATGAAGAAGGCGCGCCGGCACCCGTCGATGGCGAAACGCGCGCTCACTCGGCGATGATCGCTCCGCAGGGTGACGCCGTAGTTGCAGTGCACCAGCCGTTCGATGTCGATTTCAACGTCACGCACACCGGAGCCATGCAGGGCCACGAAGCCACCGTGACAGTCCTGCACGCTGCGCGCCTGCACGCGCAGGCGCGACACACCCCGGTCACAGGCCACCAGAAAGCCCGAATAGAACGCCTCGCCCGGCAGGTCCACCTGGCCGCGAAAGGCGCCCAGCCTCAGGGTCACATCGTGGCAGTCGCGCAGGGTGAATACCCCCTGCACGGCGCCATCGACCTCCGCTTCGAAGAGCTCACTATGGCTGGCCTCCAAGGTGATTCCATTCAGCCCCTGCAGGTACAGGGTGCTGCGCTCCTGAAAGCCGGATCGCCGGCCGCGACGCGCCCGCAGTCGATGGCGAGGGCCCAGTACCAGGGTATCGCCGTCGCGCAGCTCCTCATCGATCAGACGCTGCAATCCCGGCGTGTCGTCATCGCGGCCTTCACTCAGCCCCAGGCCAAAATCCATCGCGCGAAGTATCCGCCCGGAAGGTTCCTCTGCCCAAAGCGGCAGCAGCGCGCCCGCGCCGAACATCGCCCCCATCAGACATCCACCGCCCACGCCGCGCAGCACGGCACGCCGCCCCACTCCCTGAGTCGATACCATCGTTCAAATGCTCCCGAGATCTCCCGCCATGGCCCGGTAGCGGCCCGGCACTGCGCGACTTCAGTCGCCCATGGAACTCCCCGGCGAGGCCGGTCGGAACGTCCAGGCCACCGGCCGCCGCCGAGTGGAGAGTCGCATCAGGTCGACGGCATCACTCAAGGGACAGTAGCCGATGGGCGCCTCCTTCAACAGCGCGTGAATCGCCGCATGATCGTTGTCGCGGCAGGCATCCATCAGCCGGCCCAGCAGCCGACACAATGCCGGCCAGGTCAATGCCCCCTCACTGGCGGTCAGGATACGGGGGTGCCGAGTCCAGTCAGGCTTCCCGCTGATCAACAGCTCTTCATAGAGTTTTTCCCCAGGCCGCAGCCCGGTGAAGACAATATCGATGTCGCCTCGGCCGGCAGCGGTTTCCCGCATCCGGGCGCTGCCGGGGAACCCCGGCTCCAGGCCCGAAAGCCGGATCAGGCGAATGGCCAGTTCGACGATCTTCACTGGCTCGCCCATGTCCAGCACGAACACATCGCCCCCGCGAGCCAGGGCGCCCGCCTGGATCACCAGCTGGGCCGCCTCGGGAATGGTCATGAAGTAGCGGGTGATCTCCGGGTGAGTCACCGTGACCGGGCCGCCGGCCTTGATCTGCCGCCGGAACAGCGGCACCACCGACCCGCTCGAGCCCAGCACGTTACCGAAGCGCACCATGGAAAAGAGCGTCGCCTGCTGCTCGGCCCCCAGCGCCTGGCAGACCAGC
>DATGNS010000101.1:0-16635 GCA_035306625.1 Pseudomonas sp. | reverse complement strand
CAGGTGGCCGGCCAGGTCGGCCTCCTTGACCCCGGCCACCTCGTCCTCGCGGGTCAGGCGGGCGCGGCGCACCTCGATGTCCGGCACGATGCCCTGGGCCTGGATGGAGCGGCCGTTGGGGGTGTAGTAGAGCGCGGTGGTGAGCTTCAGGGCGCGATCCTGGTTGAGGGGCAGGACGGTCTGCACCGAGCCCTTGCCGAAGCTGTCGGTGCCCATGACCACGGCGCGCCGGCTGTCCTGCAGGGCGCCGGCGACGATCTCCGCGGCCGAGGCGCTGCCGCCGTTGATCAGCACCACCAGCGGCACGCCCTGGCTGGCGTCGGCCGCATCGGCGGAGAAGCGCAGCTCGGAGTTGGCGATGCGGCCCTTGGTGTAGACGATCAGGCCCTTGGTCATGAAGTGGTCGGCCACCTCCACGGCGGCCTGCAGCACGCCGCCGGGGTTGTTGCGCAGGTCCATCACCAGGCCGTTGAGCGGGCCCTTGTTGTCCTTGCGCAGGCGCTCCAGGGCCTTGCCCACCTCGGCCCCGGTGTTCACCTGGAACTGGGTGATGCGCAGGTAGCCGTAGCCGTCCTCGAGCAGCTCGCTGCGCACGCTCTGCACGCGGATCACCGCGCGGGTCAGGGTCACCTCGAAGGGCTGGCCGCCCTCGCGTACCAGGGTCAGCACCACCTCGGTGCCGGGCTTGCCGCGCATCATGTCCACCGCCTGCTGCATGGTCATGCCCTTGGTGGGCTGGCCGTCGATGCGCACGATCAGGTCGCCCGCCTCGATGCCGGCCCGCGAGGCGGGGGTGTCGTCGATGGGCGACACCACGCGGATGAAGCCGTCCTCCATGCCCACTTCGATGCCGAGGCCGCCGAACTCGCCGCTGGTGCTTTCCTGCAGTTCCTGGAAGGCCTGCGGATCCAGATAGGCCGAATGCGGGTCCAGGTTGCTGAGCATGCCGCGAATGGCGTTCTCCAGCAGCGTCTTGTCGTCCACCGGCTCCACGTAGGCGCTCTTGATGCGGTCGAGCACTTCGGCAAAGGTGCGCAGCTCGTCCAGCGGCAGCTGCGCACGGCTGGAGGGAATGGCGCCCGGCGTGGCGTTCTGGGCGAAGGCTCCCCCGGCTGCCAGGGCCAGGCACAGGCCCAGACCCTGTGCGATGTTGCGGAAAAGGAGGCGCTGATGCGGCATGGGGGAAACTCCAGGGTTGCGGGTGGTGCTCAGCCTTGCGTGCGACACCATTGGGCCGGGTCGCTCGGGCGGCCCTGCTGACGAATGGCGAAGTACAGCGCGGGAACGCTCTGTCCGCCACTGCTGCCGACGGTGGCGATGGTATCACCGGCGGCGACGATGTCGCCGGCTTCCTTGAGCAGCGACTGGTTGTGGCCGTAGAGGGACAGGTAGCCGCCGCCGTGATCGAGGATCAGCAACAGGCCGGCGCCGCGCAGCCACTCGGCGAAAACCACCTTGCCGCCGTGCACGGCGCGCACCGGCTGGCCAGTGGTGGCGCCGATCAGCACGCCGTCCCAGGTGGTGCGGCCATCCTCGCCGCGCGGAGCGCCGAAACGGGCGATCAGACGGCCTTCCACCGGCCAGGGCAGCTTGCCGCGCGCCTGGTCGAAGGGGCCGCCGTAGTGACGCGCCGCGTTGTTGCTCAGCCAGGGGGCCTCGTCGGCCGGCGCCTGGCGCTGCTGCTCGGCCAGCTGCCGCTGGCGCTCGGCTTCGCGGGCCTGGCGCGCCAGGGTTTCCTCGATGGTCTTGAGAATCTGCTCCAGCTCGGCCTGTTCGCGCTGGCGTTCATGCAGGCGGCTGGCGCGGTCGCTGCGGGTGCTCTCCAGGCGGGCCAGTACCTGCTGGCGCTCCTTGCGCACCTCGGCCAGCCGCGCCTGGCGCTGGGCCAGGTTCTGCTGCTGGCGGGCCAGGGCTTCGCGGCGGGCGTTCTGCTGGCGCTCCAGGTCGCTCAGCTGCTCGCGGGTCCGGGCGTATTCGGCCAACTGTTCCAGGCGGGCGCGGTTCAGGTATTCGTAGTGGGTCAGGGTGCGGGCGAAACGGGCGGGGTCTTCCTGGTTGAGCAACAGCTTGAGGGGTTCGGCGCCACCGCTCTGGTAGACCGCCCGGGCCTGCTGGCCGATCAGTCGCTGCTGCTCGCGGCGGGCTTCATCGATTTTTTTTTTCTGCCGCTCGAGGTCGTCGAGCTGCTTCTGGGTCTCGCCGGCTTCGCGGCGCAGTTCGCGGATCTGCTTCTCCAGTTCGCCGGCTTCGGTTTCCGTCTGGCGCAACTGCTGCTGCACCTGGGACTTTTCCCGCTGCAGCTGTTCGAGCAGCTTTTTCAGCTCCTGCACTTCCTTGCGGGCAGCTTCCAGCTGCTGCTCGGTCTGCGCCTTGGAGTCGGCGGCAATGGACGGCAGGGCGACACAGGTAAGGAGAGCAACGAAGAGGGCTCGGAACATGGAAGTCGGGGCACCTGGATCTGGGGCGTCAAGTATGCCTGCAAATTCAGCCCGGACGGCAAGCCGGCGAGCAACGGCCGAGGGGCGTGCCCCTCGGCCTTCCAGCTTAGTGCAGTTCGATGATGCTGGTGCCGGTCATTTCCTTCGGCTGCGGCAGGCCCAGCAGTTTCAGCATGGTCGGTGCCACGTCGGCCAGCACGCCGCCCTCGCGGATGCTGACGTTGCGCTTGCCCACGTAGATGAAGGGCACCGGCTCGCAGGTATGCGCGGTGTGCGCCTGGCCGGTGACCTCGTCTTCCATCTGCTCGACGTTGCCGTGGTCGGCGGTGATCAGCGCTTCGCCGCCCACCTTCTCCAGCGCGGCGACGATGCGACCCATGCATTCATCCAGGCATTCCACGGCCTTGACCGCCGCCTCGAACACGCCGGTATGGCCGACCATGTCGCCGTTGGCGTAGTTGACGATGATGACGTCGTAGCGCTGGTTCTCGATGGCGTCGACGATCCGGTCGGTGACCTCCGGCGCGCTCATCTGCGGCTGCAGGTCATAGGTGGCCACGTTCGGCGAGGGGATCAGGATGCGCTCCTCGCCCGGGAACGGCTCCTCGCGGCCGCCGGAGAAGAAGAAGGTCACGTGGGCGTACTTCTCGGTCTCGGCGATGCGCAGCTGGGTCTTGCCGTTGTTGGCCAGGTACTCGCCCAGCACGTTGGTCAGCGGCTCCGGCGCGAAGGCGCAGGGGGCGTCGATGCTGGCGGCATACTGGGTGAGCATCACGTAGCCGGCCAGCTGCGGCACGCGCTGGCGGGCGAAGCCGGCGAAGTCCTGCTCGACGAAGGCGCGGGTCAGCTCGCGGGCGCGGTCGGCGCGGAAGTTCATGAACACCACGGCGTCGCCGTCCTCCACGCGCACCGGCTCACCGATCACGGTGGCCTTGACGAACTCGTCGCTCTCGTCGCGGGCGTAGGCGGCCTGCAGGCCGGCCACCGCGCTGTCGGCCCGGAACTGGCCCTGGCCGTCGACAATCAGGTTGTACGCCTGCTCGACGCGGTCCCAGCGGTTGTCGCGGTCCATGGCGAAGTAGCGGCCGATCAGGCTGGCGATGCGGCCCTTGCCCAGGCGGGCGAAGGTGGCGTCCAGCAGCTCGATGGAGGCCTGGGCGCTGCGCGGCGGGGTATCGCGGCCGTCGAGGAAGGCGTGCAGGTAGATCTTCTCGGCGCCGCGACGGGCGGCCAGTTCGACCATGGCGACGATGTGGTCCTGGTGGCTGTGCACGCCGCCATCCGACAGCAGGCCCATGATGTGCACGGCCTTGCCGGCCGCCACCGCCTGGTCCACGGCGGCGCAGATGGCCGGATTCTCGAAGAACTCGCCGTCGCGGATCGCCTTGGTGACACGGGTGAAGTCCTGGTACACCACACGGCCGGCGCCCAGGTTCATGTGGCCCACCTCGGAGTTGCCCATCTGGCCGTCCGGCAGGCCCACGTCCATGCCCGAACCGGAGATCAGACCATGGGGCTGGGTGGCGCGCAGGCGGTCGTAGACCGGGGTATTGGCCGCGTGAATGGCGTTGTACTCGGGGCGATCGCTGTGGCCGAAGCCATCGAGAATCATCAGAACCAGGGGTTTGGGGGTAGGCATGGGACTCAACTCGCTCGGCGGCTGCAAGTGGATGCGAAGGGCGCGAATTCTAAGCGCTATGGCGCGCTGCGTCACGGCGGCTCGGGCTGCCGTCGGCTCGGGGCCCTGTGTATACTGCCGGCATTTTACCGTCCGGGAACCCGTAGATGTTTGCGCAGCTGATTGAATTCGTCTCTAACCACTATGTACTGAGTTCACTGTTCGTCGTGCTGCTGATCCTGTTCATCCTCAACGAGATGAACAAGGGCGGCCGCAGCCTGAGCAACCGTGAGCTGACCGCGCTGGTCAACAGCGACCAGGGTCTGGTGCTGGATATCCGCGCCAAGAAGGACTTCGATGCCGGGCATATCGTCGGGGCGGTGAATATCCCCTACGAAAAACTGTCCACCCGGATGGTCGAGCTGGAAAAGCACAAGGACAAGACCATCATCGTGGTCTGCGCCATGGGCCAGACCGCCGGTGCGGCCTGCGCCCAGCTGAAGAAGGCCGGCTACACGGTTGCCAAGCTGTCCGGCGGCATGGGCAGCTGGCGCGGCGACAACCTGCCCGTGGTGAAGTGACATGCGCGACGTGGTGATCTATACCACCGCCTGGTGCCCCTACTGCATCCGCGCCAAGCAGCTGCTGGAGCGCAAGGGTGTGCCCTACAAGGAGATTGCCGTGGACGGCAATCCGGGGCTGCGTGCGGAGATGGCCGCCAAGGCCGGACGCACCTCGGTCCCGCAGATCTGGATCGGTGAACAGCACGTGGGTGGCTGCGACGATCTGCATGCGCTGGAGCGCGCCGGCCGTCTGGACGCGCTACTGGCCCAACCTCAATGACAACAAGGCTCAGTCGATGACCGAACAAGCAACCCCGCAGTTTTCCCTGCAGCGCATCTACGTCAAGGACCTGTCTTTCGAAGCGCCCAAGAGCCCGGAGATCTTCCGCCAGGAATGGAACCCGAGCGTCCAGCTGGACCTGAACACTCGCACCAAGACCCTGGAAAACGACTTCCACGAGGTGGTGCTGACCCTCTCGGTGACCGTCAAGACCGGCGAGGAAGTGGCCTTCATCGCCGAGGTGCAGCAGGGCGGCATCTTCCTGATCAAGGGCCTGGATGCGCCCTCCATGAGCCACACCCTAGGCGCCTTCTGCCCGAACATCCTGTTCCCCTACGCTCGCGAGGCGCTGGACAACCTGGTCACCCGCGGCTCCTTCCCGGCGCTGATGCTGGCCCCGGTGAACTTCGACGCCCTGTACGCGCAGGAAATGGCGCGCATCAACGCCGAAGCCCAGGCTTCCACTCAGCAGTAAGTGCGGCGGTAGCCAGAAAAAAGCGCCTGCGGGCGCTTTTTTTTGTGGCCGACGGGCCGACCCGGCATGGCGGTCGGGACAGCGCCGACTGCTCTGGGGTGCAGTTATTCGCCGCCGGCGAAACCGTGCTGGCGCCAGGCCTCGTAGACCGCCACGGCCACGGTGTTGGACAGGTTCAGGCTGCGGCAGCCGGGGCGCATGGGCAGGCGCACGCGCTGCGCTTCCGGCACGGCGTTGCGGACCTCGTCCGGCAGGCCGCGGCTTTCCGGGCCGAACAGGAAGGCATCACCGGGCCGATAGCGCACCTCGTGAAAAGGTTGCGAACCCTTGGTGGTGAAGGCGTAGAGGTGGGGTGCGTCCGAGCTGGCCGGGGCACCGAGGCGCAGGCCGAGGCTCTTCAGGCAGCTGGCGAGATCGGGGTAGCGCTTCAGCGTGGCGAATTCGTGATAGTCGAGGCCGGCGCGGCGCAGACGCTTGTCATCGGTCTCGAAGCCCAGGGGCTCGATCAGGTGCAGGTGGCTGCCGCTGTTGGCGCACAGCCTGATAATGTTGCCGGTGTTGGGCGGTATCTCCGGCTGGAACAGGATGACGTGGAACATGCGGGACTCTGGGTACGAGAAGGACGAGCATTCTAGCGTCGCCGAAGACCCGCGTCGGCGGGTCTGGCCGATCTTCCTGCTGGGCCTGGGGGCTACCGGACTGCTGCTCGGGCTGATGCTGGGCAAGTGGTTCCACCCCAGACCCGTCTATCTGCTGGAAGCGCGCGAGGCGCCGGGTGCGCTGGTGCTCTGGTTCGATCGCAAGCCGCCGGCGCCGCGCCTGGAGACCCTGGACGGCGCGCTGCTGGTGCGCCTGGAGGAGGTGCAGGGCAACCCACAGGCCGGAACGCTGGCGCTGGACGAGGGTGAGGTGCGCTGGCGCCTGCGCGCGGTGGACCAGGCCCTGCTGCTTTCCTTCGTCGCCACCCGCCCCCTGCGGGCGGAATGGCGGGGCGAGGCGAAGGGCGGACAATGGCGCCTGGAACTGCGCCTTGCCGCCAGGGAAATAAAAGAGGGGAGCCCCGGCCTGCCTGTCACCGAGGTCCCCGAAACTGGTACAGGGGAATAGGCAGGGAACGTGCCAGTTCTGTTAAAGCCGGGCTGGCGCGGGTTTGAGGGCTCCGCCTTGTCTGCAGGTGCACGCTTGCGGTGCGAAGTGACGGTGCGGCGCACCGAGTCTGGTGCCGGCCGCCGCCGCGATCACGCGGGTTCGGTGCGGGAAATCGTGGGCACGTTATCCGGCTGCCCCGCACGCCGCCGGCGCGCGTGATGCGAGGATTGGCATGCGTGCCGGCACGCAGCCTGAGAATGCGGCTGAAGCCGCTCCTGCAGGCTGGGCCCGGCGCGGCCAGGCTACCGGGTAGCCCGGCCAGGGGGCTGCCGCGCGGACGTGCTCAGCCCTCGTCGTCCTCTTCCTCGTCGCCACCGGCGACGTTCATGCCCAGCTCCTTGATCTTGCGGGTCAGGGTGTTGCGTCCCCAGCCCAGCAACAGGGCGGCGTCGCGGCGGCGGCCGGCGGTGTGTTTCAGGGCGGTTTCGATCAGCGCGCGCTCGAAGGCCGGCAGCGCCTCGTCCAGCAGGCCCTGCTGGCCACGCGCCAGGGCCTGTTCGGCCCATAGGCGCAGGCCCTGCTCCCAGCCCACGGCTTCCGGCTGCGGCTGCTGCTGGCCGAGCAGCTCGGGCGGCAGCTCGTCGATGTGCACCTCGCGGCCCGAGGCCATCACCGTGATCCAGCGGCAGGTGTTCTCCAGCTGGCGCACGTTGCCCGGCCAGGGCAGGTTGCGCAGGTAGGCCTCGGTCTCCGGCTTGAGCACCTTGGGCTCCACGGACAGCTCGCGCGCGGCGGCAGTCAGGAAATGGCGGGCCAGCGCCGGGATGTCCTCGCTGCGGTCGGCCAGGCGCGGGATGTGGATGCGGATGACGTTCAGGCGATGGAACAGGTCCTCGCGGAACTTGCCCTCGCGCACCAGGGCCTCCAGGTCCTGGTGGGTGGCGGCGATGATGCGCACGTCCACCTTCACCGGCGTGTGGCCGCCCACCCGGTAGAACTCGCCGTCGGCCAGCACGCGCAGCAGGCGGGTCTGGGTGTCGGCCGGCATGTCGCCGATCTCGTCGAGGAACAGGGTGCCGCCATCGGCCTGCTCGAAGCGGCCCCGGCGCTGGTTGGCGGCGCCGGTGAAGGCGCCCTTCTCGTGGCCGAACAGCTCGGATTCCATCAGGTCCTTGGGAATGGCCGCCATGTTCAGGGCGATGAAGGGGGCGTGGGCGCGGGGGCTGTGGCGGTGCAGCGCCTGGGCGACCAGCTCCTTGCCGGTGCCCGACTGGCCGTTGATGAGGACCGTGATGTTGGATTGCGACAGGCGACCGATGGCGCGGAACACCTCCTGCATCGCCGGCGCCTCGCCGATGATCTCCGGGGTGTGCGGCGTGGCCGCCGGGCTGCTGTTGACCTGCTGCTCGCGGGCATGCTGGCTGGCGCGGCGCACCAGCGACACTGCCTCGTCCACGTCGAACGGCTTGGGCAGGTACTCGAAGGCGCCGCCCTGGTAGGAGGCGACCGCGCTGTCCAGGTCGGAATGGGCGGTCATCACGATGACCGGCAGGCGGGGGAAGCGCTGGCGGATCTGCGCGAGCATTTCCAGGCCGCTGGTGCCGGGCATGCGGATATCGGAAATGATCACGTCCGGCTGCTGGCGGCCCAGACGGCCCAGCAGGCTGTCGGCGTTGTCGAAGCTCTCGGTGGTGAGGCCGCCCTGCTGCAGGGCCTTTTCCAGTACCCAGCGGATGGAGCGATCGTCGTCGACGATCCAGACGGTTTCGCTGTGACTCATGAGGGGGTGGCTCCTTGCTCCAGTGGCAGGATGATGGAGAACACCGTATGCCCGGGCTGGCTGTTGCACTCCACCAGACCCTGATGCTGGCTGATGATGTTCTGGGTGATGGCCAGGCCCAGGCCGGTGCCTTCAGGCCGGCCGCTGACCATGGGGTAGAAGAGGGTTTCGCGCAGCTCCGGCGGCAGGCCGGGACCGTTGTCGATGACCTCGATGTGCACCGCCAGGCGATGACGCTGGTGGCCGATGGTGAACTGCCGCAGGGTGCGGCTGCGCAGGATGATGTGCGGCGACTGCTGCAGCGGATTTTCCAGCAGCGCCTGCAGGGCGTTGCGGGCAATGTTCAGCACCGCCTGGATCATCTGCTCCTGGTCGATCAACAGCTCGGGAATACTCGGGTCGTAGTCGCGCAGCAGCGGCACGCGGCCCTGGCTTTCCGCTTCGATCAGGCTGGCGACGCGCTCCAGCACCTCGTGGATGTTGCACAGCCCCAGCTGGGGCAGTTTGTGGCTGCCGAGCATGCGGTCGACCAGATTGCGCAGCCGGTCGGCCTCCTCGATGATCACGTCGGTGTAGTCGCGCAGCGCCGGGTCCGGCAGTTCCCGGGCCAGCAACTGGGCGGCACCGCGGATGCCGCCCAGGGGGTTCTTGATCTCGTGGGCCAGGCCGCGCACCAGCATGCGCGAGGTTTCCAGCTGGGAATGCTGGGCTTCCTCCTTGGTGATGCGCAGCAGGCGGTCCCGGGGATGCACCTCGACCAGCAGGCGATTGCGGCCCTGTTCGACGATGGGGGTGACTGCGTAATCCACGGTCAGCGCCTGGCCGGCCAGGGTCACCAGGGTGGCCTCGCGCTTGGTGAACGGGTGGGCCTGCTCGATGGCATGGCGCAGGGCCGCCAGCGCTTCCGGGGTTTCGGTGAAGAGCTCGCTGATGAACTGGCCGTGGCTGCGCTGGCCGCTCACGGCGAGCAGCGCCTCGGCGGCCGGGTTCATGTATTCCAGGCGCAGCCGATCATCCAGCAGCAGCGTGGCGGTGTTCAGGTTGTCCAGCAGTAGGCGGTGCGGGGCATCGTGGGGCATGGGATAGGTTTCTCCTGCGCGCCCGGAGCCAAAATGCAAGAAGTAAACCAGCCTGGCGAACCGCGACTGGAGCGGCCTGTGCGGCGATCATCGAGCGCGCATATGCACCATTATGGTGCGCCGTGCGTTGTTCTGGTGCGCTCAGGGTGCGGGTGGTCGCGCCGGGCTGTTCAGGCTGATGCGCTGCAGGGTGAAGGTCACCGCATCGCTCTGCTGGATGGGCTGTCCCAGTGCATCGAGCACCTGCACCACCAGGCTGTGGGTGCCGCGGTCGAGCTGACGTACCAGCAGGCTCGGTCCCCGGCTGGTGGCGCCATGGGGGAGGCCGTCCACCAGCAGGCGCAGGCTGTGCTCCGGCGCCAGGGGTGGTTCCAGAGCGACCTGCACCTCGAAGGTGCCGTTGTTGTCGCGCAGGGCTTCGTCGTCAGGCAGGTTGATGATTTCCAGCCGCGCGTAGCGCCCTGTTATCGGCTTGACGGCGGCGCCGGCATCGGCCTGTTCATCGGCGGACGGCGGTGGCGGGACGAGATTGAGAGGGCCGGGCGTGACGCGCTCTGTCGCGCGCCCTTCCGGTGGTCGATCGGTAAAGACGGTACGACCCTGGTCGTCGAGGTAGCGATGGATTTCCGCGGCGCAGAGCGGGGTGCTCAGCAGGCCGAGCAGGCAGGCGATGGGCAGGCGCATGGGGCTTCTCCGAGTCGTGGAGACAAGCCTTGCAGGGCCCCGCCGGGCTGGCAAGGTCGCCGGCCGCACAATGTGCCGGCGGCCAAAAAACAGACCCCCGCCGAGGGGCGGGGGCTGTCCTGGATCAGACGCTGTAGTACAGCTCGTACTCCAGCGGATGCACGAAGGTGCGCACCTTGAGTTCCTCGGCGGCCTTCAGCTCGATGTAGGCATCGAGGAAGTCGTCGGAGAACACGCCGCCCTTGGTCAGGAAGCCGCGGTCGGCGTCCAGGGACTCCAGCGCCTCCTTCAGGCTGCCGCACACCTGTGGGATCTGCTTGGATTCCTCCGGTGGCAGGTCGTACAGGTTCTTGTCGGCGGCGTCGCCGGGGTGGATCTTGTTCTGGATGCCGTCCAGGCCGGCCATCAGCAGCGCGGCGAAGGCCAGGTAGGGGTTGGCAGCCGGATCCGGGAAGCGCGCTTCGATACGGCGAGCCTTCGGGCTGGACACGTACGGGATGCGGATGGAAGCGGAGCGGTTGCGGGCCGAGTAGGCCAGCATCACCGGTGCCTCGAAGCCCGGAACCAGACGCTTGTAGGAGTTGGTGGACGGGTTGGTGAGGGCGTTCAGGGCCTTGCCGTGCTTGATGATGCCGCCGATGAAGTACAGGGCGGTCTCCGACAGGCCGGCATAGCCTTCACCGGCGAAGGTGTTCTTGCCGTCCTTGGAGATGGACATGTGCACGTGCATGCCGCTGCCGTTGTCGCCGTACAGGGGCTTGGGCATGAAGGTGGCGGTCTTGCCGTAGGCGTCGGCCACGTTGTGCACGCAGTACTTCAGGGTCTGGACCTCGTCGGCCTTCTTCACCAGGGTGTTGAAGCGCACGCCGATCTCGTTCTGGCCGGCGGTGGCCACCTCGTGGTGGTGCACTTCCACGACCAGGCCCATCTCTTCCAGCGCGTTGCACATGGCGGTGCGGATTTCGTGGTCGTGGTCGACCGGCGCCACCGGGAAGTAGCCGCCCTTCACGCCCGGACGGTGACCGCGGTTGCCGCCTTCGATATCGGCGTCGGTGTTCCAGGAGGCCTGCTCGGAGTAGATCTTGAACATGGAGCCGGAGATGTCCGACTTGAACTTCACTTCGTCGAAGATGAAGAACTCGGGCTCCGGACCGACGAACACGGTGTCGCCGATGCCGGTGGACTTCAGGTATTCCTCGGCGCGGCGGGCGATGGCGCGCGGGTCGCGATCGTAGCTCTGCATGGTGCTCGGCTCGATGATGTCGCAGACCAGGATCAGGGTGGGCTCTTCGGTGAAGGGATCCAGCACGGCGGTGCTGTCGTCGGGCATGAGGATCATGTCCGAGGCCTCGATGCCCTTCCAGCCGGCGATGGAGGAGCCGTCGAACATCTTGCCCTGTTCGAAGAAATCCTCATCGGCATCACGGGCCGGCATGGTCACGTGCTGCTGCTTGCCTTTGGTGTCGGTGAAGCGAAGGTCAATCCACTTCACATCATGTTCTTTGATCAGTTGAAGCGACTTCGACATGGTGTCCTCCAGGGGGAAAACGATCTGGGGGTTCGCCGAAGCCAGCTGACGCCCCAGGGGGATAGGTGATGCCGGGGCGGATCATCCGCCAGGGTTACCTGCCTCACAAGGGAGCAATTACTATGCCAGTGCACCGAAAGCGGCGTGACCCCTGAACCACGGGCATGTTCGCCGCGCGCCGCGCGACATGCTCATTGAAAAAATGCACCAGGAAGGTGCATTGCACAAATTGCCGGGGCAGGCTTGGTGCGCCGGGGCCGGCGGTAAATTATCTGGTCAAGGGATGAGCAATTTCCGGTATACTCCGCGCCCCTGTTTTTCCGGGCATGTCCCGCCAGCGTTCTTTCATGAAACTCATCGTCAAGCCCTTCGCGGAAATCACCATCAAGAGCCGTCCGGTGCGCAAGCAGTTCATCCGGCAACTGGCGAAGAACATCCGCACGGTGCTCAAGGATCTGGACCCGGACCTGAGTGTCACGGGCGAGTGGGACAACCTGGACGTGGTCACCGCCGTGGAGGATCGCCGCGTCCAGCTGGAGATGTTCGAGCGGTTGCGCAACATGCCGGGCATCGCCCACTTCCTGGAAGTGCATGAATATCCCTTCGTGGATTTCGACGATGTGTTCGAGAAATGTCGCGAGCATTACGGCGCCCAGCTGGCGGGCAAGCGGTTCGCCGTGCGCTGCAAGCGCGCCGGCAATACCCATGATTTCACTTCCGTCGAGCTGGCCAGCCATGTGGGCAGCCGCCTGCGCCGCGAGTGCGGGGCCGCCGGCATCGACCTGAAGAGCCCGGACGTCGAGGTGCGCTTCGAGGTGCGCTACGACCGTCTGCTGATCATCCATGCCCAGCACGAGGGCCTGGGCGGCTATCCGCTGGGCTCGGTGGAGCAGGTGGTGGTGCTGATGTCCGGCGGCTTCGATTCCACCGTGGCCGCCTATCAGATGATGCGCCGCGGCATGCTCACCCACTTCTGCTTCTTCAACCTCGGCGGCCGTGCCCACGAGCTGGGCGTGATGGAAGTGGCCCACTACCTGTGGGAGAAGTTCGGCCGCTCCCACCGGGTGCTGTTCGTCAGCGTGCCCTTCGAGGAAGTGGTTGGCGAGATCCTCGGCAAGATCGACAACAGCCAGATGGGCGTGGTGCTCAAGCGCATGATGCTGCGCGCCGCCAGCAAGGTGGCCGAGAACCTGCACATCGATGCCCTGGTGACCGGCGAGGCGATCTCCCAGGTGTCCAGCCAGACGCTGCCCAACCTGTCGGTGATCGACTCGGTGACCGACACCCTGGTACTGCGCCCGCTGATCGCCGCCCACAAGCAGGACATCATCGACACGGCAACCCGCATCGGCACCGCCGAGTTCGCCAAGCACATGCCCGAATACTGCGGCGTGATCTCAGTGAACCCCACCACCCGCGCCAAGCGCGCCCGCGTGGAGCACGAGGAAAGCCACTTCGACATGGCGATCCTGGAACGGGCCATCGAGCGTGCCCGTTTCGTGGGCATCGACCGCATCATCGAGGAGCTGGGCCAGGACGTGCCGGTGGAAGAGGTGCGCGAGGCGCTGCCCGGACAGATCGTGCTGGACATCCGCCATCCCGATGCCGTCGAGGATGAGCCGCTGCAGCTGCCCGGCATCGAGGTCCGTGCCCTGCCGTTCTACGCCATCAACAGCCAGTTCAAGCATCTCGACGCCAATCGCCAGTACCTGCTGTATTGCGATCGCGGCGTGATGAGTCGTCTGCATGCTCACCACCTGCTCAGCGAGGGGCATGCCAATGTGCGCGTTTACCGTCCGGCCTAAGCAGCCGGGACTGTTCGGTGGCAGCATCCGCCACCGCCCACCCGACCGGCGCTGAGCCTGCGCTGTACTGGCCTCCCCTCTCCTGCAGGAAAGGGCAGAGAACGCTTTTCAGGCGGCGGGGTCTCGCCCGTCGCCTCTCATCGAGATAGAACCGTGATCGAAAATCTCCGCAACATCGCCATCATCGCCCACGTCGACCATGGCAAGACCACCCTCGTCGACAAGCTGCTCAAGCTCTCCGGCACCCTGGACCGCAAGGAAGCCGAGAACGAGCGCGTGATGGACTCCAACGACCAGGAAAGGGAGCGTGGCATCACCATCCTGGCCAAGAACACCGCCATCAAGTGGGGCGACTACCGTATCAACATCGTCGACACCCCCGGCCACGCCGACTTCGGCGGCGAAGTGGAGCGCGTGATGTCCATGGTGGATTCGGTGCTGCTGGTGGTCGACGCCCAGGACGGCCCCATGCCGCAGACCCGCTTCGTGACCCAGAAGGCCTTCAAGGCCGGCCTGCGACCGATCGTGGTGGTCAACAAGATCGACCGCCCCGGCGCGCGTCCGGACTGGGTCATCGACCAGATCTTCGACCTGTTCGACAACCTGGGCGCCACCGACGAGCAGCTGGACTTCCCGATCGTCTACGCCTCGGCCCTGAACGGCATCGCCGGTCTGGACCACGAGAAGATGGACGACAACATGGATGCCCTGTTCCAGGCCATCATCGACCATGTGCCGGCGCCGCAGGTTGACGTGGACGGCCCGTTCCAGATGCAGATTTCCCAGCTGGACTACAACAGCTTCCTGGGCGTGATCGGCATCGGCCGCATCAAGCGTGGCCGCATCAAGTCCAACACCCCGGTGGTGGCGGTGGATGATGAAGGCAACAAGCGCAACGGCCGCATCCTGAAGATCATGGGCCACCATGGCCTGCAGCGCGTGGAGGTCCCCGAGGCCGAAGCGGGCGACATCATCTGCGTATCGGGCATGGACGAGCTGTTCATCTCCGACACCCTGTGTGACCCGACCGCTGTCGAGGCGCTGCCGCCGTTGACCGTGGACCAGCCGACCGTGAGCATGACCTTCCAGGTCAACGATTCGCCGTTTGCCGGTCGCGAAGGCAAGTTCGTCACCAGCCGCAACCTCAAGGAGCGCCTGGAGAAGGAACTGCTGCACAACGTGGCGCTGCGCGTCGAGCAGGGCGACTCCCCTGAGAAGTTCAAGGTTTCCGGCCGTGGCGAGCTGCACCTGTCGGTACTGATCGAAACCATGCGTCGTGAAGGTTTCGAACTGGCGGTGGGCCGTCCGGAAGTGGTGATCATCGAGAAGGATGGCGAGAAGCAGGAGCCGTACGAGAACGTCACCATCGACATCGAGGAAACCCACCAGGGTCCGGTGATGGAGCAGATGGGGCTGCGCAAGGGCGATCTGACCAACATGATCCCCGACGGCAAGGGCCGTATCCGCCTGGAGTACACCATTCCGGCGCGCGGCCTGATCGGCTTCCGCAACAACTTCCTGACCCTCACCTCGGGTACCGGCATCCTCACCTCGACCTTCAGCCACTATGGTCCGATCAAGGCCGGCGAAGTCACCAACCGCCAGAACGGCGTGCTGGTGTCCATGGCCACCGGTACCGCGCTGACCTACTCGCTGGAAACCCTGCAGGATCGCGGCAAGCTGTTCCTGTCTCCCGGCGACGAGGTCTACGAAGGCCAGCTGGCCGGGATCCACAGCCGTGACAACGACCTGGTGATCAACCCCACCAAGGCCAAGAAGCTCGACAACATGCGCGCTTCGGGCAAGGACGAAACCATCCAGCTGACCCCGGCGCTGAAGTTCACCCTGGAGCAGGCGCTGGAGTTCATCGACGACGACGAACTGGTGGAAGTGACGCCCAAGTCCATCCGCCTGCGCAAGAAGTTCCTGAACGAGAACGACCGCAAGCGCCACGAGCGCAGCAAGGCCTGATTCGCTCAGGGTTGAAATGAAGAACCGCCGGTAGTGATGCCGGCGGTTTTTTTATGCGCCCCTGGAAGGCTCGCTGACGGATTGGCAGATCAGTTGCGCGCGCCGACGGCCAGGCCTTCCCCGGGGGCGCCGGCGAAGGCCGTCCAGGCGTCCGCCACCTCCCGGCGCTGACTGCCAGGGCTGAGCATCAGGCTGACCGTGTTGCCCCCGGCGCCGAGCTGAAGATGGCGCCAGGCCGCCTCCTCGCCGCGGGTCTGAACCAGATAGCGGGTGACCGTCTTGTAGGGCGAGTTGTACTGGATGTATGCGGCGTTCAGGTAGGCGATCTCCGGTCGGGTCATGAACTCGATGAAACGCCAGGCCTCGCTGGCCATGCGGGCCTTGGCGGGCACCACCATGGCGTCGATGTAGAGAGTGCTGCCCTCGTCCGGGATGAAGAATTCCAGGTGTGCGTTGGCGCTGACCAGCGAGCGGGCGTCGCCTTCCCAGGCCATGGCGCTGCACTGGCGCCCGGCCGGCAGATCGTCCAGATAGCCCAGGTTGTCGACGGCGCGCAGGTGCGGGCGCAGCTCGACCAGCGCTTGCTGGAAGGCACGGATGTCGCGACTGGTGGCCCGCTCGGCCAGGGCGCCCCGCCAGTTCATCCACAGGGTGAAGAACTCGGCCCGCGCATCCAGCAGCGAGGCGCCGCAACTGGCCAGTTGTTGCAGCCTGGCGGGGTCGAACAGCAGGCTCCAGGACCGGCCGGCCGGGCCGCCGAGCGCCTGCTCCACCCGGGACCGATCCAGCACGATGCCCACCCGGCCCCAGTGATAGGGCATGGCATAGCGGCGCCAGGGATCGGCACTGCTCAATCGACTCAGGATCAGCGGGTCGAGATCCTCATAGGCGGGCAGTGAACGCAGGTCCAGGGGCTGCAGCAGACCCTCGCGGATAAGGGCGGGCAGATAGTGGATGTCCGGCACCAGCACATCCGGCGGAAAGTCCTGGCGCAGCAGTGCATCGACATCGGTGTCGGTTTCGTAGGTGCGGTAGTCGACCTGGATTCCGGTTTCCGCAGTGAAGCGGGCAAGCAGATCCGGGTTGATGTAGTCGTTCCAGTTGGCCACCACCATTGGCGGTGACGCGGCGGCGGGCAGGGCAACGAGCAGGGCGAACAACAGCGCCGAGAGACGCTGGCGAAACAGTCCAGGGATGGCTGCCAACATCGACGTTCCCTCAAGTGTGGCTGCGAGAGTCCGGCAATCCAGCCGGAGGCGCGCAGATTAGCGCACGTAATGGCGGTGAGCCATGTTCTTTGGTCGAGGTGCGACAATCTGCCCGCG
>DATGNS010000100.1:0-12732 GCA_035306625.1 Pseudomonas sp. | reverse complement strand
CGTCTCGGCGCGCAGGGCCGTGGCCGCCGTACGGGAATCAGCGCCCTTCGTGCAGCGCTTGCGCCGCTTCCAGCACCGCCTCCACATGGCCCGGCACCTTCACGCCGCGCCATTCCCTGCGCAGCACGCCGTCCTTGTCGAGCAGGAACGTGCTGCGGTCCACGCCCATGTATTCCTTGCCATACAGTTTCTTCAGCTTGATCACGTCGAACAGCTGGCACAGCTGCTCGTCCTTGTCGGAGATCAGCTCGAAGGGGAAGCCCTGCCTGGCCTTGAAGTTCTCGTGGGATTTCAGGCCGTCGCGAGACACGCCGAACACCAGGGTGTTGGCGGCCAGGAAGTCTTCGTGGCGGTCGCGGAAACCCTGGCCTTCGGTGGTGCAGCCGGGGGTGCTGTCCTTGGGATAGAAGTACAGCACCACCTGGCGGCCCTTCAGGGCGCTCAGCTGCACGGTCTGGCCGCTGGTGGCCTGGGCCTGGAAGTCCGCGACGGGCTGGTCGAGGCTGACGGTCATGACAGGGCTCCTTACGGGTTGTTCGGACGCCAGGGCTCGATCAGGGCGTCCAGGTTCAGGGCATCGGCGAAGTCCAGGAACTGGTCGCGCAGCCAGCTGATCTGCGTGCCCGGCGGCAGGGTCACATTGAGGGTGGCGTTGAGCATGGTGCTGCCGGTGTGGGGCGCCTGGTAGGTGTCGCAGGCCAGGCTTTCCAGCTCGATGCGGTGATCGGCGAAGAACTGGCACAGCTCGCCGAGAATGTCCGGCCGATAGGCGGCGCTCACGTAAGCGACATACGGCAGCGCCTGCGGTCGGGTTTCCAGCGGCACGCTGCGCACGGCATTGAGGGTGAAGTCGTGTCGCTTGGCCAGCTGGGGCAGGCTGCCTTCCAGGCGCGCCAGTGCATCCCAGCTGCCGCCGACCTGCAGGGTCAGCACGCTGCATTCGCCATGCCGGCTGAGCTGCGTCGAAGTGACCGCGCAGCGACTCTCCTGGCAGGCGCGGTACAGTGCGCTGGTCAGCGTCGTGGGGTTGTTGCCGAGGGCGCTGATCACCAGGAATTGTTCACGAACGGGCGGGGTGGACATGCAGGTTTCCTAACACAGATGAAGACAACGCCGAGGGCGTCGAAACGAGGGCCGAAGGGTAGCGAAAAGCGCCGCCCAAAGGAATGGCGGGGCCCGGAACTTCGCTTGTGCGAGGCCGGGGCCGACAGTACCATTGGCCCCTCTCTTTTCTGGCAGGAGCAGTGGTAGATGATTTCGGGCAGCATGGTGGCGCTGGTCACTCCCATGGATGCGCAGGGCGCACTGGACTGGGACAGCCTGAGCAAACTCGTGGACTTCCACCTGCAGGAAGGCACCAACGCCATCGTCGCGGTCGGCACCACGGGCGAATCCGCCACCCTGGACGTGGAGGAACACATCGAAGTGATCCGCCGCGTCGTCGACCAGGTCAACGGCCGCATCCCGGTGATCGCCGGCACCGGGGCCAACAGCACCCGGGAAGCCATCGAGCTCACCGAGCTGGCCAAGGGCGTCGGCGCCGATGCCTGCCTGCTGGTCACCCCCTACTACAACAAGCCCACCCAGGAAGGTCTCTACCGCCACTTCCGCGCCATCGCCGAGGCGGTCGCCATCCCGCAGATCCTCTACAACGTGCCGGGCCGCACCGTGTGCGACATGCTGCCGGAAACCGTCGAGCGCCTGTCCCGCGTGCCGAACATCATCGGCATCAAGGAAGCCACGGGCGATCTGCAGCGCGCCCGCGAAGTGCTGGAGCGGGTCGGCCAGGACTTCCTGGTGTACTCCGGCGACGATCCCACCGCCGTGGAGCTGATGCTGCTGGGCGGCAAGGGCAACATCTCCGTGACGGCCAACGTGGCGCCGCGCGCCATGAGCGACCTGTGCGCCGCGGCCATGCGCGGCGAGGCGGCCATCGCCCGCGCCATCAACGACCGCCTGATGCCCCTGCACAAGGCCCTGTTCCTGGAGTCCAACCCGATTCCGGTGAAATGGGCGCTGCACGAGATGGGCCTGATCCCCGAAGGCATCCGCCTGCCCCTCACCTGGCTCAGCGAGCGTTGCCATGAACCGCTGCGCCAGGCAATGCGTCAGACGGGTGTGCTTGCCTGAAACAAGGAACGAAACGCATGAAGCGACTGGCCGGACTCACCGCGCTCGCCCTGATCATCACCGGCACTGGCGGTTGCAGCTGGCTGGGCTTCCGCGATCGCGGCAGCGACTACCTGCAGGCCCGGCAGACGGCGCCCATGCAGGTGCCGGAGGGCTTCCAGATCAAGCGCCTGGACCCGCTGCTGCCGATCCCTGCCAACATCCCCGCCGTGGCTGCCAGCGATGAAGAGTTCGAGGCGCCCCGGCCGCAGCCGCTGGCCATCGACTTCGACCGGGGCGAGTTCAGCCTGCAGAAGAGCGGCGATTCCCGCTGGCTGATGGCACTGCGCCCGCCGGCCGAGGTCTGGCCGCTGGTGCGCCAGTACTTCGAGTCCAATGGCCTGAACGTCGTCGAGGAGCGGCCGCAGACCGGCGAATTCATCACCGCCTGGCAGCGTTATGACCGCCTGTCCCCGGAGCTGAGCCGCCGTCTGGGCGGTCGGGTCGCGATTTTGGCGCCCGACGCCGAGCTGCGCGCCCGGGTGCGTATCGAGCCCGGCGTGCAGCGCAACACCAGCGAGATCTTCGTGACCAGCGTCGAGCGTCCGGCCGGCAGCACCGCCAACCCCGGCTTCGGTCGCGCCGCCAACCCGAGCCTGGATGGCGCGCTGCTCGACGAGCTGCTCGGCAGCCTGGAGCGCGGCGTGGCCCAGGGCGGTTCGGTCTCCCTGGCGGCGGCGCGCGCGGCGGACAGCCGACTGCGCGTGGTCGCCGGCGAGGACGGCAGCGGCAACCCGGTGCTCAACCTGGAGGCCGAGTTCGATCGCAGCTGGACCAGCATCGGTCGTGCCCTGGAGCGCTCCGACCTGCACATCGAGGACCTGAACCGCAGCCTGGGCCTGTACTACCTGAACCTGTCCGCGGATGCCCGCAAGCCCGGCGAGAAGCCCGGCTTCTTCAGTCGCCTGTTCGGCAGCGAGCAGGCGGAGGGCGAGCGCTACCAGGTGCGCCTGACCCGCCTGGGCAGTGGCGTGCAGGTTTCCGTGGAGCAGGACGCCGACACCCTGGCACCCAAGGACGTCGCCCAGCGCGTGCTGGAGCAGATCCGGAACAACCTGAACTGAAGCCTTCGGTTTCAGCTCGAACCCCAGGCGAAACCAGCGGTGGTTTCGCCTGTTTTCTTTTCCGATGATGCGGACCCTTTCGACATGAGCACACCCACCGCCCCGAGCCTGAAGAAACTCTACTCCGGCAAAGTCCGCGACCTGTACGAGATCGATGACAAGCGCATGCTGATGGTCGCCAGCGATCGCCTTTCCGCCTTCGACGTCATCCTCGACGATCCGATTCCGGAGAAGGGCAAGATCCTCACCGCCATCTCCAACTTCTGGTTCGAGAAGCTCAAGGACCTGGTGCCCAACCACTTCACCGGCGATCGCGTGGAAGACGTGGTCCCGGCCGAGGAGCTGCCCCTGGTGGAAGGCCGTGCCGTGGTGGCCAAGCGCCTCAAGCCGGTGCCGGTGGAGGCCATCGTGCGCGGCTACCTGGTGGGTTCGGGCTGGAAGGAATACCAGAAGACCGGCACCGTCTGCGGCATTGCGCTGCCGGCCGGCCTGAAGGAAGCGGCCAGGCTGCCCGAGCCGATCTTCACCCCCTCCACCAAGGCCGCCGTGGGCGACCATGACGAGAACATCTCCTACGCCCGTTGCGAGGAAATCATCGGCGCCGAGCTGGCCGCCAAGGTGCGCGACACTTCCATCGCCCTGTACAAGGCCGCCGCCGAATACGCCGCCACCCGCGGCATCATCATCGCCGACACCAAGTTCGAGTTCGGCCTGGACGAGGACGGCACCCTGACCCTGATGGACGAGGCGCTGACCCCCGACTCCAGCCGTTTCTGGCCGGCCGACAGCTACGCCGAGGGCAGCAACCCGCCGAGCTTCGACAAGCAGTTCGTGCGCGACTGGCTGGAATCCACCGGCTGGAACAAGCAGCCGCCGGCCCCCAGGGTGCCCGCCGAGGTCCGGCAGAAGACTGCCGACAAGTACCGCGAAGCCCTGACCCGCCTCACCGGCCAGGCCTGAGCGCATCCCCGGCGCCGCAAGCACTTGAAATTCGAGTGAAAAACTTGCGCCGGGGGTTCGACAAACGCGTGTCAGCTGGTATGATGCGCGCCGTCCTCCGGGGAGATGCCGGAGTGGTCGAACGGGACGGATTCGAAATCCGTTGTGTCCTCACGGGCACCTAGGGTTCAAATCCCTATCTCCCCGCCATACAGCAAAACGCCGGAAGCCCCGCAGAATCTAGGTTCTAGCGGGGCTTTCGCGTTTCTGGCGTTGCGTTTAGGACAAAGACAGATGGCGTCGAGGAAATCCGGGACCACCTGACCCTCGGCAAGGCTGCTGCATGAGGGTCGAAGCCGCGGTTCGCGTCCCATTCCCGGGCCTGATCTTCCCCCAGAGCCTACCCTGCATGGACCCGGCACCATATGCCCGGGCGGCAACTGGCCATCTCAGACCTTGGTCGGCCGGCCCGCCCCGGGAGGCCGGGGTATGGTTGAGGCACCTTTGACGGGGACAGGAGGAGGCCCTATGGACATGCGTGGCAACACCAGGACTCTCGAATTCAACGGGATCACCTTTGATGTGTCAGTTCAGAAATGGCCGAACGGATGGACAATGAAGGTCGATATCCACGAGCCGCTGAATCGCTCGCGCGCGGACGAGGACAATCTGTTCGCCACCCAGGAAGAAGCCCTGGCGGCGGGGGAGCGGTTGGGCAGGCAGTTCATTTCCGGTTACGTGCGTTCCCTGTAGTCACCTGCGGCGCTCATTTTCACAGCGGCCGCTCGCTCCCTGGCGGCCGCTGTGCTTCTTTCCGGCTCGCAGGCATTCCACGAGGTAGTTCATGCAGTGCTTCATTTGTGATGCCGAGGCCGGCTCGGTTCCTTCCGTCGATGGTGGCGAGCGTGTCAGTTGCCCGGCCTGCGGCGACTACCGGATCACCCGCGCGGCGCGATCGCAACTGGCGGACGGCCGTAACCGCCTGGATGCGGAAGTGACCCGTATCTGGCTGAAGGGCCGCCTGTGTACCGGTCAGCTGCCGGTCATCGACTGGGCCCAGGTATCCATCCTGACCACGCCGGCCCGCTGAGCTCCCCCCTGTGCTGAACCTCGGCACCCATGCTGGCCTCCAAACAGCGATGGTGGTCGATGAGGTGCGCCATGTGTCCTTTACCCCCTCCCGAGTCTTCTCAGCACGATCCGGTCGAGGTGCCGCTCGCTCCGGATGACGATTCGGTCGTGGAACAGGAGCAGGCCGAGCTGGAGCCGGAGCCTCCCGAAGGATCCGACGAACGATCCGACGAACGGTAGTTCGCTCGTCAAGCCCCTGATGTGCCGCGCTTTTCTTCACTCCGCACGCAGCGATGTCATTTTGACAGTTCCTTAATTTTTGTCCGGGTATCGACAAAAAAGCGGCGCCGCATGAAAATGTGCGCCACATCACAAATCGGCCCGTGCAGGCCCGATCGCGACCCGCTCGGGTTGCACGTGTAGCTCCCTCTATCTCCACGGCTGCAGGGCCTGTAGCCGGATCATCAGCAGTTGTCGTCTCGTTTTCCGCCAGGGATGCGCGGTTCGAGCGTGTCGTGGCAGGTGTCTCTGGTGTTGCGGTTCAAAAGGGCGAAAACCGCCGCGAACGGAAGGGTGGGACTGGAGTTCAGCCACCAGGGAATCGCGCTGGCACAGGTGTGCCGACCGGAAGGCCTGCCTCCCCAGCTGACGACCTGTATCTACCGCGAAGCGCCAGCGGCCCAGCGCGCCAGTGTGCTCAGGGACATGGTCCATGAGCTGGGCCTGGGCGGGCTGCCCGCCAACCTGGTCCTGCACTCGGGTGATTACCGCACCTTCCTGCTCGAAGCCCCCGACGTTCCCGCCGACGAGCTGCGCGACGCCATGCGCTGGCGCGTCAAGGACATGCTCGGCGAGCCGCTGGACGAGGTGGTGCTGGACTGCTTCGCGCTGCCGGCCGACGCCTATCGCGGGCGCATGCGCATGGCCTACTGCGCGGTGCTGGGCAAGACGCACATGAACCAGTGCGCCGCCTGGCTGCGTGACAGCGGCCTGCGCCTGCAGAGCATCGACATCGCGGAGATGGCCTACCGCAACATCGGCCTGCTGGCGGGCGCGCCGGATCTCAATATCGCCGTGCTGCGCCTGCGCACCACGGAAAGCATGATCTGCATCCAGAAGGGCGCCGACCTGTACATGGCGCGCCGCCTGGAGCAGAGCGCCCGGGGCGGCGCCGACGACCTGGCGCGGATGACCCTGGAGATCCAGCGCAGCCTGGACTACTTCGAAAGCCAGATCGGCGCCGGCCGGCTCAATCGCATCCTGCTGCTGCCCATGAAGCACCAGGCCGCCGAGGCCAGCGCCGAGCTGGCCGCCGGGTTGGCCACGCCGCTGCAGGTGCTCGATCTGCGCGACCTGTTCCCCGGCCAGCCGGCCGCCGAACTCACCGATCTGCAACAGGTGCAGTGCCTGGGCGCCATCGGCGCGGCCCTGCGTCAGGAGCGTGCCTGATGCAGAACGTCAATCTCTATCAGCCCGAGACGCCCCGGCGGCAGGGGCCGTCCCGGCGGCAGATGCTGCTCGGCCTGGCGCTGCTGGGCGGCCTGCTGCTGGCCCACGGCCTGTGGGAAGGCTGGCACGGCGTCACCACCGCCCGCGCCCTGGAACAGGCCGAACGGCAGGCCCGCCAGGCCGAAGCCGAGCTGCAGGCCCGCCAGGCCGGCTTCCGCGAGCCACAGCTGGACCCGCGTCTGGTCGAGCAACTGACCGAGCTGGAAGCCGGCAATCAGCGCCTGCAGCGGCTCGCCGAGCACCTGCTGGCGCTGGAGAACCGCCACCGCGAGGGTTTTGCGCCGCTGCTCGGCGGCCTGGCCGACCGGCACGTGCCGGGCCTGTGGCTGACCCGCATCCGCCTCGAGGAAGGCGGCGAACATATCCGTCTTGATGGCCTGGTCCAGGAACAGAGCCTGCTGCCCCATTACCTGGCCAGCCTGGGCGGCAGCCCCGCGCTGCAGGGCCGCCAGTTCGCCCAGCTGCAGGTGCGCCGCGAGGGCAGCGGCCTGTTGCGCTTCCGTCTGGCGTCGCGGATCGAGGATCGGGAGCAGGCCGATGACTAGTCTTCTGGCCTTCTGGCGTCAGCGCGCGCCCCGTGAACAGTGGCTGATGTACGGCGTGGGCCTGGCGCTGCTCGCCCTGCTGTATGTGCAGTGGCTGGCTGCGCCCCTGGCGGCGCGCAGCGCCGTGCAGGAGAAGCGTCTGGTCCAGGCGCAGCAGGGCATCGCCGCCGCCCGGGGCGCGCTGCGCCAGCTCGACGAGCGCCTGGCCGCCGACCCCAACGCCCGCTACCGACAGGCCATCGGCGCCGCCGAGGCGCGGCGCGAGGCCATCTTTGCCGCCATCGACGGCGGCACCGCCCGGCTGATCGCCCCCCGTGACATGCAGCGGCTGCTGGAAGACCTGCTGCACCGCCATGCCGGCCTGCGCCTGGTGGACCTGCAGAGCTTCAGTGCGCCGCTCAGCCTGCCCGACGCCGAGCAGGCGCCGGCGGTGCTCTATCGCCACGGCCTGCGCCTGACCCTGGAAGGCGGCTACTTCGAACTGCTGGGCTATCTGCGGGCCGTGCAGGCCAGCGGTTGGCAACTGCACTGGAGCAGCCTGGACTACCGGGTGGGCAAGGCCGGCCCGGGCAAGGCGCAGATCCGTCTGGAGCTGCATACCCTCAGTCGACATGCGGGGTGGCTGGGTGTCTAGATCCTTGCTTGTCGCCTTGCTGCTGAGCCTGGCCCTGCCGGTATGGGCCGCCGACCCGACCCTGCCGCCCCCGGCCGCCGCGCCCGCGTCCGTCCAGGGCAAGGCGGCGCCGGCCGCCGCGCCGCTGCGCCTGCAGGCCATCCTGCGCGGTCAGGATGGCGCGCGCGCGGTGATCAACGGCCAGACCCTGCGCGTCGGCGATCGCGTCGCCGGCGCCCGCGTGCTGGCCATCGGCCGGCGCACCGTCAGCGTCGAGCGCCAGGGCCGTCGCTTCAGCCTGTCGCTGCTTTCCCCCCTTTCTCCGAGTCGCACCACACCATGACGTCTTCCTTCATCCCCCGCGCCGGTCTGCTCGGTCTCCTTGTCCTGCTCGGTGCCTGCCAGTCCTTTCCGGACGAGCAGCGACGCCTGGGCGGCGAGATGGATGCCGCCTGGCGGGAAAGCCTCGAGCACAGCCAGCGGGTGCTCGACACCCCGCCGCCGCCGGTCGCCGCACGCACGCCGCAGGAGCCGCCGGCGGCGCCGGACGCCGGTGCGCCGCGTTTCGACGTGCTGGTCAGCGACATGCCGGCGCGCGCCTTCTTCCTCAGCCTGATGGACAGCTCCGGACAGAACATCCTGGTGCCGCCCCGGGTGACTGCTCGGGGTCAGCGTGAGGGTCGCCCACGTTTCCATAGCGCGCCCTGAATGACCAGCCCCAGGGCGATGCCCAGGCTGTCGGCCAGCAGGTCCGCCCATTCGGCGTAGCGGTAGCCGGTCAGCCCCTGCGCCAGTTCGATCAGCACGCCAAAGCCGACCAGAGCCACCGCCACGGGCAGCCAGCGGCCGGGAAATGCCGCGCAGCCGAGAAAGGTCAGTACCGCAAAGGCCAGCAGGTGGTTGCCCTTGTCCCAGCCGGTACTCAGGCGGGGATCGGGGTCCGGAAGCAGGGCGAGGGTGAGCACGGCCAGCAGGCAGACGGCGAAGGCCAGGCGCCAGAGCCAGAGGGGAATACGCTGCAGCGAAAGCATGATGGTCCTTGCGGGGATTGATATGCAGGGGCCGGTTGATCCCGGCCGCCCGCGGAGGCGAAATGGTAGGCCGGCGAGCGCAAGCTGTCGAAGTACGCGCGCGCCCGTCCTGATGCTAGTCCAGCGCGAACTGGAAGGTACTCACCACCCGCAGGCGCTTGCCGATGGTGCGCGAGCTGTCCATGTCGCTGCCGTCGTCGTCGAGCACGCGGATCACGCCCTGGTTGGCGCTTTTCAGGGCACCCAGGGTGGCGCCGGCATCGGCGGCGAACTTGCTGGCCTGTTCCCGGGCGTTGCGGGTGGCCTCTTCCAGCAGTTGCGGTTTGACTTCATTGAAGCCGCGCAACTGGTAGCGCGGGCCGGCGAAGCCGTCCGGGCTCTCCAGCTGGATGCCGGCCTGGATCAGCGGGTCGCTGGCATTGGCGGCCCTGGCCACGGCGTCCACGCGGGCTGATTTCACCAGCACCTGGCCCTGGCCGGTGAAGCGCAGGGCCACGTCGCTGCTGCCCCATTCGCGGGCCAGCAGGTCCTGTACCTGCAGCGGGCGCACCTCGATCTCCTCGCTGGTGAAGCCCTGCTCGGTCAGGAAGGCGACCACGCGCTCGCGGTCGCCGGCCAGCTGCCGCTGCACCTCGTCGAAGCTGGAACCACCGCGGCGGAAGCCCAGGGTCCAGATGGCGAAATCGCTCTTCACATCCAGTTCGGCCAGCCCCTTCACCGTCACCGAGCGGTCGGCCAGGCGAAAGCGCTCGATGCCCTGGCCAACCGACCAGCCGGCAAAGGCCACGGCGGCGCCAAGGATCAGGGCGGGGATGATTCCGACACGGATGATGGGCATGGGCGATTCCTCCGGATGACGAGGCCAGTACAATGGCCGCTTTTTTGCCCAGGTGCCACCGCCAATGACTCCCGATGCCCTCGCCACGCTGGAACAGTGCCTGCTTGATGCCCTGGCCGCGCCACCGGCGGAGGCGCGCCGACTGCTGCATGGCCGCGGCCGGCGCTGGCCGGGCCTGGAACAGCTGACCGCCGACTGGCTGGAGGGCGTGCTGCTGGTTGCCCTGTTCCGCGAGCCGGCGGCGGACCAACTGGACGCCCTGCGCGACCTGCTGCGGCGCGTGGCGGCCAGCCCGGCCTGGCAGGGCAGCGGTGCCGCCCATCTGCTGCTGCAGCTGCGCTACCTGCCCGGCAGCCCGACCGAGTTCCTGTTCGGCGAGCCGCTGGACGGCTGGCGGATCCGCGAGGATGGCCTGTACTACCAGCTCGACCTGGGTCGCAAGCAGAACAGCGGGCTGTTCCTCGACATGCGCTACGGCCGCCGCTGGGTGCGCGACAACGCGGCCGGCAAGCGGGTGCTCAACCTGTTCGCCTACACCTGCGGCTTCTCGGTGGCGGCCCTCGCCGGTGGCGCCGAGCGGGTGGTCAACCTGGACATGGCCGGCGCCGCCCTGGCGCGCGGCCGCGACAACCATCGGCTCAACGACCACGATCTGGGGCGGGTGAGCTTCCTCGCCCATGAGCTGTTCAAGTCCTGGGGCCGGGTGCGTCGGGAAGGGCCCTACGACCTGATCATCATCGACCCGCCCAGTTTCCAGAAAGGCAGCTTCGCCCTTACCCGCGACTACGCCAAGATCCTGCGCAAGCTGCCGGAACTGCTCAACGCCGGCGGACAGGTGCTGGCCTGCGTGAACGATCCGGCGGTTGGCGCGGATTTCCTCATCCGCGGCATGGCCGAGGAGGCGCCGGCGCTGGTCTTCAGGGAGCGTCTGGTCAATCCGCCGGAGTTCGCCGACATCGATCCGGAGGGCGGCCTCAAGGCGCTGGTGTTCATGCACGCGGATTGATATCCATCAAGTTTTCGCCAGGCGGACCGATAAGGAGCCGACAGGTTGCTCATCGACCGTTCGTTCCTGTGCAAGGGGCCGTTATGAAAAACCGCATGCAAACCCTCAAGGCTCGTCTCTGGCTGCTGGGCAGCGTCAGTGTGCTCGGGGTGCTGGTGCTGGCCGCGGTGACGCTGTTCTATGCCGAGCGCAGCAAGCGCCAGCTGCTCGAGTATGTGGACCGCTACGTCGCCCTGAGCCAGCTGTCCACCGAGACCTATGCCAACGGCCTGCAGATGGGTCAGGCGCTGCGCAACATCCTCATCGACCCGGCCAACCCGCAGGCCTACAAGAACCATGAGGCGGCCCTGGACAACCTCAACCGCGCCGGCGAGCGACTGGCCACGCTGCTGGCCACCGACCCCGCCCGGGCCGCCGATGCGGATGCACTGCGTCGTCATCTGCGCGCCTGGCCGCCCCTGCAGACGCAGGTCATCGAACGCGTCCGGCGCGGTGAGCTGATCGAGGCTCGCCAGCTGCTGGTGGAACAGGAAACCCCGGCCTGGCGGGCGCTGCGTGCTCCGCTGCTGGAGCTGGTCAAGCAGAGCGATCAGGCGGCGGCGAGTCGCTATCAATCCCTGGTGGCGGGGCTCGACGCCTCCTCGCGCATGGCGGTGACCATCAGCCTGCTGACGCTGCTGCTGGTGGCCGGTGCCACCCTGCTGGTCGGCCGTGGTGTGTTCCGCCAGGTCGGCGGGGAGCCGGCGCAGACCGCGCAGGCGCTGCGTCGCATCGCCGACGGCGATCTGACCCAGAATCTGCCGCTGGCGCGTGGCGATCGCAGCAGCATCCTGCACGCCGCCCGTGAGATGCAGCAGCATCTCGCCAACCTGATCGGGCGTATCCAGGGTTCGGCCACCCAACTGGCCTCGGCGGCCGAGGAGCTGCATGCGGTCACCGAAGACACCGCGCGGGGCATCGCCCGGCAGAACGACGAGGTGCAGCAGGCGGCCACCGCGGTCACCGAGATGTCCACCGCGGTCGACGAGGTGGCTGGCAATGCGACCCGCACCTCGGTGGCGTCCAGCGAGGCCGAGCAGGAGGCCCGCGCCGGCCTGCGTCAGGTGGCGGCCAGCCGCGCCAGCATCGATCAGCTGAGTGGCAGGCTCGAGCAGGCGGCGGCCACGGTGGAGCGCCTTGCGTCGGAGGCGGAGTCCATCGGCCAGGTGTTGGTGGTGATTCAGGGCATTGCCGATCAGACCAACCTGCTGGCGCTCAACGCGGCCATCGAGGCGGCCCGTGCCGGCGAGGCCGGGCGCGGTTTCGCGGTGGTGGCCGACGAGGTGCGCAGCCTGGCGCAGCGCACCCGCGACTCCACCCAGGAAATCGAGCACATGATTGGTGCCATCCAGACGGCGACCCAGGCGGTGGTGCAGGAAATGCAGGAAAGCAGTGCGATGGCCGAGCAGAGCCAGAGCCTTGCCACCCAGGCCGATCAGGCGCTGGCGCGCATCGCCGAGCGGGTCGGCCAGATCAACGAGATGAACCTGGTGATCGCCAGCGCGGCCGAGGAACAGGCCCAGGTGGCCCGCGAGGTGGATCGCAACCTGGTGGCCATTCGCGATATCGCCCTGCAGAGCGCCGCCGGTGCCGAGCAGACATCCGCCTCCAGCGATGAGCTGAGCCGCCTGGCCAGCGACCTCAACCAGTTGATCAGCCGCTTCCGGCTGTAGCGGCCAGAGCGTCGCCATCCGGCTGGGATGGCGGCGTCTTCGTCAGTGCCGGTCACGAATGGGCCGGGTTGCACCGAAAGGGTGCGTGGCCAGGTGCCGCGCGACCTGCTCCCGGCAATCCCCTCTCCTCAAAGCCCTGCCAACGGTGTGCCGGACGCTCAATGCATGCCCGCAGCCGCAAGGGATACGGGCTGCTCGAAGCATCATGACCCAATTGGTCACGTCTGGCCTTTCG
>DATGNS010000099.1:0-3583 GCA_035306625.1 Pseudomonas sp. | reverse complement strand
TGCCGATCATGGTCGGCTCCGGCCTGTTCGAGGACGAGCCGGAGTTCGCCGAAACCGCCGCCGACCGCAACCTGGTCGACAGCATGATCGAGCAGATCCCGGAAGTGCTCACCGCCCTGTACCTGCTGTTCCAGGCCCCGGAAGAGAAGCCTTCGCTGCTCAAGCCTCGCCCCTGATCCATGAGCGAGCCCCATCGCCTGCCGCGCGCGCTGCCCCTCTGGCTGCGCTACACGCTGCTGGCGGTGGGCTGGCTCAGCGTGATCCTCGGCGTCATCGGCATCTTCCTGCCGGTGCTGCCCACCACCCCCTTCCTGCTCCTGGCCGCGGCCTGCTTTGCGCGCAGCTCGCCGCGCTTCTACGCCTGGCTGGTCGAGCATCCGCGCCTGGGCCCCTGGATCCGCGACTATCTGGAAGGCAACGGCATTCCCCTCAAGGGCAAGATCTACACCCTGCTGCTGATGTGGGGCAGCATCCTGTTCGCCTGCTGGGTGGTGCCGCTGCCCTGGGCACGCCTGGGCATGCTGACCAGCGCCACGCTGGTCAGCATCTATATCCTGCGGCAGAAGACGCTGGTGGTACGGCGTTAGACGACTGGGCTGCGCGTCTAGCCATACCATGTGATCGCGGCTGAAGCCGCTCCTGCGATCCTTGGGTGCTCCATTTCAAGCGCGGGTTGGCGCTGCGCACGAAGCACGAGCGTCGGACCCGGGACTGCCCATGTGCCTCCTCCCTGAGGCCAGCCCTCTAGCCGGCGCCCGGGCTCCATGCCCAGCGCCAACCCGCGATCGGGGGGAGCCATGCGCTCCCCCTGCCGTCAGAAGCTCACATCCACCCGGGCCCAGAGACTGCGGCCCGGCTCGTTGATGCGCTCGTCGGCGGACATGCCGACCCCGGCGTTGCCGGCCTGGTTGAGGTGCTCGCTGTAGGCCTTGTCCAGCAGATTGTCGACGCCGGCGCTGAGCCTGAAGTGCTCGTTCACCCGGTAGGCCGCGTTGAACGAGAGCACACCGAAGCCGCTGCTTTCGTCGAAATCCTTGCTGGTCACGTTGCCCTGCCCCTCGGCCACCCGGGTCTGGGCCGCCACCAGGCGCCAGAGTCCCGCGGCGCTCCAGTTGCCACGCTCGAAGGTCAGACCCAGGCGCGCTTCCAGCGGCGGGATCTGCGGCATGGCACGATCGTCCGTGGTGTTCTCGCCCCAGGCATAGGCCAGGCTGGCCTCGGTTTTCCAGTTGTCAGTCAGCTTGTAGCTGCCGCCGAGTTCGGCACCGGCGATGCGGGCATCGACGTTGGTGGCGATGGAGCGGGTCATGCCGGGCATCATCCCGGGCACGTAGTTGAACAGGATGTAATCGTCCACCTGCCCGACATAGGCCGAAGCCCAGGCTTCCACCGAGCCCCGGGCGTACTGGATTCCGAAGTCCAGCTGGGTGGTCTTCTCCGGATCGACCGTCTCGAACGCCTGGATGCTGCCCACCGGGCCGGGGCTGGCCGAGAACAGCTCCCAGTAATCCGGGAAGCGCTGACTGTGGCCCAGACCTACATAGGCAGTCGCCGGCAGGCTCGCCAGGCCATGCTCGTAACGGAGGAAGCCGCTGTACAGCGTGTCACGTCGGGTGTCGCCGGCACTGGGGTTGGCCCAGTCCTCGCTGACCGGCATGCTCATCCCGTTCTTCTTGGTGGGGTGGTGGCTGTTGAACATGGCGCGCTCGTCCGTGGCCTCCGCCTGATCGACGCGCAGCCCTCCGATCAGGCGGCTGTCCTTGCCCAGCTCGCGGGTCAGCTCGCCAAATACCCCGTACTGGCTGAACTCGGCGTCCTTGACCCAGGAGGCGTCCCGGTAGGTATCGATGCCCATGCCGCTGCGCTTGCGGTGCTCGTTGGTCTGCCCATCGATGCCCCCGACCAGTTGGTAGTCGCCGAACTGCCAGGTGACTGCCAGCCGCCCCCCGGCGGTGCGGCGATCGACGTTGGTGGCCATGGGGTTGCGCATGTTCATCATGGCCGCGTAGGGATCGGGCTGGCGCAGCGTGTAGTTATCCATCACATGGTCGGCGTAGTTGTAATAGAGCCGCGCCTCGACCTTCTGCAGCACCTCGCCCAGGTTTTCCTGCACCACCCGCAGTGCGAGGCTGTCCCGCTCGAACTGGCTGCCGTCCATGCCGCGTCCGGCATAGGCGGCCTCGCCGTCGCCGGTGCCGACGGTGAGCTCGACCAGGGTGTCGGTGGTCGGCGTCCAGCCGAGCACCAGGTCGCTGCTCCACTTCTCCCACTCGGAGTGCACCTCATCGCCGTTGCCATCCTGGTAGTCGTTGGCGGTGGAGTGGTTGGCCAGCAGGCGCAGGTAGCCCAGGCGGTTGCCGGTGGCGGCGTCGATGGCGCTGTCGAAGCGGCCGTCGGAGCCGGCCAGCAGGCTGGCGTCGACGCGCCCGCCCAGCTCGCTGAAGGTCTCCGGTTCGCGCTCGAAGAGGATGGTGGCCGCCGAGGCGCCGGGCCCCCAGAGCACCGTCTGCGGTCCCTTGATCACCGTGAGGCTGTCGAAGTTCTGCGGGGTGATGTAGGAGCTGGGCGAGTCCATGCGGCTCGGGCAGGCACCCAGCATGACACCGCCGTTGCTCAGCAGGTTCAGGCGCGAACCGAACATGCCGCGGAACACCGGGTCGGCATTGGAGCCGCCGCCGCGTACGGCGGAAAAGCCGGGAATGGTCTGCAGGTAGTCGCCGGCATCACTGGCCGGCACCGGCTGGCGGGGGATCTTCGGATCGGTAGCCACGGTCACGCCGGCCGCGGGGGCCACGCCGGTGATCACGGTCGGCGCCAGCTGATGGTGAGGATCGGCGGCAAGGACGCCGCCACTCAGGCTGGCCAGCAGGGCGGCATGGGCCAGCGCCCAGCGCCGGCGGGTGTGTTTCACGGCAAAGGCTGCGCGCGGGCGAGCGTTGGCCGCGCAACGATGAATGCGAGTCATGAAAAGTTCTCCACGGATTGATTCGGCGGGCCGCCAGGCGGCCCGGTTGTCGATCAGCCGTGCAGAAGCGGAGGGGCTCGGGGGTGGCCGCTGCCGCGGCGCGGTTCCGCCGGGTGGGGAGTCTCCGGCAGAGGCAGGAAGAAGGTGGGCTGATACCAGGGCAGGACCAGCTGCGGCGCAAGGTTCAGGGGCGGGTTGAGGGTCAGCAGCTCGCAATAGCCGCACATTTCCAGCGCGGCCAGCCAGGCGGGTTCGCCGGGCAGCGAGCGATGGTGCATGCCATGCCCGCCATGTCGTTCGGCATCAGCCTGGGCGTCATGCGCGTGATGGTCATGGTGGGCATGCGCGTCATGCGGCGCGACCATGGCAAGCGGCGCCGTCGGCGCGGCGGCCGCCTGCAGGGCGGAGAACAGCGGGCCGACGTGAATCATCAGCATGGCGAACAGGCCAAGCCAGATTCCGGTCGATGTGTACTGCCTGCGTCTCACGTGCGGACCCGTGTTGTGGTGTCGCCGCATGGTTGCAACCCATGGGAAGGTTGACCAATGCGACACGGCGCCGCAGGCGGTTCTTTCAGGGGCAGCTTTTGCGCAACAAAAATCTGTTCTTAAGCTCTGT
>DATGNS010000098.1:0-2742 GCA_035306625.1 Pseudomonas sp. | reverse complement strand
TCGTTGGGCAGCTGATAGTTCAGCGCCGCCACCAGTTCCACACCGCCCGCCAGGCGCCGGTTGCCGATGATCGCGGCGTCGGCGCCCAGTTCGTCACGCACCAGCTTCATGGCCTGGCGCATGTCGGCGGCGAAGAAGCGTTTGACCTGCATGAACGGAATACCTCGGTTAGTTCTGGCCTACGGTGGCAACGATGGTGACCTGCTTGTTGTCCGGCACTTCCTGATAGGACAGCACATGCATGCCGGGAACAGCCAGACGAGCAAAGCGGGAGAGCATGGCGCGGATCGGCCCGGCTACCAGCAGCACGACCGGTTTGCCAAGGGCTTCCTGACGCTGCGCGGCCTCCACCAGGGAGCGCTGCAGCTTCTCCGCCATGCCGGGTTCGAGGAGGAAACCTTCTTCGGCGCCCTGGCCGGCTTTCTGGACGCTGCCAAGCAATATCTGTTCCAGACGGGGGTCCAGGGTAATCACCGGCAGCTCCGGCTCAAGACCGACGATGCCTTGCACGATGGCGCGACCCAGGGCGATGCGCACGGCCGCCACCAGCGCGCCGGGATCTTGACTCTTGCCCTGTACGCTGGCGATCGCCTCGGCGATGCTGCGGATGTCGCGTACCGATACCTGCTCCTGCAGCAGCGCCTGCAGGACCTTGAGCAGGGTGGACAGGGAAATCATGCCGGGGACCAGTTCCTCGGCCAGCTTGGGCGAGCTCTTGGCCAGCACCTGCAGCATCTGCTGCACTTCCTCGTGGCCGATCAGTTCGTGGGCATGCTTGAACAGCACCTGGTTCAGGTGCGTGGCCACCACGGTGCTGGCGTCCACCACCGTGTAGCCCAGGGTCTGTGCCTGTTCGCGCGCCGAGGGCTCGATCCACACCGCCTCCAGGCCGAAGGCCGGATCGCGCCCGGCGATGCCGTTGAGGGTGCCGAACACCTGGCCGGGGTTGATGGCCAGCTCGCGGTCCGGGTACAGCTCGGCCTCGGCCACGCTGACCCCCATCAGGGTCAGCCGGTAGGCGTTGGGCATCAGGTCCAGGTTGTCGCGGATATGCACCGGCGGGATGAGGAAACCCAGGTCCTGGGACAGCTTCTTGCGCACGCCCTTGATGCGCGCCAGCAACTGTCCACCCTGGTTGCGGTCCACCAGGGGAATCAGCCGATAGCCCACTTCCAGGCCCACCAGGTCCACCGGGTTGACGTCATCCCAGCCCAGCTCCTTGGCCTCCGGCTCCTGCAGGGCCGGCAACTGCTCGGCGGGCACCACCGGTGCAGCCTCCTTGGCCTGAGCGACGCGGCCCTTGCGCCACACCAGCCAGGCCAGGCCGGCGGCCAGCAGGCCCAAGCCGACGAAGGGGGTATGGGGCATGCCCGGCACCAGGCCGACGACAATCAGCAGGCCGGCGGCCACCGCCAGCGCGCGGGGCGTGGCGAACATCTGCCGAGTGATCTGCTGCCCCATGTCCTCGGCGGTGGACACGCGAGTGACCATGATGGCTGCGGAGGTGGACAGCAGCAGCGAGGGAATCTGCGCGACCAGGCCGTCACCGATGGTCAGCAGCGCATAGATGCGCGCCGCCTCGCCGGCCGGCAGGCCGTGCTGCAGGGTGCCGATGGCCATGCCGCCCAGCAGGGTGACGAACATGATCAGCAGGCCGGCGATGGCGTCGCCGCGCACGAACTTGCTGGCACCGTCCATGGAGCCGTAGAAATCGGCCTCCTGGGCCACTTCCGCGCGGCGCTTCTTGGCCTCGGCCTGGTCGATGAGACCGGCGTTGAGGTCGGCGTCGATGGCCATCTGCTTGCCGGGCAGCGCATCCAGGGTGAAGCGCGCGCTCACCTCGGAGATGCGCCCGGCGCCCTTGGTGATCACCACGAAGTTGATGATCACCAGGATGGCGAACACCACGGCACCCACCACGTAGTTGCCGCCGACCACCACTTCGCCAAACGCCTGGATCACCTTGCCCGCGGCGCCATCGCCTTCCTGACCATGCAGCAGCACGACGCGGGTGGAGGCCACGTTCAGCGCCAGGCGCAGCAGGGTGGCCACCAGCAGGATGGTGGGGAACACGGCGAAGTCCAGCGGGCGCAAGGCGTAGACGCTGACCAGCAGGACAACGATGGACAGGGCGATGTTGAAGGTGAAGAACACATCGAGCAGAAAGGGCGGCATGGGCAGCGTCATCATGCCCAGCAACATCAGCACCAGCAGCGGCACGCCCAGATTGCCCTGGCTCAGACTGGCCAGGGTGCCGCGCAAGTTCGTCAACCGCGTGCGATCCACCCGTTTCTCCCACTCGCTGAAACAATTTTTTGACGCGCATCACAAACGCGCAGGAGTGATAGCAAGAAGCCGTCCAACTTGACGGGCAGCCTGAAGAAATCCGGAAAACAGCCCGACTCCCCTGTCGGCGAGCAGCGGCGTTTCCGGTCGTGACCGAAGGGATGGGCGCAAAACAGTCGCGGCTGAAGCCGCTCCCGCAGGTTCGATTCATCCGCAGGAGCGGCTTCAGCCGCGATGTGTGTCCCGGCGGGAGATCAGCGCTTGCGCAGGACCACGCTGCCGATGGAGTAGCCGGCGCCGAAGGAGCTCAGCACGCCCACCGAGCCGGCGGGCAGGTCGTCCTGGTGCTTGTGGAAGGCAATCACCGAGCCGGCCGAGCTGGTGTTGGCGTAGGTGTCCAGGATCACCGGCGCCTCGTGGGCTTCCGGATCGCGGCCCAGCAGCTTGCGGGCGATC
>DATGNS010000097.1:0-2659 GCA_035306625.1 Pseudomonas sp. | reverse complement strand
TCCGCCAGGCCCTCGCGGGCCTCCAGGTCCTCGCGGGTGGCGAGGAACTCCAGGTACAGGGGGATGTAGTCCGGCAGTTCGCGCACGCCGATGGCGAAGCCGGCGGCCTCGTACTGGGCCATCAGGTCGACCATGGCCTGGCCGCGGTCGCGGGACTCGCCGTGCACGTGCTCGAACAGCAGCAGCGACAGGGCGCGGCCCTTGTCGAACAGCTCGCTGTAGCGCTCCTGCACGTCCATCAGGTCGCCGCCGACCAGTTCCTCGAGCAGCAGGCGCAGCGCGCCGCGCTGCTCGGGGCTGATCTCGCGGGCGCCGGAGATGGCCTTCGCCAGCTCCAGGTAGCCCTCGCGCAGCTGCTCGGTGGGGTAGTCGAGCAGCAGGGAAATCACCTTGAGGATCTGCATGCTCATTCCTCCCACAGCTGCACGGTCTTGATGATGTCGCGCTGGTTGGCCTTCTTCGCGCCGAACATGTTGGTGTCCGAGGCGCCGCCGCAGCCGCTGCCGAAGCTGAAGCCGCAGCCGGAGCGCTCGGCGAAGGCGTCGCTCATGGCGTCCTCGCGGTGCGCCGAGGGCACCACGAAGCGGTCCTCGTAGTTGGCGATGGCCAGGTAGCGGTACATGTCGTCGGCCTGGTCGCGGCTCAGGCCCACCTGCTCCAGCACCTGGAGGTCGAGCACGCCGTCCACCTGCTCGGCGCGCTTGTAGGCGCGCATGGCCAGCAGGCGCTTGAGGGCCAGCTTGACCGGCTTCTCGTCGCCGGCGGTGAGCAGGTTGGCCAGGTAGCGCACCGGGATGCGCAGGCTGTCCACGTCCGGCAGCACGCCGTCCATGCTCACATGGCCGGCCTGGGCGGCGTTCTGGATGGGCGACAGCGGCGGCACGTACCAGACCATCGGCAGCGTGCGGTATTCCGGGTGCAGCGGCAGGGCCAGCTGCCAGTCCACCGCCAGCTTGTAGACCGGCGACTTCTGCGCGGCGTCGATCACCGACTGGGGCACGCCATCCTTCAGCGCCTGCTCGATGACCTTCGGATCGTGCGGGTCGAGGAAGATCTCCAGCTGCTTCTGGTACAGGTCCTGCTCGTTGGGGGTGCTGGCCACCTCGTGGATGCGGTCGGCGTCATACAGCAGCACGCCCAGGTAGCGGATGCGGCCCACGCAGGTTTCCGAGCAGATGGTCGGCATGCCGGCCTCGATGCGCGGGAAGCAGAAGATGCACTTCTCGGATTTTCCGCTCTTCCAGTTGTAATAGATCTTCTTGTACGGGCAGCCGCTGATGCACATGCGCCAGCCGCGGCACTTCTCCTGGTCGATGAGGACGATGCCGTCCTCCTCGCGCTTGTAGATGGCGCCGCTCGGGCAGGAGGCCGCGCACGCCGGGTTGAGGCAGTGCTCGCACAGGCGCGGCAGGTACATCATGAAGGTGTTCTCGTACTCGCCGTAGATGTCCGCCTGGACCTTGTCGAAGTTCTTGTCCTTGCGACGCTTGGCGAATTCGGTGCCGAGAATCTCCTCCCAGTTGGGGCCCCACTCGATCTTCTCCATGCGCTTGCCGGAGATCATCGAGCGTGGCCGCGCCACCGGCTGGTGCTTGCCCAGCGGCGCGGTGTGCAGGTTCTGGTAGTCGAAGTCGAACGGCTCGTAGTAGTCGTCGATGCTGGGCAGGTCCGGGTTGGCGAAGATGTTCGCCAGCACGCGGAACTTGCCGCCGATGCGCGGGTTGATGGAGCCGTCGGCATTGCGGACCCAGCCGCCCTTCCACTTCTCCTGGTTTTCCCATTCCTTGGGGTAGCCGATGCCGGGCTTGGTCTCGACGTTGTTGAACCAGGCGTATTCCATGCCTTCGCGGCTGGTCCAGACGTTCTTGCAGGTGATCGAGCAGGTGTGGCAGCCGATGCACTTGTCCAGGTTCAGGACCATTCCGACTTGGGAACGAATCTTCATGGCGGTACTCCTCAAATGTCCTGCGGCAGCGGTTGCGGCAGGTCATCGCCGTAGGGCGCGTCCAGCCAGTCGACCTTGTTCATCTTGCGCACCACGACGAATTCGTCGCGGTTGCAGCCCACGGTGCCGTAGTAGTTGAAGCCGTAGGCCTGCTGGGCGTAGCCGCCGATCATGTGGGTGGGCTTGAGCATCACGCGGGTCACCGAGTTGTGGTGGCCGCCGCGGGTGCCGGTGCTCTCGGCGCCGGGCACGTTCACGATGCGTTCCTGGGCGTGGTACATCATCACCATGCCTTCCTTGACGCGCTGGCTGACCACCGCGCGGGCGGTGAGCGCGCCGTTGGCGTTGAAGCACTCGATCCAGTCGTTGTCCTCGATGCCGACCTTCTTCGCGTCGATTTCCGAGATCCATACGATCGGGCCGTCACGGCTCAGGGTGAGCATGATCAGGTTGTCGGTGTAGGTGCTGTGGATGCCCCACTTCTGGTGCGGGGTGATCCAGTTCAGCGCGATCTCCGGGTTGCCGTTGGGCTTCTTGCCCTGCACATAGCCGAGCGAGCGGGTGTTGATCGGCGGCCGGTAGCTCATCAGCTGCTCGCCGAAGGCCTGCATCCACGGGTGGTCCTGGTAGAACTGCTGGCGACCGGTGAGGGTGCGCCACGGGATGTACTCGTGGACGTTGGTGTAGCCGGCGTTGTAGCTGACGTGCTCGTCT
>DATGNS010000096.1:0-3067 GCA_035306625.1 Pseudomonas sp. | reverse complement strand
GCCGCCGGCACCAGGATCAGCGCCACGAAGCGCACGCCCTTGAGGCCGTAGTTGCGGCCGGCCATGCGCTGGGTTTCGGACACGCCGAGGAAGCCCGCGTAGGTGCTCAGGGCCAGCGGCCAGAGCACCGAGTGCACCAGCACGAAGATCAGGCTGCCTTCGCCCAGGCCGAACCACAGCAGCGCCAGCGGCAGCAGCGCGATGGCGGGCAGCGGGTTGAGCATGGAGGTCAGGGTGGACAGCAGGTCGCGGCCGACCTGGGTGGACACCGCCAGGGTGGTCAGTCCGAAGGCCAGCACGATGCCGATCAGGTAGCTGCGGATCAGCACGTCCAGCGAGGTGGCGGACTTCTGCAGCAGCTCACCGCTGGCCAGGCCGTTGAACAGCGCCTCGGCGGTCTGCAGGAAGCCCGGCAGCAGCAGGTCGTTGTTCTGGTAGCGGGCCACCAGTTCCCAGATCACGGCCAGGGCGACGAGGATCACGCCCTTGCGCAGCCAGCCGTACTGCCACAGGCGCGTGGCCAGCGGCAGGGTGCGCTCCAGGGGTTTTTCGGTGAACGGCGCCAGCTCGATTTCGTATTCGGGGCGCGAGGTGGTCGGTACGGTCATGGTGCGCTCCTCAGTACGACAGGCATACGTCCTGGAAGGTGAGTTCGGGCTGGGCATCGGGCGCCTGCTCGTTGAACAGCAGGCGATGGATGCGCTGGGCGGTGGCCTGGAAGGCCACGCTGCCCGAGCTGCCCAGGTCGAACTGCTCACTGTTGATCTCCGCGCGCACCCGGCCCGGATGGGGCGAGAGCAGCAGGATGCGGTTGCCGACGATCAGCGCCTCCTCGATGGAGTGGGTCACGAACAGCAGCGTGAAGTTCACGTCGCGCCACAGTTCCAGCAGTTCCTCCTGCATCTTGCGGCGGGTCAGGGCGTCCAGCGCGGCAAACGGCTCGTCCATCAGCAGGATCTTCGGCTGCATGGCCAGGGCGCGAGCGATGGCCACGCGGGCCTTCATGCCGCCGGACAGGGTGTGCGGATAGGCGTCCACGAAGCCGCCCAGGCCCACCTTGTTGATGTACAGCAGGGCGCGCGCCTCGGCTTCGGCCTTGTCGGCGGTGCGCGAGGCCAGCAGCGGGAACATCACGTTCTGCTTCACCGTCTTCCACGGCAGCAGCTGGTCGAACTCCTGGAACACCACGATGCGGTCGGCGCCCGGCCCTTCGATGCGCTGGCCGGCCAGGCGCATTTCCCCTTCCTGGGGCTGCAGGAAGCCGGCCACGGCCTTGAGCAGGGTGGATTTGCCGCAGCCCGACGGGCCGAGGAGGATGAAGCGATCGCCCGGATCGACCGCGAAACTGACCTGGTGGGTCGCGCGCACGATCCGTTCGGCCGTGCGGTATTCGAGACTCACACCCTCGACTTCCAGCAGCGCGGGGTGCGGCGCCGAAGAGGCGTTCGGTAGCTGCACCGGGTTAGCGGTTAACGCGTTCATGACGGAGTCCTTGCTCAAAACGGAATGTCGCCCTGGATGGTGGTGCGGTGCATGCGACGGCGCAGGTGACTCGGGCAGCCGGTGGCCAGGTGGATCAGGGCGCGGTTGTCCCAGAACACCAGGTCGTTGTCCTGCCACTGGTGGCGGTAGATGAATTCCGGCTTGGCGCTGTGGGCGAACAGCTCCCGGAGCAGTTCGCGGCTCTCGTCTTCCGGCAGGTCGAGGATGTGGGTGGTGAAATTCTCGTTGACGAACAGCCCCTTGCGGCCGGTTTCCGGATGGGTACGCACCACCGGATGGATGGCCGGCTTGACCTCGGCGATCTGCTCGGGGGTCAGGGTCGGACGGCGGATGCCGGCGAACACCTCGTCGGCATAGCGGGCCACGTAGGAGTGGGCGGCGCGCTTGCCGTCCAGCGCCTTCTTCACTTCCAGCGGCAGGGTCTCGTAGGCCACCTGCTGGGAGGCGAACAGGGTGTCGCCGCCTTCGGAAGGCAGCTCCCGGGCGTAGAGCATCGAGCCCAGGCTGGGGATTTCCTTGTAGGACAGGTCCGAGTGCCAGAACTTGCCGGCGTCGCCCAGGCCGATCGGCTGACCGTTCTCGATGATGTTGGAGATGATGAAGATCTCCGGGTGGCCGGCCAGCAGGAACTGGCGCAGCACGTGGATCTGCAGCTCGCCGAAGCGGCGGCTGAAGGCGATGTGCTGTTCCGGGGTCAGGTGCTGGTCGCGGAAGACCACTACGCCGTAATCCAGATGGGCGCGATGCACACGGGCGAAATCGGCGTCGTTGAGCGGGCGGGACAGGTCGATGCCGACGATCTCGGCGCCGAGCACGGCGTCCAGCGGACGGATCTCGAACGACTGGGTGGGTGCGGAGGAGGGAGAAACAACCGCATTCATGGGAAACAGCTCCTGGCGAAACCTGGGTTTTCGCAGGGCACGTCGAGACGCACACGTGCCCTGGACACGGATGCGCGGCTCAACGGTTTGCCTATGAGTACGCGGCTTGATGGGCGCGAATATAGGGATATAAGGGTTTAACTGGAAATTCTTTTTAAGCATATAAATATGCTCGCGTTCACAGCTCACCCCCGCCCGGGGTCCTACGTAGGAGCAGCTTCAGAGCGCGATTGCCAACCCCTGGCCCAAAGCGGGCTCCGACCATCCCGCCCCGGGAACACGCCCTTCAGGATTCCGGTCCCCCAGGTAACCACTCCATGGGAGCCTGTTCATGACGCATGTGCAGGATGAGGCCGCCCTGGTGGCGCTGCTGCGCCGCGAGGCCGAGCCCTTGCCTGTCCTGGACGACCCCGATTTCGCCCGCGCCTTCGACCGCTACGGCGATGCCCGGGTGGTGCTGATCGGCGAGGCCAGCCACGGCACCTCCGAGTTCTACCGGGCGCGGGCGGCCATCAGCCGGCGACTGATCGAGCACCACGGTTTTTCCATCGTGGCCGTGGAGGCGGACTGGCCGGATGCCGCGCAGGTGGATGCCTGGGTGCGTGGTCGCACGGCGCAGGACTGGCGGCAGGAGGCCTTCCGCCGCTTTCCCCTGTGGATGTGGCGCAACCGGGAAACGGCGG
>DATGNS010000095.1:0-12455 GCA_035306625.1 Pseudomonas sp. | reverse complement strand
TCACGCAGGGTGATGCCCGGGTTGCGCTTGCCCTTGAAGCGAACCAGAACGGATTCCGGCATATCCAGCGGCATGACCCCGGTGGCGGCGGCGAAGGCTACCAGGCCGGAACCGGCCGGGAAGGAGATGCCGATCGGGAAGCGAGTGTGGGAGTCGCCACCGGTACCGACGGTGTCCGGCAGCAGCATGCGGTTCAGCCAGCTGTGGATGATGCCATCACCCGGGCGCAGGGACACACCGCCACGGTTCATGATGAAGTCGGGCAGGGTGTGGTGGGTCTTGACGTCGATGGGCTTCGGATAGGCGGCGGTGTGGCAGAAGGACTGCATCACCAGGTCGGCGGAGAAGCCCAGGCAGGCCAGGTCCTTCAGCTCGTCGCGGGTCATCGGGCCGGTGGTGTCCTGGGAACCGACGGTGGTCATCTTCGGTTCGCAGTAGGTGCCCGGGCGCACGCCCTGGCCTTCCGGCAGACCGCAGGCGCGGCCGACCATCTTCTGGGCGAGGGTGAAGCCCTTGCCGCTGTCGGCCGGAGCCTGCGGCTTCTTGAACAGGGTGGACGGCGGCAGGCCCAGGGCGGCGCGCGCCTTTTCGGTCAGGCCACGGCCGATGATCAGCGGAATACGACCGCCGGCGCGGACTTCGTCCAGCAGCACTTCGGTCTTCAGCTGGAAGGTGGTGACCAGCTCGTCGGTGTCGTGACGGCGCACTTCACCCTTGGTGGGGTACACGTCGATGACGTCGCCCATGGCCAGGTTGGTGCAGTCGAACTCGATCGGCAGGGCGCCGGCGTCTTCCATGGTGTTGTAGAAGATCGGGGCGATCTTGGTGCCGAAGCAGTAGCCGCCGGCGCGCTTGTTCGGCACGTAGGGGATGTCGTCACCGAAGAACCACAGCACGGAGTTGGTGGCGGACTTGCGGGAAGAACCGGTGCCGACCACGTCGCCGACGTAGGCAACCGGGTAGCCCTTGGCCTTGGCGGCTTCGATCTGCTTCAGCGGGCCGACGGAGCCCGGCTGGTCCGGCTCGATGCCGTCGCGGGGCATCTTCAGCATGGCCAGGGCGTGCAGCGGGATGTCGGGGCGCGACCAGGCGTCCGGAGCAGGGGACAGGTCGTCGGTGTTGGTTTCGCCCGGCACCTTGAACACGGTCAGGGTGATCTTTTCCGGAACGGCGGGGCGAGCGGTGAACCATTCGCCTTCGGCCCAGGACTTCATCACCGCCTCGGCGGCGGCGTTGCCCTTCTTGGCACGCTCGGCGACGTCGTGGAAGGCGTCGAACATCAGCAGGGTGTGCTTCAGCTGTTCGGCGGCCACGTCGGCCAGTTCCGCGTTGTCCAGCAGCTCCACCAGGGTGGCGATGTTGTAGCCGCCCTGCATGGTGCCCAGCAGTTCGACGGCACGCTTCTTGTCGATCAGCGGGGAGGTGGTTTCGCCCTTGGCGATGGCGGACAGGAAGCCAGCCTTGACGTAGGCAGCCTCGTCCACGCCCGCCGGAACGCGGTTGGTGATCAGATCAACCAGGAAGGCTTCTTCGCCCGCCGGAGGGTTCTTCAGCAGCTCGACCAGGCCTGCGGTTTGTTCAGCGTTCAGCGGCTGGGGCACCACGCCCAGTGCGGCGCGCTCAGCTACGTGTTTGCGGTAGGCTTCAAGCACAGTTATTACCTCATCAGTGGTCCCATGGGCCGGGACACTCATCCCGGGAACCTCGAGCCTGCACTCCACCGCTTTATGGGCGGCTTTGCCAGGGCTGCGGGGTTTCCCCTCAAGAAGCTGTTTTCAAAGTTTTACGCCGAGGGGGACAAAGGAGTGCGGAGGGAAGGTGCCTGAGCCTTCGTCCCGCTCGGATCGACTGTGCTCGTGACGCTTTGAAAACAGCTTCCGGCGGTTGGTGATGCCAAAAACGGCGGAGAGATTCTACTGGAAAGTCGCCGTGAAAGTAAGCGGCGAAGCCACTACAAGGCGGGAAAACCTGGCTTAGACAAAGGGCTAAGATGTGCGAAACGGCTCGCTGTGAGGCGCTTGTGACGGTGGGCGCCGAGGTGCTGGCTTCGCATGCGGCGTGCGGGCGCGATCGCGTCGATGCCGCGGACCGGGGCACTGGCGGGGTTCACGGTGGGGTGGACCGCCGGCGACCCGATGCGCCGGCGGCCCCGCCGCGCCTCAGCGCTGCAGCAGGGTTTCCAGGTGCTGGATGATGTCCTCGGGCTTGAGCACCAGCACGTCGCTTTCCAGCGAATCCAGCACCACCTCGGCGGTATTGCCCATCAGGGCGCCGGCCAGGCCGGTGCGGGCGACCGTGCCGATGACGGTCACCGCCGCGTTCAGTTGATGGGCGACCTTGGGGATCAGCACGTCGGCCGGGCCTTCCTCGATGTGCAGGCAGCGGTCCTCGATCTCGTAGTCCTCCTGGAACTTGCGGCAGGCCTCCCGGTAGCGCTGCTCGATGCTTTCCTTGAGCTGGAAGGTGGGGTCGGCGGCCGACAGCATGGGCGAGGGATGGGCGCTCAGCACGTGCAGCTGGCCCTGGCACAGGCGCGCGATGTCGTGGGCATGGCCGACGATGCCGGCATGCAGGGTCTGGTGTTCACTGTCGGAGTTGCCCACGTCGACGGCGGCAAGAATGTTGCGGCCGCTCCAGGGGGCGTCGCTCTTCACCATCAGCACCGGGCAGGGGCAGTAGCGCAGCAGCTTCCAGTCCTCCGGGGTCAGGAAGGCCTTCTTCAGGATGCTGTCGCGGCGGTGCTGCTTGATGACCAGAGAGCAGCCTTCGCTCTGCTGGGCGGCGATCACGGTCTGGTGCGGGCTCTCCAGCCAGGCCTGCTCGGTGGAGACGGAAAAGCCTTCCGCGCGCAGCTGTTCGGACAGCTCGGCCAGCAGCGGGCCCTGATCCTCGCTGGCTTCGGCGCACACCAGCAGGTGCAGGTGCGACTGGGTGACGCTGGCAATCAGCCGGGCACGCTTGAGTGCGAGCTGGTCCGGTAGATCGGGCTGGATGACGACCAGGATGCTGCGGATCGCTTGCATAGAGGTGCTCCCTTTGCGATGTCTCTGGCTGAACTTTAGTCGTAGCGCGGCGGTATGCCGCTGACCTGGGTCAAGCCGACTGGCCAGGCGGGCCGGCGACCGTATAATGCGCCGTTTCCCTGTTCGAGCCGAGATTCATGTTGTCGAATCGAGAACTGCCGTGCGTCCTCGCGGTCTGCGGGGCGCAGCAATGAGCCTGCCGGAAATTCACGCGTTCCTGGGTTGCCGGACCCCGGCCGCCTGGGTCGAAGTGGCGCTGCAGCATCAGGACATCCTGCTGATCGATCACAAGAACTGCGAATTCAAGGCCGCCTCGACCGCGTTGAGCCTGATCGCCAAGTACAACCAGCGCCTGGACCTGGTCAATTACATGTCCCGCCTGGCCCGCGAGGAGCTGGTACATCACGAACAGGTGCTGCGCATCCTCAGGAAACGCAGGATCGAGGTGCGGCCGGTGTCCGCCAGTCGCTATGCCTCTGGATTGCGAGCCGGTGTGCGTACGTCGGAGCCGCACAAGCTGATCGACACGCTGGTGGTGGGTGCCTATATCGAGGCGCGCAGCTGCGAGCGCTTCGAGGCGCTGGTGCCGCATCTGGACGAGGAGCTGGGCAAGTTCTACGCCGGCCTGCTGCAATCCGAGTCGCGGCATTACCAGAACTACCTGAAGTTCGCCTATCAGTTCGGCGACGAGGCGGACGTGGACCGTTCTGTGGAACGCTTCCGGGCGCTGGAGCGGGAGCTGATCGAGGCGCCGGATACGGAGTTCCGCTTCCACAGCGGCGTGCCGGCCTGAGGCCTGCGCGGTCAGTCCCTTTCCAGGGGGAAGGGTGTCTGGGTGAAACCGTTGCGGTCCACCTGCAGCGCCCAGCCCTGTCGGTCCCAGTCGCCCAGCACGATGCGCCGTGCCGCCTGTCCGTTCAGCGCGAGCGCGTGGGTGGCGGGTCGGTGGGTGTGACCGTGGATCAGCGTGCGCACACCATGCTCGTGCATCACCCGCTCCACTTCCGCCGGCGTCACGTCGGTGATCTCGGCGGCCTTCATGCGGGTCTGCATGCGGCTTTCATTGCGCAGCTTGCGGGCCAGTTGCTGGCGCTTGCGCAGCGGCAGATGGCGCAGGATGAACAGGGACAGCGGGTTGCGCAGGAGGCGGCGCATGCGCATGTAGGACTGGTCCGCGGTGCACAGGCTGTCGCCGTGCATCAGCAGTACCCGTTCGCCTTCCAGGGTCACCAGGCTGGGATCGCTGAGCAGCGTGCAGCCGGCCTCGCGGCAGAACGCCTGGCCGATGAGAAAGTCGCGGTTGCCATGCATGAGGAAGATGCGCGTGCCGGCCTCGCTCAGCTGGCGCAGGGCAGCGGCGATCTCGTGCTGGAAGGGTGTCATGCCGTCGTCGCCGATCCAGACCTCGAAGAAGTCGCCCAGGATGTACAGCGCTTCGGCCTCGATCGCCCGTTCGCGCAGGAAACGCAGAAACGCCCGGGTGATGTCCGGGCGTTCCTCTTCCAGATGCAGATCGGAGATCAGCAGGATCATTCAACGACTTCGGCGCGCTCGATGATCACGTCGTCGACCGGGACGTCCTGGTGGCCGGCGCGCATGGTGGTCGGCACGGCCTTGATCTTGTTGACCACGTCCATGCCCTCAACCACCTCGCCGAACACGGCGTAGCCCCAGCCCTGGATGGTCGGAGCAGTGTGGTCCAGAAAGTCGTTGTCCTTCACGTTGATGAAGAACTGCGCCGAGGCGGAGTGCGGCTCCATGGTGCGGGCCATGGCGATGGTGTCGGTCTTGTTGGAGAGGCCGTTGTCGGCTTCGTTCTTGATCGGTGCGCGGGTGGCCTTCTGCTTCATGCCGGGCTCGAAGCCGCCGCCCTGGATCATGAAGTTGCCGATCACGCGGTGGAAGATGGTGTTGTCGTAGTGGCCGTCCTTCACGTACTGGATGAAGTTGGCGACGGTTTCCGGCGCCTTGTCGGCGAACAGTTGCAGGGTGATGGTGCCGTGATTGGTATGCAGCTTGATCATGACAAGGCTCTCTGTAGCTGGGAGGTGAGGTCTGTCAGGCATATGACAGCTCGGCTATGATACGGCGTTTATTCAGCCCGGCCTACCCGAGGCCGCGCAGCAGTCAGTGCAAGGATCCCATGAGCAAGCCCGAGACTCCCGCCGCCGCGAATTTCCTTCGTCCGATCGTCCAGGCCGACCTGGAGAGCGGCAAGCACAGCAAGATCATCACCCGCTTCCCGCCGGAGCCCAACGGCTACCTGCATATCGGCCATGCCAAGTCGATCTGTCTGAACTTCGGCCTGGCCGAGGAGTTCGGCGGCCAGTGCAACCTGCGTTTCGATGACACCAACCCGGCCAAGGAAGATCAGGAGTACATCGATGCCATCAGGGAGGATGTGCGCTGGCTGGGCTTTCAGTGGGCCGAGGAGCATTACGCTTCCGATTACTTCGAGCAGCTGTACGAGTGGGCCATTCACCTGATCAAGGCCGGCAAGGCGTACGTCTGCGATCTGTCGCCGGAAGAGGCCCGCGAGTATCGCGGCAGCCTGACCGAGCCGGGACGCAACAGCCCGTTCCGCGACCGCTCCGTCGAGGAGAACCTGGATCTGTTCCAGCGCATGCGCGCCGGCGAGTTCCCGGACGGCGCCCGTGCACTGCGCGCCAAGATCGACATGGCGTCGCCGAACATGAACCTGCGCGATCCGATCCTGTATCGCATCCGTCATGCCCATCACCATCAGACCGGCGACAAGTGGTGCATCTATCCGAGCTACGACTTCACCCACGGGCAGTCCGACGCCATCGAGGGCATCACCCACTCCATCTGCACCCTGGAGTTCGAGGATCACCGCCCGCTGTACGAGTGGTTCCTGGACAACCTGCCGGTGCCGGCCAAGCCGCGTCAGTACGAATTCGCGCGCCTGAACCTGAACTACACCATCACCAGCAAGCGCAAGCTCAAGCAGCTGGTGGACGAAGGACATGTGAACGGCTGGGATGATCCGCGCATGTCAACCCTGTCCGGCTTCCGTCGCCGTGGCTACACCCCGGCCTCCATCCGCAACTTCTGCGAGATGATCGGCGTCAACCGCGCCGGCGGCGTGGTGGACATGGGCATGCTGGAATTCGCCATCCGCGAGGACCTGGACGCCAACGCGCCCCGCGCCATGTGCGTGCTCAGGCCGCTGAAGGTGGTCATCACCAACTATCCGGAAGGCAAGGTGGAACAGCTGGAGCTGCCGCGCCATCCCAAGCAGGACATGGGCGTTCGCGTGCTGCCGTTCTCCCGCGAGATCTACATCGACGCCAGCGACTTCGAGGAAAACCCGCCGGCCGGCTACAAGCGCCTGGTGCCTGGCGGCGAGGTGCGCCTGCGCGGCTGCTACGTGATTCGCGCCGACGAGGCCATCAAGGATGCCGACGGCAACATCATCGAACTGCGCTGCTCGTATGACGAGAACACCCTGGGTGCCAACCCCGTGGGTCGCAAGGTCAAGGGTGTGATCCACTGGGTGCCGGCCGCGGAAAGCGTGGAGTGCGAAGTGCGCCTGTACGATCGCCTGTTCCGCTCGGCGAACCCGGACAAGACCGAGGAGGGCGGCAGCTTCCTGGACAACATCAATCCCGACTCCCTGGTGGTGCTCAAGGGCTGCCGCGCCGAGCCCTCGCTGGCCAGCGCCGCGCCGGAGGATCGCTTCCAGTTCGAGCGCGAGGGCTACTTCTGCGTGGATCGCCACGATTCGCGCCCTGACGCCCTGGTCTTCAACCGCACCGTGACGCTGCGCGATTCCTGGGGTGCCTGAGATGTCCCTGTCCATCTACAACACCCTGACCAGGACCAAGGAGCCGTTCCGGCCCCTGGTCGACAACCAGGTGCGCATGTACGTGTGCGGCATGACCGTGTATGACTTCTGTCATATCGGTCATGCCCGGGTGATGGTCGCCTTCGACGTGGTCAGCCGCTGGCTGCGCCACCGCGGCTACGACGTCACCTACGTGCGCAACATTACCGACATCGACGACAAGATCATCCGCCGCGCCAACGAGAATGGCGAGCCGTTCGAGGCCCTGGTGAAGCGCATGATCGCGGCGATGCACGAGGACGAGGCGCGCCTCTCCGTGCTGCGTCCGGACATGGAGCCGCGTGCCACCCAGCACATCGACGGCATGTTCACCATGATCCAGACCCTGATCGACAAGGGCTACGCCTATGCGCCGGGCAACGGTGACGTCTATTACCGGGTCGGCAGGTTCGCCGGCTACGGCAAGCTGTCGCGCAAGAAGATCGAGGACCTGAAGATCGGCGCGCGCATCGAGGTGGGTGAGGCCAAGGAGGATCCGCTGGACTTCGTGCTCTGGAAGGCGGCCAAGCCGGGCGAGCCGAGCTGGCAATCGCCCTGGGGCGCGGGTCGTCCCGGCTGGCATATCGAATGCTCGGTGATGTCCACCTGCTGCCTGGGCGAGACCTTCGACATTCACGGCGGCGGCCCGGATCTGGTGTTCCCGCACCACGAGAACGAGATCGCCCAGAGCGAGGCGGCTACCGGCAAGCTGTACGCCAATGCCTGGATGCACGCCGGCGCCGTGCGTGTGGACGGCGAGAAGATGTCCAAGAGCCTGGGCAACTTCTTCACCATTCGCGAGGTGCTGGAGAAATACCATCCCGAGGTGGTGCGTTATCTGCTGGTGTCCAGCCACTACCGCAGTCCGATCAACTATTCGGAAGACAGCCTGCGCGAAGCCCGGGGCGCGCTGGAGCGTTTCTATCATGGCCTCAAGGGGCTGCCGGCCGCGGAGCCGGCTGGCGGCGAGGCGTTCGTGGAACGTTTCGCCGCGGCGATGGATGACGACTTCAATACCCCGGAAGCCTGCGCCGTCCTGTTCGAGATGATTCGCGAAGTCAACCGCCTGCGCGACGCCGACCCGGCGGCCGCCGCCGGCCTGGGGGCACGCCTCAAGGAACTGGCGGCCGTGCTCGGTGTGCTGCAGCTGGAACCCGACGCCTTCCTGCAGGCGGGCGCCGTCGGCAAGGTGGACCCGGCGGAGGTGGAAGCGCTGATCGCCGCGCGCATCCAGGCGCGTGCCGAGAAGAACTGGGCCGAATCCGACCGCATCCGTGATCAGCTCACCGCCATGGGTGTGGTGCTGGAGGATGGCAAGGGCGGCACCACCTGGCGCCTGGCGGATTAAACGACTGGCGCCAGTCAGACAGGCCGCTCACTCGAGCGGCCTGTCTGTTTTCAGGCCGCCTGCAGGGCCTGCTGGATGACCGGCCAGACCTTCTGCCGCGAGCTGCGGAAGATGTCGATGTGACCGATGCTTCGGTAGCCGAAGCTTTTGGGTTCCAGGCGGATCACCTGCTTGGGCGCGTTGGGATACAGTCGCAGCAGGTCGTTGACGTTGGCCGTGGTGGCGATCCAGTCGTCAGCCGCATGCACCAGGGTGATGGGAGTGCGGAACTCCGCATGGTAGTCCCGGGAGACGGTGCGGCCGATGGCGTTCAGCACGTAGCCCGGGCGGTTGCACCAGTCGCGCCACTGCAAGGCCACCCTGCGGGGCAGATCCTCGCCCAGGCCGATGGCGCTGGTGCGTGCATAGCGGAACAGGCGCACGGTGGCGGGCAGGTAGGCCTTCATCACCAGACTGGCGATCACTCGCCGAGTGGCGGGCATGCCGCCGAAATAGCCGGTCGAGCCAGCCACGCTGATGACCCGGGCGATCTTCTGGTGATTGGGCAGCAGGCCCATCATCTGGCCGCCGGCACTGTGTCCGATCATCAGCGCCTGCGGGTGGCCGGTTCTCTCCAGCAGCCAGTCGAGCGCGGCGACCTGATCCAGCTCGCCCCACTCCTGCAGCGAAACCTCGCAATCGCGCAGGTCGCCATGCAGCGATCGGCCGATGCCGCGATAGTCGAAGACCAGCACGTCATATCCCTGATCGGCCAGCCAGCCGCAGAACTTGAAGTAGAAGGTCTGCGGCACGCCCGTGGCCGGGCAGATCAGCACCGAGGCGCGTGATGCCTGCTGGGCGGCGGCGAAGAAAGTACCCCTGAGGCAATAACCGTCGGCACAGGTGATTTCGATGGACTCCATGTCATACCTCGTGTTGTGAAGGAGCGAGACGCTCGTGAATGTGCTGCAGCCAGCGCTCGACGATTTTCAGCTCGTCCCGGGAAAAGCCTTCCTGGAGGAGGGCATTGACGGAGCGCACCTGTTCCTTCAGGGCTGGCAACTGCACCCGTCCCGCCTCGGTGAGCCAGACCCGTTGGGCCCTGCCGTCCACGGGGCAGGGGCGGCGCGTTACCAGGCCGGCCTTCTGCATGCGATCGATCAGTCCGGAAATGGCCGAGGGCGCCAGGTCCAGTACCTGCGCCAGGTGACCCATCAGTGAGCCGTCCTCTCGTTCCAGCAGGAAAAGCACGCCCCCCTGCGCGGAGCTGAGGCCGTTGCCGTGCTGGGCGATGTACTGCTGCAGGCGCCGTTGGCTGCTGTTCAGCAGATAGATGAAGCGGGGTGGTCGATTCATGAGGGGGCGGTTATTTATTTCGTGTGCGAAATAAATAACAAGCAAGAGGCGGATGCGCAAGCGCCGTGAGCGGAATCGCTTCTGATGAGGAAAAAAAGGGAGCTAGAAAGCAGGAGGGGAGATGGTGCGGACGGAGAGACTCGAACTCTCACACCTTGCGGCGCCAGAACCTAAATCTGGTGTGTCTACCAATTTCACCACGTCCGCGTGGCCGAAACGAAAACGCCAGGCTGGTGGCCTGGCGCTTTCTCGAATATGGGGTGGACGATGGGAATCGAACCCACGACACCAGGAGCCACAATCCTGTGCTCTACCAACTGAGCTACGCCCACCATATCGCGTTTGCTTGTGCCTAAGCTGCCATTATGGCGCACCCGGCAGGACTCGAACCTGCGACCATCCGCTTAGAAGGCGGATGCTCTATCCAGCTGAGCTACGGGCGCCTATTTCTGCTGACTCGGGTGAGCGCAAATGTTGGCTTTGAAAGCTGCCAACCCTTGGTGAGGTCTGCTGCGTTCATGCCCAGCGACTAGCTGTGCTCGACAAGCGGGGCGTATGTTAGTCATGCACCTATCCCTCGTCAACAGGTATTTTCAAAAAAATCCTGTGAGATAAATGGGTTACGTCCTCCGGCCGTGCGTGGCTTTTGTCGTGGGCCCGTGCATGCGAGAATACGCGCCTTCCATTTTTCCTTCGTGATGGTTACCAAGCGTAATGACCGCTCAATTGATCGACGGCAAGGCGATTGCCGCCAGCCTCCGTCAGCAGATCGCCCAACGTGTTATCGAGCGCACCCAGCAGGGGCTGCGGGCGCCCGGCCTGGCCGTGATCCTGGTGGGTTCCGATCCGGCTTCCCAGGTATATGTGGCGCACAAGCGCAAGGATTGCGTCGAGGTGGGTTTCGAGTCGCGTGCCTATGATCTGCCGGAGAACACGACCCAGGCCGACCTGCTGGCGCTGATTGATGAGCTCAATGCTGACGAGACCGTTGACGGCATCCTGGTTCAGCTGCCGCTGCCGAGGCATCTTGATGCCTCGGCGCTGCTCGAGCGCATTCGTCCCGACAAGGACGTGGACGGATTCCATCCCTATAACGTGGGTCGCCTGGCCCAGCGCATTCCGCTGCTGCGGCCGTGCACGCCGAAGGGCATCATGACGCTGCTGGCCAGCACCGGTGTCGATTTGCACGGTCTTGACGCCGTGGTGGTCGGTGCCTCGAATATCGTCGGTCGGCCCATGGCGCTGGAGCTGCTGCTGGCTGGCTGCACGGTCACCGTCACACACCGCTTCACCAGGAACCTGGACGCGCACGTGAAGCGTGCCGACCTGGTGGTGGTGGCAACCGGCATCACCGGGCTGGTCAAGGGTGAATGGATCAAGCCGGGTGCCATCGTCATCGACGTGGGTATCAATCGCCAGCCTGACGGTCGTCTGCTGGGCGATGTGGAATTCGAAGCTGCCAGCGAGCGCGCCGGCTGGATCACCCCCGTTCCCGGTGGGGTTGGTCCGATGACGCGGGCCTGCCTGCTGGAAAACACCCTGTATGCGGCGGAGCGCCTGCACGGGTAGATTGCTGGACGGCACCGAGAGGTGCCGTTCCTTTATATAGGTCTGCATGGGTTGCGAGGTTCGCCATGCATCGCGTCCAGCGTTCATGGAGGGAGCGATGCAGGGCAGATGAGTTTGCAGGAGAGGTCATGAGTTGTTTTCAGCCGGCCATTCTCGAGGCCCCGGTTCCGCTTCACGCGCGTCACCTGTTGTTTTCCCTTGGCTCGGCCGCGGACCTGCCTGCCGCGCTTGAACGACTGGCTCGGCTGGCGGATGGCAGGGAGGTGGTGGTCGGGCTGGGGCAGCCGCTGATCGAGGCGCTGGGCACTCGGATCGACGGGCTGCGGGAATTTCCGCACTTCGACGAAACCTATGCACAGGTGCCGGCCACGCAGCAGGCCCTCTGGTGCTGGCTGCGTGGCGAGGAGCGTGGCGAGCTGGTACGGCTGACTCGTCAGGTCGTGGATACCCTGTCTCCGGCGCTGTCCCTGGTTCAGGTGGTGGAGGCTTTCCGTCACAAGGAGGGACGTGACCTGACGGGCTACGAGGATGGCACCGAGAATCCGCTTGATGAGGCGGCCTTCGAGGCGGCGATCGTCTCGGGTCGTCGACCCGGCGAGGATGGGGGCAGCTTCGCGGTCTTGCAGCAATGGGTGCATGACCTGGAGGGCTTCGAGAAATTTCCCGCAGCGGAACAGGATGACATCTTCGGTCGTCGCAAGAGCGACAACAAGGAGCTGGAGGACGCGCCGGAGTCCGCGCACGTGAAGCGTACCGCTCAGGAAAGTTTCGAGCCGGAGGCCTTCATGGTGCGGCGATCGATGGCCTGGGCGGAGGGTGCCCAGGCCGGGCTGATGTTCCTGTGCTTCGGTCACTCGTTCTATGCATTTGAGGTGCAGATGCGGCGGATGATTGGCCTGGAAGACGGCATCGTGGATGCGCTCTACCGTTTCAGTCGGCCTGTCTCGGGTGGTTACTACTGGTGCCCGCCGGTGAAGGATGGTGGGCTGGATCTTTCCCTCGTGTTGCCGGTCCATTGAAAGGCGTTGACGCGGGGATGGAAAGGCCTATAATGCGCGCCACTTCCAGTGCAGCGCTGCCGCCGAGTTGAGTTCAACGGGTTGGCAGGGTGGCGCAGGAAGGGTCCGCCAGAGGAGGCGGGCTGCTGGTCGAGGCGAGGTTGACAGTGTGGTTTAACGCTGTATGATTCGCCTCCCGCTGCGAGATCCGGCTGGTCCGGGTTGCGGTGGTAAGCGACTGAGCTGAAACGAAAAAACGTTCAGCTGGTGCTTGACAAGCGGGATGGGCGGCGTAGAATGCGCGGCCTCGGTTGAGACCTTCGGTCCCATCGAAA
>DATGNS010000094.1:0-7544 GCA_035306625.1 Pseudomonas sp. | reverse complement strand
CCGCCCTTGGGGGCGTCCGGGTTGACGAAGTCGAAGTGGGTGAAATCGGCCGGATAGAGCGGCGGCTCGTCATACAGGGTGACGGCGTGCCGCGGCTGTGCCAGTGCCGCGCCGGCCAGGCCGAGCGCCAGGGCCGTGGCCGGCAGCAGGCATTTGAACAGGCTGTTCATCGTGAGCTCTTCTCCGTGGGCTTTTGCCACCAGGCCCGCAGGCCCAGGGTGTAGGGCGGCGTCTCCTGGAAGGCCAGGCGACTGCGGTAGGCCAGGCGGTGGTGGTCGATGTACCAGTTGGGAATGCTGTAGTGCTGCCAGAGCAGCACCCGGTCCAGAGCACGGGTGGCGGCCACCTGCTCCTCGCGGCTGGTGGCGGCCAGCAGGCGCTCGAGCAGGGCGTCCACCACCGGATCGGCGACGCCCGCATAGTTGCGGCTGCCGCGCTCGCGGGCCTGGGTGGAATGGAAGTAGTGCCACTGCTCCAGGCCGGGGCTGAGGGTCTGCGGCAGGGTCATGAGCACCATGTCGAAATCGAAGCTGTCCAGGCGCTGCTTGTACTGGGCGCGGTCGACCACGCGCAGGCTGACCTGCACGCCCAGGCGCTGCAGGTTTTCCCGATAGGGCTGCAGGATGCGTTCCAGACGCGGGTTGACCAGCAGGATCTCGAAACGCAGCGATTGCCCCTTGGCGTTGCGCAGGCGGCTGGGCTGGCCGCCGCTCTTCCAGCCGGCGGCGGCCAGCAGGTTCAGCGCCCGGCGCACCGTTTCCCGGGGAATGCCGCGGCCTTCGGTGCGCGGCATGCTCCAGGGGCGCTCCAGGGCGCCGGGGGGCAGCTGCTTGCGCCAGGGCAGCAGCAGCTCGCGCTCGGCGCCTTCCGGCTTGCCGGTGGCGGAGAACTCGCTGTTGGGGAAGTAGCTTTCGCTGCGCCGATAGGCGCCGTTGAACAGGGTGCGGTTGGACCATTCGAAATCCAGCATCAGGCCCATGGCTTCCCGTACGCGGCGATCGGCGAACACGTCGCGCCGGCTGTTCATGAACAGTGCCTGCGTCTGGGTGGGAATCCGGTGGGGAATCTCGGCGCGGATGACGTCGCCGCGCAACACTGCCGGGAAGTTGTAGCCGGTGGCCCAGTTCTTCGCCTGGTTTTCCAGGAAAATGTCGAATTCGCCGGCCTTGAATGCCTCGAATGCGACGTGGTTGTCACGGTAGAAGTCCACTTCCACACGGTCGAAGTTGTACTTGCCCACGTTCACCGGCAGGTCGGCGCCCCACCAGTTCTTCACCCTCTCGAACACCAGGCGGCGCCCGGGTTCCACCTGGGTGATGCGATAGGGGCCGCTGCCCAGCGGCGGCTGGAAACTGGTCGCGCGGATGTCCCGCTTGCTCCAGTAGTGCTCCGGCAGCACCGGCAGCTCGCCCAGGCGCAGGATCAGCAGCGGATTGCCGGCGCGCTTGAACACGAAGCGGATGCGCCGCTCGTTGAGCACGTCCACGCGGGCCACCTCGCGCAGGTTGGTGCGGTACTGGGGGTGCCCGTCGCGCAGCAGGGTACGGTAGGTGAAGGCCACATCCCTGGCGGTGATCGGCCGGTTGTCATGGAAACGGGCCTGGGGGCGCAGGTTGAACACCACCCAGCTGTAATCGCTGCCGTAGTCGATGGACTCGGCCACCAGGCCGTAGCTGGAGGCGGGTTCGTCCCCGGAGGGGTCGTAGAAGCCGGTGCCCACCATCAGCGGTGCGTTCAGCTCGCTGACGCCGTACTGGTAGAAGTTGGCGGTGGCGATCGGGCTGGTGCCCTTGAGGGCGTAGGGGTTGAGGCTGTCGAAGGTGCCCACGCCCATCAGGCGCAGGGTGCCGCCTTTCGGGGCCTGGGGGTTCACCCAGTCGAAATGCGTGAAGCTGGCGGGATACTTGAGCTGACCGAACTGGGCGAAGCCATGGCTGTGGAAGAGCCCGGCGTGGGCCGGCAGGCAGAGCAGGCTCAGCAACAGGATAACGAGGCGGTACATCAGGCGAGGGAACCCGGTCCATGGCGGCGGAAAGGCTGCCGGTACAGTACCAGCTTGCCCGATGGGGGCAAAGTGGGCCGGGAACGGGTGATCGGGCAGGCTGCCGTGGCGAAGCGGCTTTCGCGTGGTGGCGACCTGCCTGCGAATCACTCGGCCAGGTAGAGGGTCAGCGTCTGACCCGGTCGCAGCGCCTCGGTGCTGTCGGGGTTCCAGGTCTGCAGGTGGCTGACGTTCACGTTGAAGCGCTTGGCGATGGCGTACAGGGAGTCGCCCTTGCGCACCTTGTAGAGGGTGGGCTCGCTGCTCGGCGCGGCATTGCCGCCACGCAGGGTCAGCACCTGATCGATGCGCAGGCGGCTGCTGGACAGGTTGTTCCAGCGCTTGAGGTCGGCAACGCTGACATTGTGGCGTGCGGCGATGGTCCACAGCGAGTCGCCGTTCTTGACCCGGTAGTTGTAGCGGCTGCCGGAGGAGGCGCTGGCCACCGCGGTGCGCGCGGCGGGCGCCGACTGACCCGCGTGGGACGGAATGCTCAGCACCTGGCCGACCCGCAGGTGGGTGCCTTTGATGCGGTTGATGTCCTGCAGCATGCTCACCGTCAGGTTGTGACGGCGGGCGATGGTGTACAGGCTGTCGCCCGGACGCACCTTGTACTCGTGCCAGTCCACCAGGTCCTCGGCCGGCAGCTGGGACAGGTTGGCCTGCAGGATCGGCGCGTTGCTGCTGGGCACCAGCAGGTGGCGCGGGCCGTCCATGGTGATGCGGCGCTTGAAGGCGGGGTTGAGCAGGTACAGGTGCTGCTCGTCGATCTCGGCCAGGCGGGCCGCCCGGGCCAGATCCATGCGCCGGTCGATCTCCACCACCTCGAAGTAGGGCTCGTTGGGAATGGGGTTGAGCGCGACGTCGTATTTCTCGGGCTCCTTCACCAGCGAGGCCAGGCCCAGCAGCTTGGGCACGTAGTTGCGGGTCTCGCGGGGCAGCGGCAGGCTCCAGAAGTCGGTGGGCAGCCCCTTGCTCTCGTTGCGCTTCATGGCCCGACGCACGGTGCCCTCGCCAGCGTTGTAGGCGGCCAGGGCCAGCAGCCAGTCGCCATCGAACATGGCATGCAAGCGGGTCAGGTAGTTGAGCGCGGCCTCGGTGGAGGCGGTGATGTCGCGGCGACCGTCATACCAGTTGGTCTGGCGCAGGTTGAAATGCCGGCCGGTGGAAGGAATGAACTGCCAGATGCCGGCGGCATGGGCGCGGGAGTAGGCCAGCGGGTTGTAGGCGCTCTCGATCACCGGCAGCAGGGCCAGCTCCAGGGGCAGCTGGCGCTCTTCCAGGCGCTCGACGATGTAGTGCATGTATAGACTGCCGCGTTCGCTGGCGACTTCCAGCGTCCGCGGATTGTCGATGAATAATTGGCGGTGCCGAATGATCTGTGCGTTTTCCTCTATGGAAAAGGCGAAGCCGGCGCGCATGCGCGCCCAGATGTCCTCAGGCGGCATCGGGGCTTCGGCCCGCTCGGCAGGCTCCTGGGGGAGGGTGTGCAACGCGGCTTCAGCGGCGGGTTCACCCGGTTTCTGCAGGCTCTGACAGCCCGCCAGGGCCAGCAGTCCGGCCAGCGCGGCAAGGCGCAGGGCCCTGCCCGGCAGGGGCGGACGAATCGTGGAAAAAAACAGCGGCGCCATGTGGAGGGGTCGTTTCGAGGCCAAAAATTGGTCGCGATTCTAGGGAACGAAGCGGCGCCAGGGCAAGGTGGCCCCGGTGACAGGGGCCACGCTTCGGCTATTTAAAAGACATCCTTCCAGGCGCGCAGGCCAGCAAAGACAAGAGTTGACGTCAGATTTTCGTTATTTTCGCGTGCGGAAATAATTTTTTTAATGGATGTTTCATCGCAGCGCAAAAATGGGTTGGTGGCACGCTCCATGCCAAGGGTAGAGGGTACGGTCGGCTGCCCGGCGGCACGCAGCCGCTCCGCGTCTTCCAGGCGGGCCTGCACGGCAGGGTTGTCCGGCTCCACGGCCCGGGCAAAGCGCAGGTTGCTCAGGGTGTATTCGTGGGCGCAGTAGATGCGGGTGGCTTCCGGCAGGCTGGCGAGACGGCCGAGGGAGTCGTGCATCTGCTCGGGGGTGCCCTCGAACAGGCGGCCGCAGCCGGCGGCGAACAGGGTGTCACCGCAGAACAGCAACGGGGCGTCGTCCGCGGTCTCGCTGTAGTAGGCCACATGCCCCAGGGTGTGGCCGGGCACGTGCAGGACCCGCCACGGACAGCCGAGCACCTCTAGACGGTCTCCCTCGCCGACGGCCAGGTCACGCTGGGGAATCGCCTCCTGCTGCGGGCCGATGACCCGCGCTCCGGTCTGTTCCTTCAGACGGGCCACGCCGCCGACATGGTCGTGGTGGTGATGAGTGACCAGAATGTCGGTAAGGCGACAGTCCGGATGGGTCGCCAGCCACTCCAGGACCGGCGCGGCATCACCGGGGTCCACCACCGCGCATGCGCGGTCGGCGGGGTTGAGCAGGAGCCAGATGTAGTTGTCGCTGAAGGCGGGCAGGGCTTCGATCTGCAGCATGGGTCGGTCGCTCGCGTTGCTGAACATAAAGGTGCATCTTAATCGCCATTGCCGAGGCGGGGCTGCCCCGCCTTCCTGTGGAGGTGGTCATGACCGAGCAACCCTTCGCCCAGGCCGATCCGCGCTGGCTGGCGCTGATGGGGGAGGCGCGCCGCTGGTTCGCCGGCCCCCTGGGAGCGCAGATGCTGAGCGCCGAGCAGCCGCTTCTGGAAGCGGAGCTGGGCGAGTTCTTCGGCAGTTTTCTCATTCACTACGGGCCGCCGCCCAAGGTGTGCCCGGCCCGGCAGATCCGTCATACCGTCAGCCTGGGTGCGCCCTTCCCGGGCGTGGAGATCGCCTGTGACGAGCAGGCCTGGCCGCTGGGCGAGCACTGCGCCGACCTGGTGGTGCTGCAGCATGGCCTGGACTTCAGCCTGTCGCCCCATGGCGTGCTGCGCGAAGCCGCGCGCAGCGTGCGGCCGGGCGGGCATCTGGTGGTACTGGGCATCAATCCCTGGAGCAGCTGGGGGCTGCGCCATTTCTTCGCCGCCGACGGATTGCGCCAGGCCCGCTGCATCGCCCCCGGGCGGGTCGTCGACTGGCTCAACCTGCTGGGCTTCGCGCTGGAGAAACGCCGCTTCGGATGCTATTGTCCGCCGCTTGCCTCGCCGGCCTGGCAGGCACGGCTGGCGCGCCTGGAACAGTGGGGTGGGCGCTGGCAGTGTCCGGGGGCCGGCTTCTACATCCTGGTGGCCCGCAAGCTGATGATCGGCCTGCGACCCCTGCGCCAGCCGCGCCGCGAAGCGATGGGCAAGCTCCTGCCGCTGCCGGTGGCCAAGGTCAGCCGCCGCATGCCGAGTATCGTCAAGAAGCATGAGTGACATCGTCGAGATCTACACGGATGGTGCCTGCAAGGGCAATCCGGGCCCGGGGGGCTGGGGAGCCCTGCTGATCTACAAGGGCGTCGAGAAGGAGCTCTGCGGCGGCGAGGCGCAGACCACCAACAACCGCATGGAACTGATGGCCGCCATCCAGGCCCTGGCGGCGCTCAAGCGTTCCTGCCAGGTACGCCTGATCACCGATTCCCAGTACGTGATGCAGGGCATCCAGGACTGGCTGCCCAACTGGAAGAAGCGTGGCTGGAAGACCGCCAGCAAGCAGCCGGTGAAGAATGCCGACCTCTGGCAGCAGCTGGATGAACAGGTCAATCGCCATCAGGTGACCTGGGAGTGGGTGCGCGGGCACACCGGCCACCCCGGCAACGAACGGGCCGATCAACTGGCCAATCGGGGCGTGGCCATGGCCAGCCGGAACAGCACGGGACGATAGGAAATGCGCAGCGTAGTTCTCGATACGGAAACCACCGGCATGCCGGTGACCGATGGTCACCGGGTCATTGAAATCGGTTGCGTGGAACTGATCGGCCGGCGTCTGACCGGGCGCCACTTTCACGTCTATCTGCAGCCCGACCGCGAGGTGGACGAGGGCGCCATCGCGGTGCACGGCATCACCAACGAGTTCCTGCAGGACAAGCCGCGCTTCCGGGAAGTGGCCGACGAGTTCTTCGAGTTCATCAACGGCGCCCAGCTGATCATCCACAACGCGGCGTTCGATATCGGCTTCCTGAACAACGAGTTCGCGCTGCTGGGCCAGCAGGACCGCGCCGACCTGAGCAGCTACTGTTCGGTGCTGGATACTCTGCTGATGGCCCGCGAGCGCCACCCGGGCCAGCGCAACAGCCTGGATGCGCTGTGCAAGCGCTACGGGGTGGACAACTCCAACCGCGAGCTGCACGGCGCGCTGCTCGACGCCGAGATCCTGGCCGACGTCTACCTGGCGATGACCGGTGGCCAGACCCACCTGTCGCTGGCCGGCGAGAGCAGCGAGTCCGGTGGCGGCCCCGCACCGTCGCCGATCCGCCGTATCCTCGACCGGACGCCGGGCCGCGTCATCCGGGCCACGGAAGAAGAGCTGGCGGCCCATGCGGCACGCCTGGCGGCGCTGGAGAAGGCCAGCGGCGCACCGGCGCTGTGGGCGCAGCTGGAGGGCGCCGGCGCCGAAGCCTGATCCGTCCGGACGCCGCTTGCCCCAGGGCCCTGCCTCGCGGGTTTCATTCCTCGCTTGCGGCCCGCGCCCGTCTGTATGACCCTGTCGGCAGCGCAGTCGACAGGGTGGGGCCATGTACAACGAGCTGAATTTTCCGATCCTCATCGTTCACCGTGACATCAAGGCCGAGAGCGTGGCCGGTGAACGGGTGCGGGCCATCGCCGCCGAGCTCCGTCAGGCGGGCTTTGCCATTCTCAGCACCGCCAGTACGGCGGAGGGTCGCATCGTGGCTTCGACCCACCACGGTCTGGCCTGCATCCTGCTGGCCGCCGAGGGCGCGGGCGAGAACCGTCGCCTGTTGCAGGACATGGTGGAGCTGATTCGCGCGGCCCGGGCGCGGGCGCCGCAACTGCCGATCTTCGCCCTGGGCGAGCAGGTCACCATCGAGAACGCGCCGGCCGAGGCCATGGCCGATCTGAATCAGCTGCGCGGCATCCTCTACCTCTTCGAGGACACGGTGCCCTTCCTGGCGCGCCAGGTGGCGCGCGCGGCGCGCAACTACCTGGACGGGCTGCTGCCGCCCTTCTTCAAGGCGCTGGTGGAACACACCGCACAGTCCAACTACTCCTGGCACACCCCCGGGCACGGCGGCGGCGTGGCCTACCGCAAGAGCCCGGTGGGGCAGGCCTTCCACCAGTTCTTCGGCGAGAACACCCTGCGCTCGGACCTGTCGGTATCCGTGCCGGAGCTGGGTTCGCTGCTGGATCACACCGGTCCCCTGGCCGAGGCGGAGGCGCGCGCGGCGCGCAACTTCGGCGCCGATCACAGCTTCTTCGTCATCAACGGCACCTCGACCGCCAACAAGATCGTCTGGCACGCCATGGTGGGGCGCGACGACCTGGTGCTGGTGGACCGCAACTGCCACAAGTCCATCCTGCACGCCATCATCATGACCGGGGCGAT